>JARBAU010000154.1 GCA_029237525.1 Nitrososphaerales archaeon | reverse complement strand
TATTATACGCTGCCTGTGTTAAAGAAGGAGAAAAAGTTAGTCAAGGACGCATGGCACTAGCCGGAAATACGAGTATAGTGAGTCTAAGAAAAAGATTTGCAGATGTAATCAAGATCTTTCCTTGATTCTAGTTTTATAATCAAACCTATAAAAATATGAGGGTTAGGCATAAAATGTCATTAATATTATTACATTAGTTAGTCCATGCACTTTATAGGTTAGCTATATTTGCTTTCTGTATCTGCCATGTAATCTTCATAGGCTTTTCGTATTAGCATACGGTATTGCTATATACACGTCGCAGTAACATAGTGACACAATAATTTATAGACTTAAAAAGGGTAGCATTGAGTTAAAAGTCTTACTAAAGATTACGAAGCAAAAGATGTCACTTGCATAGATAAAACAACATGAACTTACTGCAGCTCGAAGAACTTCAAACGATCAAAATTTTATACGATCATAGCAAAAAGTGAGGAGGATTTTGAAGATGCTCGAAGACTTGGGCTATTAATGAAGAAACAGACCAGGAATATCTTAACAAGAGATCAGAGTTGGTTCTTTTTCTTTTATATAATACAGGGAGAAAATTTGTGTTAACATGTAATGATGTATAATCCTGATCTACGCATACAATTCTTTTAAGTAAAATCTGCCATAACATGATGAATATGAAATGTAATAAATGTGGAAATCAATCCAAATACCTTATCCGAGTTCTTTCCGATAAAGATACAGTAGATATCGGTACTAGTGCAAGAGGTACTGCACAAACGACACATCCTCCGATAGAAACTGAATGGTGTCTTGCCTGTGTCAATCAGCAGCAATAAGGAGTTAAAATCAGCACGATTCCTATATCGATATTAATTAAATCAGCAGGGAACCATACATAGAAAATTTGCGTAGACTTTGACATTATCATTCCGATGCCTTATCACAGGTCTTGTTGTTTAATATTGGGTACTATTAGCGAGTCATTGAATCTATTTATGTGAATACGTGTATTACTTTGGTGCGAGTAAAATCAAAATTACTGACAAATTCAATTGTATCATGATCTAATAAACTTGAGATTTTGGAAATTTCCAAGAATGTGCTAAGAAAGTTGCATTCTTGAAAGTTATAAATATAATATTGGTGGATCATTAAACAAGTTAAGATTTTTGTCACAAATTCATGATGATGAAAAGAGCATAATTGGCAATGAGAGTGATTCTACTTTTCTACCAGACTCGGGATTAAGATCTACTGAAGAGTTACCTCCGGATCCAAACACAATAGTTCCTTCTGCATATTCAAAGATCTTAGTTCCTCATGACAATACCGAAATGTCAGATAAGGCACTAGGACATGCTATCTACATAGCAAATGCAACTGGAGCAGAAATTAATATATTGTTTGTAATCGAAAATATTGATGAAATATCAAAGTCAAGTTTGGTAGCATCTATTCAGAACGAAGAAACTAAATTGGAAAACAGCAACGGTACAGAGAATAGCGCTGTAGAAAAGCTCAAGAATGGGGCAGATGACTTAAAAAATGTAACAGTTACAGCACATGGTCAAGCAAAGAAAATAATCGACGAATAGTTAAATCTTTGTAAAAATGCGGGAGCAAAAGTCGTATCTCATTCAGGATTGCAACTGGTAGATCTGTTGATGAGGAGATAATTAATCTTGCCAATTCGGGAAATGCTGATCTGATCGTAATGACAAGTAGCACTATAGCAGCCTCACTAAGGTCAATCGGCAGTACCGCAAGAAAAGTCATTGACAATGTTAGTATTCCTGTACTGATCATTCATAATAAAGATGGTAATCAAAAATAACTAGACTCAAATAATCGACATTATCCATCAAATTGAAAAGATACAAGAAGCATAGATTATGATTACCTGGGAAAAGCGAAAGGACTGTATGAACCGTTTATTGCCATTTGACTAGCACTGCACTTAGCTTATTGGAATTAAACCAAATTCAGATTGCAAATGCACAGCAATTACAGGGGTTCCAGAATAATTAAACCTTGTCATCATCACATTTTGCAAATCAATAGCCTACTGGCATATTCTTTAATATTGATAACATGACATTTTCTCATCATGCTGCTTCTGTTTATGGTATTCAAGTCCATTATGTTATTGGAGGACACGGTGGTCCTCTACTTATTACATGGGTAAACTGAAACTTGGTATGAATGGCGCCATATAATGCCAGCTCTGGCTAAAAAACCATATTGTTATTGCACCTGACCTTCGTGGATTGGACGATTCTTCAAAACCGTTAACTGGCTACAATGGCAAGACTACTGTAGAAGTCATACATCAACTGGTATCTCAACTAGGTTTTAGAGACATCCTCTTACTCGGGCATGATTTTGGTGTATAAGTAGTGTATTCGTATGCAGCTGCTCATCCCAATGAGGTCCTGGCCGACCATTACAGCAAACATTGCTACAATATACATGCTTTTAAATTTTCAAATCTGCAAATATTTCTTACCTAGTAGATTTTGCAGAGTTATGCACTGACGAACCGCTACTACCCACCCCACCCCCTCATCATTACTCAAGTCATGTTTTAATTATACGTGAACTATCTATGTCTACGATGAGTATTAACAATCCTCAAAAGACTGACAGATTAATAGTTCAGACTTTTATGAAAGAACTCTGTAGGAGGAACAATGAAGACAATAAAATTGCCGATAGCGAGCCGAATCAAAGGCCCTATGTATTTCCCATTGAAGAAATACAAAAAGCTGTGTTAGGTGAATACAGTTTAGATATAGTTAAGGGTGCACTGAGAGGTCATATGTTGGAAAATATCGGTAACGCTCCCTTAGAATTGTTGGATGGTGATGCAAATGTTCTACTCACCGATATGGGACGTGAACGTTGTCATGAGTATGGCGTCTAGTAATTATTATTCCAAGTAATATACAGTCGTACTAAGTATGTTCTGACATAAAATCATTTATACAATATTTCATCTTAAGAATTTGATTTTATTCTCAGACGGTAATATTGGAATATTAAATCGTTGCATTATTAATATTGTTTACTGAATTCGTCTTGTCTTTATACCAGATTAATATGGTTCTTTGATAGATATCTAAAATTGTTGTTATATTTCAGTTAAACATACAATAAGAGAGTATGAATACTGCATTATCTCAAGCACCATAGCGTCGAGGAATAATCGATGGCATGTTGATTATGACATGCTCAATATTGAAGATATTAGTATACTTTCGCAGTACTCTATAGTTAAGTAAATGGATTTTACTTTTTGCCTCCTGATATTAAATTACCTAATCCCTTAAGACCGCCACCCACTGCTTTGCTGAGATTTGATAGAGCGCCGCCTGCCGCTTTTGTAGCGTTACCAGCTGCGTTTGACACATTACCAGCTGTTGCATTACCTGCCTCTGTAGCATTACCAGCTGTTGCATTACCTGCTTTTGACGTATTAGCGGTTGCCGCGTATGGTGCAGCTCGAGTTCCGTGACCAGATAGAGTCGCATTTTTCATTTTGCCTTCCCCTGTCTTATTCATTGTGCCAGCAGTCATGTTACCTGATTTCGCAGTAGAATTCGTGCTCGCCTTTCCTGCCAACAAATTAGCACCCAACAATGTAGTGGTCACGCCAGCGCTTGCCAGCAGAATACCAAAAGATAAAACCAAAGCCACAACTAATACATTAGAGATCATTTTCGTCATAATTATCCATGCACAAACTATGCTTTAATACTTTCAGTTTTGAAATATACTATTGGAGAGATCGTCCTAATTCTATACTATATAGTGTTATCAGACTTTAAAATCTGACTATCAGAATCTCTGTAACGTTTGTGACATCATATTAGATATTATATGTAATTCTTGCTGTTGTTGCTCCATTACGATAGGACCAATCGCTATTATTGCAAAAAGGAACTTTAGTAATAGTATTATGATTATTATGGCCACTATTATCAGTATAATAGTCCAGAGCGTGCCTAGTACCATATCTGCATTCTGAGCTTGATACTATATAGCGGTTGATCATCCATTTTATAATGAAGAGATTAGTAATATTATTCTCATATTATATTGTCCATTTTATCATACTAATCTACTTGTGTAAGATCGCAAATGGATATTCCCTTAATCATTTCAATAATATGGCAATGATGGTAGACGACATAATTTGTCAGCAGTAATGATCATTCACTTAGAACTACTCAAACCAAACCTATTGTTCATAAATTAGGTGAAATTTTTTATTAAGTATAAAGATCTTTAAATGTATACATTATGAGCGATGACGAGGCTGAAGAGTAGGGTGCCGAATTACCAAATTCTGAAACCACTACGCTTCAATCGCCAACGATCAAACTACCGTAGTCACTTTATTCTATGTAAATACCATACCATCAGCTACATTAAATGATATGCCTCTAGCTAGATCAAAAAAAGTCTACACATATAATTAGTATCCAAGTCATTCTACAACAAATTTCTATAATTATTATAAAGCATTATATATCTATCTAAGTAGTGGTTATAGCAAATAGTAACATAGACTGGAATGATGTAATTAAAAAAGAAGCACGAGGCAGGGGAGACGAAGACTTGTGAGAAGTACAAGAGGTTGGCCCAAACTATGTCTTGCTAAAAAAAGGACTGTTAAATAAGGAGAAGTTCTATATACCGAGAGACCAGGTAGAGAGCTATGATGGTGACACGTTACGTTTTAGGATTTCTGAAGAAGAGGCGAAATCAAAATACATGGGCGAATCTCCACCATCATCATTAACTAGAGAAAGTGACGATCTTACTGCAAGAAGGACACGAAGTGCTGCTGATAGAACTAAAGTAGAAGAAACAACTGTTCCAGTAACAGAAGAAAGACTAGGTGTCTCAAAAAGTCAATTTACTCGGGAGGCGATAATTACAAAAACACCGGTTACTGAGACTAAGACTGTGCAAGTGCCAGTTACACATGAGGAAATCTCTGTTGAGAGAAGACCGGCAAGTCGAGCGACTACAGCAACATCAGATACACCAATAGAGTCTGAACAAGAAATTAGAGTTCCATTAAAGCAAGAACAAGTACAGGTGACTAAACAGCCGTATGTAAAGGAGGAAGTAGCAGTGAAGAAAAAACCTGTTACAGAGACTAAGACAATAAGTGATCAGGTAACAAGTGAACAGGTCAGGGTCGAAGGTACTGGTAGAGAATACGAAGAATAGTTCGCAAACACCTTCAAATTGTTTTTTGCTTGATTGATCCTATTACTTATAGAATACATCATACTTTTCGCCTTATATAGTGCTATGGGGCATGTAATCATAGATATATTATCATCATTAACTTGAATTATTTTTTGCCTATTTAATATAATGTTTTAAAATAGCTAAACAAGTAGACATAGAAGAAAGATTTGGAATTAGTAGCCATCTCATATTAATGCCGAAAATAGATCTGTCAGGCTAGTCTGTATCTTATAGTTTTAAATTCCATATTGTCTATCTTTTATCACATAAATGTCATCTGATAACGGGAATAATACTAATAACGATGCTGTCGCCACTATAAATTGGAATGAGATAATAAATCAAGATACCAAAAGTATAGATGGTGCGAATTTAGGCAAGATCAAGGGTCTGTATGAACCCTTTATAGTGATAGAAAGGGGGACAATAAGTAAAGAAAAACTCTATATTCCAAAACGATTTATTAAAAAATATTACGCCAATATTTTATACCTCAGTATAACAGAACAGGAAGCAAAGGACACCTATATAAGAGAATCACCTCCATCGGAAGATGAAATCAAACAAATAGAGGCAATCACAGAAAATAGAATTCTGGCATCTAGAAGAAATAATATAGAATTTACAGATGCGCAGGAGGGAATTGAAGTTGAAAAACAACGACAATATCCTAAAACTGAAGAGGAGGAAATCATTAAAAAGCTAAAGCAAGCAACAAATGAATTTAAGGATTTAGTAATTTCAGGAGCCAAAGTTGCCAAAGAAAAGATCAAGAAAGGAAAAGACATTACACAAAAAAAGATAAAAGAACAGCAAGAAACAGCAGAGAAAAGAAAAGCTGAAGATGATGCAGAAGAAATATCTAAAATGGGAGATTTAGCGTTACAGTTTTCAACTTCTTTTGATGACATTATATCAGAGATTTCATTAACTAGAACATATGCGGAACAAGAGCAGATTTACAAAGGTTTCATAAAATTAGTACAACTGCAGCGTAAACTCCTCGTTGCAAGAAAAGAATTAGCTGCCAAGTTAAAAGATTCGGTAGATAAACCGCTCCTCATAATCAAGAATAACAATATAAAAGAGCCACAATTAACACAAGCCAAGCAAAATCGACCGAGCAAGAAATCTCAACTACCCATGCCACAACAGCCACAACTACCTCATACAATTAATACTTTAAAAGAAGAAAAGATAAAGAAATCAAAGCCTCAGATAAAAATGGTGGCCAAGAAAGATTCTGATATTGAAGAAACGCAAGATGAAGAATTACCAGCAATATCGTCATCTCTATCTTCAAATGCTGTTGCTGAATCACTTTCTACAGATACCCCCGCTACTGAAATCTATTCGACTAAACAGAAGGAAGAGGAATATAAAAATCAATAGAAAAGAGAAACCTGGTTAAAGAAAAAATGGAGTATTAGGGATAGGAACAATTAAGCACTGAGCAAATTTTAAGAATGTTATATATACTAATCCTAGTAACTTAAGTTCTATAGTTAACCTATTAAATTTAATCTAGCAGATCCATCATTTTGGGATATTCTTAAGTCTTTTTGCAAGATTTAGTTTAGAATCAACCACATTTACCTGCTCTTCCAGCAGTTTCTTGTAGCCTGTTAGTAACTTCTCCTGACTTTTATAATCTTCCCTTTCTATTTCAAACATTATTTTTTCATACACTAAAACTAAATCCTCTACATGTATTCCAAGGGAGTGAATATCTCTTGTATCCTTATGTACATTATAATTGATAGCTTCAATAGATTTATCTTTAAGTTCCATAGTTTTCTCTTCTGTCTTTGTAGCTGCTTTTTTGCCTAAGTTCTTTATCATCTCTGTAAACGACAATCCTACTTCTCTGGCTTTTGAAGTATCAACCGATCGTTCTACTTCTGTTTCTGCTACGCTGGATTCTTCAGACGAGGTGTATCCTATTTGATTATTTTCTTTATGTTCCATCTCTGATGGATTTACTACTACTGCCTTTCCTTCGTCAGCTAATTTTTTTGTCGCTAACCCGGAGACCTTCTCTGTTGATGCTTTAGTTGGAAGTTTGGTAGGGTTAGAATTTGGCAATTCATTGTATTCCTCGTTATTCTCGTCAAAACTCATAGCGTATATATTCAGGTCTTTATACTTAAAAAATTTCATCTAATTTATGAACAATAGGTTTTGATTGGGTTAGTTTTAAGTGAATAATCATTACTGCTGACAATTTATGTTTTCTATCTCTATTCCCATACTACTAATGTGAGTAGGCAATTACATTCATTAGCAAGTCAAAATCTACATTCTAGTAATACTAATCTGCGTATATTACGATTGTCTGCCATGTCACTGTCATAAACCTTTACATAGCGGATCTATAGACAATCAATTATTGGTTTATATTAATGGTAGAGTTCATCATTTGGGATTCAGCTGCTTTTGACATCAGCGATTGTTTTGTAGACGCCGCTGCGGTAGCCTTATAAGAGATCTGCAGGATACCTCTTGCAAAGTTTAGGGAATATTACTGATCTGACGTATGATCACTTGCTAGTAGCACGACACTGTATTTATAATACATAACATTGATTCGCATTTATCTTAAATTTTGAGTAGATTTTACATGACTATTTAGGATTAAAGAATTTTTTTGTCGCCACTGTCGCATTCCCCAGCAAATCTGAACTTTCATTTACGATTGTTTGTGCTGATTTTGATCCAGCTATTTTCTGAGTTGCATTGTTTAGGAACTGACCTGTACTAGTAATCGCACCCCTTATAGATTGTGATGCTTCTTCAGACTGTGCTGCTGTTGATGATGACGATATCTTACCTGTGTGGTTGATTGATGTTGCGTTTCTTTGAGCCTGTGCTATACTAGAGAATGATGAAGCTGTGATTGATAAAAATATCAGTACTACAAAGACTATTGCCAGACTTGCTATTTTTGTCACTATGTTAAGATGATTAATTCTGAATTATATGCTTTATGCTACAATCGGCATTTGGCACATTTATACTTAAAGGAATTCCTTATGCCTGAAGCACGTCAATCTTAGAGTTTATGTATATGATACAGAAGCAAATCCAACAAATTTATTTAATACGCACTAGCTACCATTTATGATCACCTTCTATTTTAGATACAAGAGTTGTGTTTCTGCTACTATAAATAGGTCATTGTGGTCATTGTGATAATCCAGTTTAACCACTTTATAACCAGTGGTTATTAACGTGATCACGGTTTACGAGACATGAAAAATAAAACACAATTCTTTTGAACTTGCCTTGCATGTATTTCAGGTCAATACTATAACAAAAAATACATCGCTAAAGATTCATTATCTTTCTAGAATTATTTTTCCAGGAAAATTCAAACGATATTGGTCAAATCAATTACTGTTAAATTCTATCATTGTACTACTGATAGCAGAGTCCTGTAAGGAGTATCAAACCTGTTACCACTAATCAGAATCTATATCTGTATAAGTTTCAGTATCGATTGAAACTGTTATCTATTATATAAATTGCCAAGTTGGCAATTCTTAACAATTAATATGCATATGCACCATCTGCTGGTCTACATTGATTACATAGATTCTGCATATCCTGTGAATTCCCTATTCTAATACTCATTAGCTCTACATTTTCAAGACCACAATTATCGCATTTTCCAATCATTGGGCTCCAAATCTCATAATACACTACAAAGAATATTAATGTAACATAATTGCTATATCATATGTATTGAGAAACATGAGCTTTCAAATTTAATTTGTGACGACATAATGACTGTCAAATTTATGTTTGTGGTAGCACCTATAACAATAAGATACCTGACTTGGAATACGATTTTTAATATTATAAAATATCCGGTGAGTGCTTATTATACTATGTCGCCCAATATTTCATTGGGATGAAACAAGTGATTGATAATTTACCAAACTATCGTGTTAATGACGCCTTAAACCAGATTATTCGAGCAGATTACGGTGCTCACTATTTATTGATTTATTCAGATCTGTCTACGCAAAGAGAGTTATATTCTGGTTACATACAAAAGCAAATTAAAGAGAACAATGAAATTATTCTTATAAATCCATTCTATGAAACAACTGAATCAGTAAGACAAATTCTTTCAAAGAACGACGTAAATGTTTCCAAGTATGAAAAAGAAAAGGAACTTGTAATTATTGATTCTCTACAAGAATATTTTGGCTTACAGCCAGATATGTTATTTAAAAGAAATTTGGTCAGTTATGCAAAGCAAAATGGAAAGAGAGGTCTTTCGATTATAGGGGACATAGGAGCGTATACCCACAAATCAAAGTATAATGACCTTGTTGATTATGAACTATCATTACCAATAAAATTTGATGTTGATATGAAAGGCTTTTGCTTGTATCATCAAAAGGATTTTAACAAATTCTCAGACAAGCAAAAGCAAGAGTTAATAAAACATCATGGCAAATCTCTAAAAATAGAGAGATAATAAGCTCTTTACAATCAAGATGAATAGTCTGGCCTGGAGACAAGAAAGCTTTCTTTAAACAATTCAGATTTATTTTGCAACAATTTGAATTAATCTAAATCAAGGGGATAAAACGGTCATTACCAAACTGGATAATTCCAACCAGATCAGCCAATGTAGTATTGCAAGGATGATGATGGTGTAAATTAAACAGCAAGTTTAGATAAAGATTGTGAAATTTTTATACTCATTATTGAACAAATTTCGTAAATACTACGAACAGCCAATAAACAGCTCGGCAATTTAAGTAGGTATTCGCAAAAAATCAAACCGCAAGCTGAATTTCTTGGAATAGTGTTATTACCTGCAAAAGCTGTTGCAAGAGTCTGAAGCCAATTTCATTAGTGTAATGGGACCCAAACTAATATCGAAGTGGGTAGGCGAATCAGAAAGAGTTAGGGAAATATTTATAAAGGCAAGACAAGCTGCGCCGTGCACCGTGTGTAATCTTTTTCTATGAGATAGATTCAATCTCGTCAACGCGAGGTCCAGATGGTCAAGGAGGGCAAGGATTTGGAATTAGTACAGGTACAGACAGAATGCTAGTGTTGGGTGTATTAAACCCCTGCAATATTCGAATATACACAAGCTGGAATATGAATTGTCAAGCCTAAAACGAGATAATATACGACCAATGTGGAATCCCGACTTAGAGGATATTTCAACCAATCTATGAGTTCTGGGGTCCATGGTCGTAATGAATCGTCAGAGCAGCGTTCTGTGCTACACGAAAAGTATCTTTATTATAGACACTATTCTTAATCAATGCTGCATTGTTAACAGGTTTTTGGTTAAACTACTGGTAGGATTCAATCTCACGATTATGGAACAGAATGCTGAATGAGATTGAATATGACCAGGTAGTCAACTGCCCACCAGCGTTTATATCTATGCAGCATTCCTTAAAGAGGCTTTATGACTAGGTATAATTTATGATAGCTGGTAAACATATTCTAACTTGTCTACAAATTAAATCACCATTTGTCAAATTTGGGTGAACTAATTTACTACGATATACTTAGTATACAGACAATCAATTAGATACTAGCAGTAGATTTCAAAGGGTGGATGAGTAAGACTTTCCTATGCGAGTCCAAAGCGATACTCTATTTTCTTCTTCTTGTGTTGTTTTCTGTTTACTACTATCGACATCCAATATATCTCCAAGAGGACCAAAGACTTGCTGAAATCCACCTGATTTCTTTGCCTCGTATGCTAATGCTGATACCCGAGAATTCAGTCTTCGGACTTTATGTACTGCAGATTTAGCAGTAGTACCTATTCCTACTACACCATTAGAAACTGGCTTCAATGCTTCGACCTGTACTTGGGATTTATAGGATATAATGCCTTACTGTTGCCAAGTTCTAACAATTGTAGAATATATAAAATAGGATTGCCGAAGTATTGTATTTGTTCATGCGTCTTCTTGAGTGATGGTTTATAATTTTCTACGAATCTCTATATTTAATGTATAATTCTTACGTACGAACAATTCCATAGCGGGAATTCAGAAATTTTTTGACACGTTATGTTAAATTTGGTTATATAGATTATCGTGTATGTCATTGCCAACCAAGATAATCTAGGCCGTTGGGAAATGAATTGGCTGAATCCATATTCCATTGCAGCTAAGGCTTTAGCAGGTGGTAGCTTTAAGTTGCAATGCCAACGGCCAATCAATAATCCTTTGCAATTTTGTATTCCTAATTCTAACAACAACAGACAATCTAAATTTATAATTTTATAATACGATTGCAGCCACTATCTTGATCTTACATAATAATTTCTAATTTGACGTCTTGACCTAAAAGTTATCTAGTTAATTAACAAAAATTAATTGATTAACTTTTTTGTTGAACAGTATTTAATACAATATTGAATATGCCAATGTACGATCGTCCTTCTTTAGCTAGGTTGACCATTAAATGCTTTCCACTGTCGGTCTGAAATAAGCCATCAGTTGATGGTCCCAAATAAATGCCATCTTGTTCGTTCGTCATGTCAGGAGGTCCATGTTTGCTGTATGGTAGTTGCTTATGGACCTGTTCATTTACAGAATTGTTAAAGTATAGCTGTGACGTCCAATCTAACGTATTGTCTGATCCGTTAAATGTACTAACCTTGTCGTGTATATGAATTGCTCTGCCTTGATACCAACCTGGATATATCGTTGTAAATCTAACGGTTCCACTGCTGTCCGTAAGTTGATATCCTCTAAGGAATTTCTTTCCTATAGTACCTTGGTCAGCAATACCAGAATAAATACCCTGAGAATTAGCATGCCAGATATCTACTTTTGCTCCTTTGAGAGGACTGCATGAATCATTTTTATTTATACCGTATACATGAATTACTAGATGTAATGGAATGCCTTGCTGTATTGACCCGTCAGAAGGATCCGTTCTTATATCAGATCGGTTAGGCATGCCATTAACAAAGTATGGGCCTTCTGTCTGCTGTGGAGTACCTTCGTGTTCTATCAGCGATGGTGTAAGTGTGCATGGCTTGTTTGTTGATGCACTTTTTTGAGCTGCAGACAATTCAGGAGATATTGATGGTGGGGGTAATGTAGTTGGACTAGGTCCAGCTGGAGAAGATAAATTTGGACTTGACAAGGAATATGTATTGCCAGCACTTGGATTTGATTGCGCTGAAGTTTGAGCAGACACTAATCCAGCTCCTAGCAAAATTAGGACTGTTAAAGACAACTGAAGGAATAGTAAAATAGTTTTTCTATTTTTTACTAACATTAACTTGATATCCTTCTCATTAGCTTGAGTCATGTATATAGCCACTAGTCGATATATTATTTAAAACCAACAATATGAAGCTAGCTAAACGGACATAATTATACATTAGTTGCAGAGTATGATATAAGAAACTATCCACCAGGATCAGATTCATGCTTAAAACAGACGTATAAGTAGGATTTAAAGGAATTATTATTTTTTGAAATCTTTATCTACTACACCTACCTCCACCATTTTTTGATATGAGGTATAATGAGGGGAGGAATATGTACTTTCTAGCAACAGAAGGTTAACTCATGTCTAAGCTAAATATTCATCTACGTCTGTAATTACGCATAAAGTAACAGTAAAGGTATATAGACACAGTAAGAATATCTATCTCTACATATATCAAATATCTAGTAATTATCCTATCAATTTAGTGTATGAAATGCTGAAATGAGAATAATTAATTGCATTAGATTTGGAAATATTGGTACTATTACTCATTGTGGTATTATTATATCTAAATGCGGATATAGTTACTTGATTTACGGTATTAGATTTTTTGATAACAATACTGCCAGACTGATGCTTCTCTTCGTTATTATTGTTGATACTGATCTAGTATGTCAAACAATTTTATTTACTTTATAGGCGGCCAAAGAACTATGACTGAAAAAAGCTGTCATAGATCGCAACCGCTACTGACATGGAATACCCCTAACTGTGGATTTTAGGTAGACAATTAAAAACCCGAGATGGTGTGCACCCTATCTCTAACATGACGTGATTCAGTTCGATAGTATTCTCAATTTGGCGTAAAGATCAAAGCATTGTGAATAATATTTAATTCTATAAATCGACATAAAATATAAAGATTCATGCGGCCAGTATCTATAATAAATGACTAATAACCCTATAACGATTAGATTAGTATGATAATTAATTAAGTCTACGAAGTAACAACTCGACAAGGTTATTATATTGTTATGTTATATCAGATTTTGTTTTATCGATGCAAGCAGTTTATATTGTAGATGATGCAAAAATCGCCTCAGTTCTAATCGACCCTATGCGACGTGCTATCTTGAATTTACTTAGACAGAAGCCCATGACTCAAGCTCAGCTAGCCAATGAACTGGGTTTATCTGGGGCCTCCCTTAATCATCACATGAAAATACTAAGGTCCAAAAAATTAGCTACAATAGCCAAAAGAGAGATTGAAAGGCATAGAATTATGCAAATATTCTTTACGAGTGTAGCATATCTGTTTGTATATGACCTAAATTCACTGCCAAAGGATATTTCTCGCTATTTCTATCCCGTTAGCCTGGAAAGAGCAAGGGGCCTTATTTCTGTGTTAATGCTAAAGGAAAGATCATTTGAAATCGAGAGTCCGGAGATTACCAATAACTTAGCAGAACGATTATCCGAATTAATTGTAAAGACAGCAAGAAAATATGAACGTAAAGATGTTAACTCTTCATATGAAAGAATAGTTTTTGAGATATATACAAAAGCTGTTAGTGAGCTGTTGCTTACAAATATCCATTAATTCGGCCAACATGTAATCATATCTCTATATGGATCATGTCTTATCAATCAATCTAATAATACCTAAGGAGAAATATTTGTGGCGACGAGATGTTATTTTTAAGTCGCTTTACTATACTTCAATTCAAAACTGACAGAAATTTTGGAATTACTACATATCCTCTTGCAATTCCATTTCTCGATAGATCTGGTACAGATTGTCCTGTTCTCTGCAAGGCCTTGATCGTTATCTCTAGCTGATAAACATTCTTTGCATGAAACGTAACTTTAACTTTTAATAGTGGCGTCTTTAACGATTGTGATGGCGAGGGTAGCTGTTTATTACAAATGCATTCCCATCTGGTTTCTGAAGCAGAGATGAAGCAAATATAAAGCTCAAGAATGAAAGCAATAAACCCAGAATAATCTAAATGCAAAATGATAGTTTGTTGGATTACTATGCTCTACAATGACTGCTTTAGTCATAATGTACGCTATGCTTGGCTATATAGAAAGTGTCATGTCTTCAAAATTTTACTTTAATGAACTCATTTAGTTTCATGGCATCAATCTTATCAATTACTATATCATCATTAAATACGTCTTTCTTTCCTTTATACGCTCTAATCCCTACAACAAAGGCCTCTTGGTTTGCAGAGTCATTCAGTCTGGTTTGACGAGTCTCCATAAGTAAAGCCGGGCCTTTGGCTAACATTCCTTTTTCTCCTTCAGCCTCAAGTATATAATCCTCTCCATTAGTATCATTAGTTCTAAGTTCTTTGTGTGGTCTAACAAATCTTAGATCGTATCGATTTATTTTATCTTCAATCATAAGATAAACCATGTCTGCTTTAGAGTCTTTTTCCAATCTCATGATATATTTTTCCAGTCCTTCCAGTTCTAGCACATTATTATCATCACCGCCTTGCAAATTTTCAATTGGACGCTGATTTTCGTTTTGATTCTGATTTTCTAATCCTTCCCAACCTGAAGAGATCTCGTCATGTTTATCAGTCCAGATCATTCCCTCTCTAGCTACAGTTATTTTGAATTTGCCATCATTCCCTGTAATCTTAAGATAGGAGTCTATCGTTTTTTGCAATTCGTCGGACGTCATAGGTTTGGCAGGCCCTCTAAACCACTGATTTTTTGCATCTTCAAAGTCTGATAAACCTCTGTAATGAACCAGGTAACATTGTTTAGCATTCCAAGCTCTAACTAAGTTAAACGATTCAGTCACAGATATCAGTCCAGTTTCTGGATGCTGGTTAAAGCTCTGTGCACCTAAGATCGCTAAGCTAGGGTTCCATAATATACTCTCATCTGCATGTTTTAGGGATAAGAAATCCCAGCCTATTATTATCTTTGTTTTATCTTGAAGTTTAAGTATATAAATTACAGATCCGGGGGGCGAGTTTTCACCATGATATGCTTCTATTGGCGTAACTGAAAAAGCTCCGACATTAAATGGTTTGTTTGGTTCTATAACGTTAAAGGACACTTTAGAATGTGCGTCTACATCATAAGTTGTTTTTGCAATATCCGGAAATTTGGCAAAAATTTCCTCCCTGCATGGTGAAGTACAAAATATTTCAAGGATGGTTTTATTGGATGATTGCTGTACTTTTTCTAACAATAACGGTAGATCATGTATATGAT
>JARBAU010000153.1 GCA_029237525.1 Nitrososphaerales archaeon | reverse complement strand
TCACAACCAAATAATGTTGGATCCTCTTTTCTGTCTTGAGATATGGGGAACTGATTACCATAGGATCAAAGAAACGTGTCTACTTGCTGAAAAATTAGGATATCATGGATTTTACTATGGCGAGTCTTTAACCGATATTGATCTAGATTGTTGGACAATTATTTCTAATTTATCAGCAATCACTCAGAAGATTAGACTAGGACCTGTAATAACGTATACCCTACCTGGGTATAGGAACATTTCTCTTTTGGCAAAACAAGCTCTGACAGTACAGGAAATTTCCGACGGAAGGCTTGAATTTCGGACAGGTGTTGGAGCAATACCTAGATGGGCTTCGAAATGGTGGCATCCTTATGCAATAGATTATCCAAATAACGCTGAAAGAGTATCAATATTTGAAGAAGGAATGAAGCTATTGAATATGTTCTGGGGCAACTCTTCCTCTACAATAACCTTTAACGGTCAGCATTTTAAGGTACAAGATGCTGCATTACTGAAAAACAATTTTCGAAAAGTCATTCCGATAACGATTGCAGCTAGACGATTAAAAACAATACAAATAGCTGCAAGATATGCTCATGTATGGGAATGCTCTTATCTTGATCCTGAACAATTTGTATTACTCAACAAGAAATTTGAAGATATATGTAAAAAAGGTAATCTAAACAAAGAGCGAAGTATAGCAAGATCAATTGAACTGGATGTTATTGTCTCTGAATCTAATTCAGATTTAGAATACAAGAAAAAACTCTTCGCCATCGAGAGAGGCGTATCCACCATCGATCGAATATTTAGACAAGGACTTATTGGAACGCCAGAAGAAATACGAGAAAGACTATCACAATATACCAGAGCAGGTGTGAATCAATTCTTGCTTGCATTTCATGATCCACTTGATAACAAAGCGCTAGAGCTATTCATGGATATGGCAACTAAATAGTCTGTAATGTTCCTTCACTGTGATGTCCTTGCCTTCCACAATTCTTATATTTTAAATCTCCCTATAGTAAATCGGATGGCACAGCGCTTACAGACAATTGAGCAAGGAAATCACATAATTGCAGTTTATTCTAGCAAAGACGAAAAATATAATGAAGCCTTTGCATTCCTAAAAGAGGGTCTACAAAGAAATGAAGTTGTTATTATGACTACCAGTGATCTACTAAAAGATGAAATTCGTGCCAGGATGAGAGATGAATGGAAAATTGATGTCCTAGGGCTTGAATCAAAGGGTGATATTATTATTAGAACTACCGAAGAGGTATATTTTCCCGGTGGGATGCCAAATATTCAGCGAACTAAGGCATTATGGTCTACTTTGGTGGAAAACTGTCTTAGCAAGGGTAAGAGAGGAATGCGAGTATTTGGAGACATGGGCGCATTTTTTAAGCATGGATTCACCAAAGAATTACTCGAATATGAATCATGTTTGGAACAAAGATTTAACTTTCCTGTTATCGGCATTTGTGCATATGATTCTAACGATATAAGTAATAATATTACATTAGTGCAAATAAGACAACTACAGCAACATCATAATCCAGTATGGATGTAAGACTACTGATTGGTTAATTGGTAATATGCTATTAAAAGTTATGATTAAGTCAAGCTAAAACTTAAATGAACATCATATAAACACAATTGTTATTATGCTGCAGGGAAAATCATCCCAAATGTAGTTCCATGTGTGTAATCCTCATATATTCTATCTCCAACCCAAATTTTACCCTTGTACCTCTCAACTAACATTTTTATTATGGATAAACCTAACCCACTTCCCTTAGCTTTAGAATAAAACCGCTCAAACAATTCTTTTTTCATCGAGTCTGGTATGCCTTTACCATAATCGGCTACAGTTATCATCCAATACTTTGTTTCACCAATGGAGTACTCTCTTATTAGAGTATCAATTCTAACTTCTGATGAATCTGTGTATTTTACACTATTAGAAAATAAATTAATAAAAATTTCCTCAAGTAAGTCTTCGGCAATTATATTTATATCAGTATGATTGTGACGACCTTCTACCACATTCATAGAAAATCTGATTCTTTTGCCTTGCGGGTTATTGTCAGATAATGTATTTTCTACTATAGTATATGCGTTATTGATTGCATCTGGGAGGTTCTTTAATATTAGTTTCAGATCCTTTTGTGCGTATAGTCGTTCTAGTCTCCGTATGTTGTCTACAAGTGATTGACTTTTAGTTAGTGTATTTTCTGCAATCGTAAGAAATGAAAAAATTCTTTCAATATTTTGTGATAAACTATTTGTATCATGAATGTTACTCCTTTTTAAAAGAGAAGTTATAAAATCCAAATTACTTTGAATTATCTGATGATAATTTCCTATATCATGTGAGATTATATCAAACAAAAGTTCAGAGTGCATTTTTTCTTTTATAGTTTTACCATGATTTTCTGTTTCTTCCCATATTGTATCGAAAAAATAAACTGCATTTATAACTATAGAGTCATTTTCAGAGTAAAACCAATCATTAACAGAAAAAATAGTATTGCTATCTTTATGATTGTCTCTATTCGACTCGTCGTATTCTTGTTTGTTGTGTATATCAATTGAAAAAGAACAAATATCCTGTTTGTCTCTGATGAAAAGCAAGGAATTTGCTGAAGCCTTAGGCAATGACAGTTTTATCGATCTATGACCAACAAATGGAATTAACTGTTTAATTATTTTGTCGCTATCCTCCTCATGCGGGCATAACAACCTAATGACAATATTCTTGGCCAGTTTCTGCGATATTATATAGTCAATTATCTTGCAATATGACAAGAATTGCAATGATGCAGATCTAGACAACATTATATCCAATTCAGATTCAACTAACTCTATGAATTCAGTTAACGCATCAATAAATTTTTTATCTATTTTTAATGGATAATAATTGCTATTGTTGTTCGTACGCTCATTGTATTCGTACATTTTTTATATTTACTCTCGAATATTGCAAAGGTATATCTGATCGAGTTGATTTTAAAACTGTCAAGGTTATAAGATTATCTGTCTTTGAATTTAGCTCGTAAGTCACATTTATTGCATGAATTAGGTATCTTAATAATACTTTCTTTGAGTGAGAATTATCATCCTAGTAATGATAGCGTTTGAAGAGGTTGGTTTATGTATCTTTCAGAGGATTCAGAAATTTGAGCATCCGAACAACCACGATTATATCCTGTAGTATGCAAAGCGGAATAGAGCGATTGGACCTAACTGATTGTGCACGGTTAGCATTGTCAGGATCCCTAACATAATGCTAAATGTAGCAAAATATTTTTTGTTACTCATATTTTTATTATAGTAGCTTCTATAACAACCATCAACTTATTCAAGTTGAAACTTCTGAAAAGATCTATCTCACATTTTTCTGTTCTGCTGCAAAGACCAAACGGGACAATTTTAACGGTGTATCTACAATGTGGAACAGTGTTCAACAATGTGAGATAATATGATACATATTCCTCTTAATGCAATAAACCTAACCATAGTCTATCATTGATAAAGAATGCTAAAAGTATGTTAGGGATATTAATTAGCACCCTTCTAAAGATATATACAGTTGCCAACTTTCTTGGACGTCCATTCTATTTGGCTTATTGACTGAAGAGGATCTCATAAAAAAGCAGAATGCACCAAGAGATGAGCTAGGACTAAAGACGGTAAATATTCTCTATAATTTTGAAGTTGGAACGATTTACTGCTTGATAGATGCACCAACTAAGGAGTTGTCTATATTATTATTTCAAGACCATACTTTGCTGCAGTTTTTACAATCTTATCAATAACAGCAGCTGTTATCGGTGGCGGTTGAAATGATGATTTGTCTTCTATTGGGATTCCAATCTCTTTAAAAAACATTTCAAATTGTGGTGGCGTAATAATTAACAAGTGTTTTCCAACGGTGCCACCTATATTCTTGTAAGTGTGAAATTCTGCTCTTGGGGCATAAATGAGCTGTCCCTTGCTGGCTTTTGTCTCTTTGCTGCAATGTGAAAACGAAAAATCCCCTTCTAGGATATAGAATGCCTCATCTTCCATTGAATGTTTATGAAGTAGGGGTCCATTATTAGGAGCTGTTTCAATTTCCCATATACTATATCTACCTTGGGTTTCATCACCGCTAATTTTTATTGTATATACATCTCCCAAAACCCAAAGACTTTTCATTTTAGTTTGCTAGGCAGGTAACAAAATATAACTTTTTATGACTGGCTAAATTTGCATTACTTATTTAGTTCTCTTTCCTATTTGACAATGAATTTCATGTATATAATTTATTGTATCAACTAATGATTAGATAGATTCCCTTCCAACTTGCTGGAACTCCTATCTCCTCTGTTCCTCTGTTCTCAAGATGTATACCGCAGTACTGCCACTCATACTACCTTTCATTCATCTATATTTGGACAGTATGCTATATAGTACATGCCGATAACCATGCGGTGGTCTCTCCAGTGTCATCAGTGTCATCACTGTCATTTGTCGATAATCTAGCATACAAACATGCAAAAAACAAATGAGAGGTGTAAAAGAAAATTTTTGTGCTATTGCATTCAATTAGTCGAACCAATTGTGTGTAGTCCCTCTCCTAAAAATGGATGACCGAGAGAGCCTGGAGTAAGCCTTCGCCTTTTTTTTATCTAGCAAATCTAGCAAACTGTTTTGTTATCTCAACCATTTTCTTCATTTCCTTGCCTAGTGGGGAAAAAGCGTATCCAAATATTATATGCTCTACTCCCATCGCTTTAATCTGATTAATGTCAGTTCCAATTTGCTCAATTGTACCTGTCATAGGCAATCTCTGCTGCTCTGAGGGGGAAGAAGACAAATCTTGCACATTTGGATATGTCAATGCAAATATACGAATCTTTGAAGGGTCCTTGTTTGCTTTTCTAGCATCTTCTCTTAAGGTGTTTATAGTTTGTTTTAGCTGTTCTAACGCACCCAGTTCAGTTATTCCAGATTATGCAGTTGTCAGTAAATTTAGTTAGTAATCGTTCAAATAGGATAATTTAGTTAAAATACCAGCTTTTACTTTACTCCTGCCTTCGATTTGCAACTGCTATGGAAAGTGAGTATGTATATGATATTCGCGAATGCCAGTCAAAGCAAAATACTAGCTAACTAACTAAGAACCCATCCCAAAAATGGATAGACATATAGCTTGAGAGTGTTTTGTTCATAGGTGTGGCTTACGATAGAGTAAAGTATCTTCCAACTATCAAAAGAATTCCGGATCCGTTATGGAATGAAATCAAGGTGATCCTTCCACCAGAAAAACCAATTAATACAATCGGACGTCCAGCGGTATCATTTAGGAATGTACTGGAAGGCATTCTATATGTCTTAAGAACTGGATGTCAATGGAAGATGTTGCCCAAGGAATATGGCTCTGGATCAACCTGTCATAGACGATTCCAACAATGGTCTACAGGTAAAGTGTTTGAAAGATTATGGGCTAGACTGCTAAAAGAGTATGACGATGTAGTAGTGATTCAATGGAACTGGCAATCTCTCGATAGTGTATCTGTAAAAGCACCTTTAGGGGGGAAGTGACTGGGCCTAATCCTACAGACAGAGGCAAATTAGGAACAAAACGTCATGTACTAACTGACGGACAAGGCATTCCATTATCAGTTGTTATAACGTCTGCGAATACGCATGAT
>JARBAU010000152.1 GCA_029237525.1 Nitrososphaerales archaeon | reverse complement strand
GTGTAAATCTGAAATCCCGTAATGTTCTAATTCTTTGTTGCGAGAATAATCCGTTGGCGAATACGAGAGCCCCGCACACATTACATCGTAGCATTATACGTCTAGTCTTGGTAGGCTTTAACGTAGCCATAGAATTGCAAAAAAGGCAATGCACTGTTCGTTCCCATGGTTCAATAATTGACAAGTTACTGTAGTATGGTATATGATTTCTAAGCTATATATATAGCGGCGAGTGATTGTCGCAGAACAGTTCGGCCTAGTCGGATTTATGCGCGCTTATGAGATCGCCTGTAGGCCGGGCCGGCAAACAAAAGATAGCACTGATGACTTGAAAGTATATGCCGTGCAAGGTAGACGTGAAAAGATGTACAATATCAGTAGAACAAAATAAACTTCCGCCTAAAGAGATTCAAAGATCCTGGGACCAGCAGCATTGGAACAGAAAACAAAGGGGATGATGATGTAACGTAGGGTCATCATAAGCATCGTGTTCGATATAATGTCGGCATAATGTGCCCCCGACTTCCGGGCGGCTAAATAATCATTTGCTAGTTGTGCAATCATATACTAACGGCCATTGAATTTCTACATATCCATCCTATTACATCAGCTTTTTAAATCTTAAATTACATATCCCTCTATGTCAAAAAAGTTAGATGACAGAATAGCTGTCATTACCGGAGCCACCAGCGGCATGGCGCTTGCTACAGCTAAATTATTCGTCGAGGAATGAGCATATGTCTTCATTACCGGCCGCAACCAAGAAAGGCTAGACAAAGCAGTCAAAGAAGTCGGCAAGAACATTACAGGCGTACAGGGCGATGCTGGTAGTCTATCTGACCTCGATCGACTGTTCGAGACGGTCAAAAAGGAAAAAGGTCGTATCGATATCCTATTTGCTAGTGCCGGTATTGGCGAGCTCAACAAACCCCTCGGCTCCATTACCGAGAAAGGCTTCGATGACATATTTAACGTCAACGTTCGCGGGACTTCGTTTACTATTCAAAAGGCTCTGCCACTCATGAAGGACGGTGGGTCAATCATTCTAAATAGTTCTATTGCCGGAGTAAAGGGATTTCCAGGCACTACCGTCTACAGCGCCAGCAAAGCGGCCGTCCGTTCTTTCGCCAGAACTTGGACTGCAGAGCTCAAAGGAAGGATTAGAGTTAATGTGATTAGTCCAGGTACGATAGATACCGCAATATTTGATGATGTTCCCCAAGAAATGAAGGACAGCTTCGTTTCCATAATCCCTATGGCTCGAATGGGCCAGCCGCGTGAGATCGCAAACGCTGCGCTTTTTCTGGCGTCAGATGATTCCAGTTTCGTTACTGGCATAGAGATGTTCGTTGACGGGGGCACAGCACAGATTTAATTGAAAGCACTAATCACTGGGAGTTCTAGATACGAAATCTTTCAACGTTATAATATCGTTATCATCTTACTGTTATAGGTGCACCTGGACCGAATCTCTACATTGCGAAGGAAATATCTGAATCTGATACATATGACATTGATACTGCCGGCAATATCAATAATGAATACACCCATAACCACAGTAGTTTCAAGATTGCTGGCGGTAAATCAGGTATGAAAGTCTCCTGGCAAGTTACAGGCATTCGTAAGGATCCATGGGCAAATGCTCACCGTGTACAGGTTGAGGAAGATAAGCAAGATAAAGAGCGAGGTTATTACATATATCCAGAACTTTATGGTCAGCCGACAGACAAGGGAATTGGTCGCTTGCTCATTTCACAAGAAATGAAAGTGCCATTAATAACTAAGAACAAATGAAGTGTAGGAAAAAATACCTTCACTGATAAAAAGAAAACTGGGACCATAGTCATACCTTTAATCGGGTTACAGTCCTATTACAAGGTGATTTAAACAATGGAGCCATGTATTCCAATCAATCAGCCAATATTAGAGCTGTTGACCATGAAGTTATTATGTGCGTTGTGTTTCACGGATAGGATTGTGGCTGTGCCTCATGGTAGTGGCGGTGGCTCGTTATGTCCTGGTCCTGTAAATGTGTCATGACAGCCTTGAAAATCTTGTAATTCAGGCGGGAATGTTTTCTGAAGCTGTATACATTGTCCATTATTTCCGCTCGAGTCAGCATATACTGTAGTTGTGCTTACCACTAACGTTAGCACTATCACCATTGTTACTGCTGCTACTGTTTCTATTCTAATAGTCATCAATTGGTATGATGCCTTATTCACTTTATACAGGCATGTTTATTGTTTTTAACAATATTGAGAAACTAAAAGGATAATCACCCCCAATGTGGGACAAATGATAAAGATGCACCTGCCTCAATTACGGGTGGTCTGGCTGCTGTAGTGAGAGATCCAAACAACATGGAAGTTTATTGGATAGACATTAATGGTAGTGTGCTTGGTAGATCTTGGATTTCCGGTAACTGGCAGGACAAATACGTAGCTGGACCTACTACACCTCCTGGTAAAAGATACATGCAACTTTCTTAGATTCAATGTATCGTTATTCGTACAGGTAAAATTGTAACACTCTGAATGATAGTTTGGAGAGTGTGTCCCTAGCCTGATCATAACTACTTATAACCCATTTCAAGCTTTAAGAGAAGCACAACCTAGTATAAGTTTAGGATATTTTATCAAAAATCCAGTTACAATACAGTATTTAATCTTTTGATTATCCACAGAGCTAGATAGGGATATATCCATACTATAATCGTATACAGTTTCTAAAAAATAGTTATTTGATGAAGAATTATATAATTTAATAGGTCTAGTTTGATATACGAAGCATTTCCATATCATCGTCAATGCGTTAACTTCAGCTAGAATACGGCTAAACATTATTTACCTTCAATAATCACAGGCTTATCGTTGTCGATAATTTCACTTATGCGATTTAGCAACTCTTCATTACCAATAATAGTAATAGCCGCTATCAAAATATATGGTTTGTAATATACAGAAACTAATCAATAAAACAATAATAATGAGGTTTCTATTGTGTCTCTCCTATTATAATATACTATTTCTTGATACTTCATTCCATTCTTTGACATTTGTTAGTATAAGTTGATAATTTGGGTCCATAGTTCAGAATGGCCAATAACTGTTTTATGTCTCAGACATAGACTGCAGTACTAAAAATTACAGCTAAATCAATTTACTATCCTATGGACTATGTTGCCTATTATAATGTTCCATAAATTCAGATTCGCTTTCAAATGTTGAATTGCATTTGCTGCACATGACAGGTCCTCCATTTCTATCTCTATCCGTGGACATTAATCTGTATTTACGTATTTATCATTTTTATAGATTTCAGATAAATCTAGATCTTATCTTATTCTATCACCGAAAATCTCAAGGCCTGGTAGATTATTACAGACAGTGCATTTGGTTGGATTGCAGAAATTACAGTTTGGCAGTCTTAGCTATGCTATTGCTTTCTTTGGAGAGATATTTCTCCGCATGTTCTAATGTATTTGATTCAAGCTGAGTTAAAGGTGCGTCAGTCAATTCCTTAAATTGTAGTGCATTAACAACAGCCTTACCTCCATAATGGTTATTAAAATACACTCTAAGAACTTTCGTCTGACTTTTTATTTGGTTCACTTTTTCAATCCAAGGTTCTAATTCTTGTTTTGAATACAAATAATTATACCAATAATGACCATTGGTATTTCT
>JARBAU010000151.1 GCA_029237525.1 Nitrososphaerales archaeon | reverse complement strand
CGTGTAATCACAGGACATCAGTTGTGATCAGTAACTAGTGCTACGTTTTGCAATTGCTAATTGCTAATGTATTCTCTTATCGATCGCTATTACTACCGCTATGAGGGAATTCTTTGTCATAGCAAACATTAGCATCATCAAGAGTAAATTTCCCATTCTTATTTACTTCCCTTATTACACAATTAAAATATCTAGTCAAAGCAAAAGCTGGATAACTAAAGATGGAAGCAATAATGAGAGATCCGATTAGGAATGCCCCTATTGTAAGGATTGTCGTTTTATTACTCATCAAAACCATGGCAATTATTCCAAAATCAAAACCATGAGTTGTCATATAAGAAATTCGGATCTTAATATGGTATTTTTATTACTTAAAATATATCAGGTCTAGGAATCTACATAATTGATTGATACGAATATTTGTTAATATAGTGTCAGATCATACTAGGTGAGATATCAAGTGAAGATTGTTACTATTTCATTTTACTATTGTCTGTCAACTTAACCTTAAATATCATTTAAATGATTCGATGTTAAGATATGTGTTATATCGGAGATAAAAATGACTGTTCAATGGGATATTTGGAAACTATTGTCATTGTCTCTCTCCTAATACCGATTTTGTTAGTTACTGCCGGATCGGTAAATGCACTCCTACCTAACTCATATTTTGGATATTTATCTGCAAATGCTAAAACAGAATCAACAGGAGACTCAACTCATGCTGGCGCGGTACCACTAATATCATTAAATTCTGGAAATGATCAGCTAGACCATCAAGTTGGTCAATTTTTTAAATGCATCAAGAAAACCGGTCATACCGGGGGAGAAAACGGAGAGCCAAGTAGAGGAGAAGTAGATACTTGTTATGATACCGTGTTTGTGAGTGGTGATTCTGGCAATTCAAACGATGGAAACGGGCATGCTCACAACCATGGCGCTATTAAACACACACCTGATCAAAATCACGGACACAACTCACATGCAGATATTTTCGTCTCATAAATTATTAGCGTATGATTAAATTCATAACTTTTTGGTCGTCACTGAAGAGTTAGTACCGATCACATGAGATAGAGTACCAGAATTTAGACCTTTGTCGTAGGAATTAATAAATCTCAGACCCTGTATTGCTTCGTCTCTCGCAATTACTCCTTATCATTATCCGTTTGTCCTGCTTTCATGTCAATTAGCGATCCTATATAGACCATATAGTATTATCTATTCGACGTGAGGCCCTGTTAAGTTAAGCCGAAACAGCTTTATCTATCAATGTCTCTTCTATTGTCTATATTAATTTTCCATCGGAAGAGAACATCCACAGGACTAATCATGTATGCATTGTACTTATACCTCCTAGGACTGAGTTTCAGAAGTACTGCAAAGGCTTTAGATCCAATTGTAGAAAAAGAGAAGTCATATTGCTGTATGGAATTGGATACAGTTATTTCATTCAAATAAATTCTACCTGAAACGAACCAGGGTTACTGCCTTTATTATAGATGAATCCATGCTGCAGATTGGTTCAGACTATGCATAATTATGGGTAGCCTTATACCCTGTACATAAGCAAGTTCTTGCAGTATACATCTCAAGACATAGGAATATGCTAGCTGCTGATTCATTCATGAGACCATTGCTCAAAGTCTATGGTATGCATACTGTATATTCAGATGGTGGATCATGGTATCTTAAAGCATGTTCTTATCTTGGTCTAAAACACCTACTTCATTTTTTGAAAAAAGTATCATAGAAAAAACAATTAGGTATTTCAATGAATTGAAGCTTTTAATGATTACTGTCCATGCAAACACAAACTTGAATATGAATTGTCACTTACACAATTGGCTCAGTCTGTTGGTGTTCATGCATTATGCAGACATCTACATATTAAATTTATGAATCTAATACGAATTATGAGAGGTTAAAAAGCTTAACTTAACGGGCCCCGACACGATAGGAATACTTTATTAAGGATTAATGCGGCTCGGGAGGTTTAATTTCCCTAACACTTAGATTTTTGAAATTCCAGATAATGTTATCTGTTCTGAAGGTTACAAAGTCTCCTGGATTTGTAATCACATAGTCCTTTGGCTTCCCACATCCGGCACTAAAAAAAGTAACGTCATCAGTGTTGGCATACCATCCACCGTTGTCAACAAAGCCAGTTACTTTCTTCCAATGGTTGGTATTATTCTCATCTATGTATGATTCCATTTTAACCGCGGTATTGTTATTGATGTTGTATATCACCACTTTCCAACCGATCCATCTGCCCAATAGAGGCTTTGTCACCTTATTTAGTGCTCTTTCATCTGTGTATCCGCCAGTGAACCAAATGCTCTTTTTCCATCCAACACTTCCATCAGTATGGATTCCTCCTATTAGTGCAGTACCTTCACATGGAGTTTCACTATTGTGTCTTCCACTCCTAGCATACCAAGCAATGTCGTTAAGAGTTTGGCTGTAATCTTGATTTGCAGAATTGGTCTTATTGTTGTCGCTACTGTTCTTAGAGGCATTTACTGATATTACTTTAGCGTACCCTGTGATCTCAACATTCTTCCAAGGTTCCATGCCTGTAGGAGTCTCAACGTTCATTCTAACCTTTGGATTTGTTATCTGCCATGAGCCATCTTTCTCTCTATTAATTGGAGCGTCGAATGTGAACGAAAGTAGGGTATCGTTCTTAGGATTGGTCATGTTAACATACCATTCTCTCCCTCCAAGTTTGGTAGGGTATAATTCCCTTATCCCAAATTTGTCGCTATGAGTATGTTTGCTATTGGTGCTGTTAGTTGTGTTATGAACAGACGATGATTTTGAGTCTGCAGTTACGAATTGTAGGTCAAATATAGAAAATGGCTCAATCTTTTCGAGCTGTAAGTGGTATTGTAATGCTATCATTGCAACAAATGAAGTTATAAAGAAAGCCATTACAACCATAGATTTGAAAAGCATAAATCATACTATTGTTCAATTCTACCTAATATAAGAATTCTTGAAGATTAGTTTCTATGAGTCAGAATTTTTATGTCACCTGCTATACGTATGCTCCTCTCTCTAAATATATAGCCGTAGAATTCATCCACGAACTGTACTATAAATCATATTCGTAGTAGTGAAGATTCCTTCAATTAATAATACGTATTAGTATTAGTTTAATGTTCAAATTAGTCCTACATATAGAGCCAGAAATAATGTTATATAGTGATTATGATACTTAAGAAGTAATGACAGGATCTTTTCCGATTTTTTCTACATTTTGCTTCGTCATCTTTGCAAGTATGCTTCTGAGTACTACAATTGGAAATTTTAATACGATCCCTTCAGCCTCAGCTCAGACCAACGCTGCAGCGATATCTGCGTTGTATTCTAATTCTACTAATGCGTCCAATGCACAGGGTTTAGTAATAAAAAAAATGATTAACTATTTCGATAATTCCTCCGGATATCTAGTCTACCCCAATTCGATTAGCAGTACAAGCAAAAAAGTCCCTGGAGTAATCATGATTCACGAAAATCGTGGATTGAATAGCTATATCAAAGATATGGCGAATACACTTGCGAAACAAGGATACGCAGTATTAGCTGTAGATTTATTCAATGGTCAAACAGCTACAAATAATGATCAAGCCAGATTACTATCTACTGCTGTTCGTAATAATCAATCAGAAGCAACAAATAATCTACGATCAGCTGTTAAATATTTAAGCTCTCTTCCATTCGTGGATCCTACTAAAATTGCATCAATTGGATGGTGTTTTGGTGGGGGACAATCATTGCAGTTGGCATTAAACAGTCAAAATCATCCACTCGTCGCTACGATACTTTATTACGGAACACCATTGATTACTGACTCCCAGCAGCTGTCAAAGATTAAATGGCCGTTACTAGGAATCTTTGGAGATAAAGATCAAGCCAATCCCTTACCTTTAATAAATAAATTTAAAGCGGTTCTGGATTCCGATAAGATAAGTAATGAAATTCTTATCTACAAAGGGTTAGGTCATGCTTTTGCGAATCCCTCTAACCAGAATTATGCTCCTAAAGAAACTGCAGACGCTTGGCAAAAAACAATTGCTTTCCTTAAGAGAAATGTCTCCCAATAGATACCAGTAATGGTTCAAATTTTGATCTACTCATATTTGGATTTAGCTAATAAATTGTGTCTGATAATCCTGAAATCAGTTATGGACTCGAAGATTTATGACATTAAATTCCAACGGTGGCCCCTTGATTACCAGAATTCAGAAATCTGAAATGCTATAACTAAACGTCCAAATCGTTGCTAATACGTGATGCATGTTGATCTAAAAGCACTTCGGGATTCTGTCCCCTTAGGCACAAATTCGCAGATAACTAATGGAACTTCATTTACTTTGAATCTCTCGTACACTAAAGTCTTTTATGTCCACGTCTTTTGCATTGTCCCACCTAAATACAGCGATTGGCCCTCCCCAGGTAATGATTTCATCAGGCGAACCCATGCAATGATGACCTTTAGTACCCCATCCGCCATTGTCTATTTTCTCATCCACCTTTTTCCAAGTCACACCGTCAGCATTTTCATTAATCCAGTTTTCCATTTTTGGGTACGTACTGTCATTTTTTAACTGAATATTATACACAACAAACTTGAATCCAAACCATTTTCCTTTTAGTGGGGAAGTCACGTTTACCTTTGTATCAGTAAAATCGTAATTCACAAAATACTGTTCCTTTGCGAATCTACTATCGCCATTAAATGAGAGTTGTCCCTTATATGCAGACCCTTCACATCCCTTATCTGAGGTTTCGTGATCCCCGCCTCTTGCATACCATGTAAATTGATCGGGGTGATCCTTCTCACTTTTGCCCTCGTTATATTTTACAAACCCTGTCATTTCTACATTTTTCCAGTCCCTATGTGATTGCATATAGCCCTTAGAAGACAATTCCGTCTGATTAAACGTAGCAATCTTGCTTTCGTTGTAACCTTCAGACGTGAATACGTCCAACCTAACTTGAGGTGATTGTTCCTTCCATGATCCATCTCTGTTATCTGTCAAGATTGATTTCTTATCATATCGTTCATCATGGGCAATATCAAATCGTGTATCATTGTTGGGTGCAGTCATGTTCATATACCATTCTTCACCGTCATGGCTTGTAGGATATATTTTTAGAACTCCGAATTTGTCGTAAAACCCTTGTAAATTACTATCAAACATCATGGGATTTATGTATGATGGCAAATAGTGTACAGCGTAAAGAAGTTGACCTATAGAGGGATATATTCTAGACGATATCATAGTTACATTGACTGGACCGGTATAACTGGAAATCGTATCAAATGCACTAAATTTGACAACTTTCATTCCGTGTAGGTTTGGTATGACATCAAATGAAAAATAAACAGGTAGAAAAATTGCTATCATACACAAATACTGTAAAAAACATTTATTTGACAATCTCTGCCTCGCGCTGAAAGCTACAGGTGTTTTTATAATATGTAAGCAGTATGAAATCTTTGTATTCTATTCAATAATCTACGAAATCTACGAATAAATGTTCTCTTTTGGAAATTTCTCTAAATGCTTAAGGACTATCTAGAAAGTTCTTAAACGCGTGTTGAGTTATTAAGATAATCAAATGTTTGTATGGCAGTGAGAATCAAGAAACATTACTGAATTTCAGCATGCTTCTTCGGATTAAATCTGGACTGAGAAATCAATCGGATTTGTCGACTCGTTTAACACTTTAAGAGCTAGCTAATTTGACAAGATGTATTTTGACAATCATCGTTAGATAGAATAGCATTGAGTGTCAGCTTCAGCTAATTTAATATATTTCTGGATCATCTAACAATAAGGATGGATCTACATGCTGGGGTAAGGAATAATGGAAAACTTGGAATTGTCAAACTAATCGCAGCTCTGACACTAATATCTTTAGTATTAACGGTACTGCTGCCATATTTGACAAAATTTGATGGCATAGATTCTGTTAGTAGTGTAGCTTATGCGGTCGACCAAGCAAAACCAATATCAATAAAGTTGAATTATGCCCATTTTTCTCCGCTTACTAACAATAGCAAGTCACATCAAGTTAAGGTTATTGTATTGTATTCTGTAATGCCGTCAGCTAGTACAATAAATATGGCCCAAAATGCGATGATGAAAGTCTTTGCGCCTAATGGAACCCTCTTAAAGACGACATCATTTCCTGGAGGCTTGAAAATTAATGCCACCGGTGGCAAGGCACAGCTGGCGACTACCCTGACTGATAGCAAAATCAAGAACATAACTGCGTCTGTGATATTTACTGATTCTTCAAAGACAGCAAACTTCTCAAATCCTCTTAACGTAAAGCTCAATCTTGGACAAACAATTCAGCCTTAAGACTGAATTGTTAAATCTGGATTAACTGAATCCTGGCATAATGTTAGCAAATGTAATCAGCAAAATGGAACGTAGATAATTAATACAATAATTAAAAAATATTTGGCACCTGACTGACCTGGTAATGCTAAACAAAGTTATGTCTATAAGAACAAAAAAGTTGAAGATGAATTTCGATATTTCTCATCCCATTGAGGTGAAGATATAATAATATCAAATAATGGATGATTATCTCTAATAAACGAGCGCTTAAAATTTACTTTTGTTGCCTATTGGAATTCGCTTCATAGCTATCAAATTTTCATTACAACTTAGCAACCAACCAACCAATAATATAACAAATCAGCGGTAATATTATATTTTTTCTAAAATACCTTTCAATCTCGCGAATGCTAATACCCTTGAAGCTTGATCAGCTGACAAGGCAGGCCCGATTCAGAATCGTGCTTTTTCTTAATTCAGCGTAATTAGCAGCTGCTTCACTTACTGTCGTAGTCACAGATGGCCTATCACTATTTTCTGAAGCTGGTAATACGTTAGCTAATGTCGGGGCAATTGTTCTAGCACTGTACGCCATCAACTTTACTCAAAAATCTGACCCGCCATAAAGGACATTCGGTTATTACAGGATGGAATTACTCGCATCACTTCTGAATAGCCTCATCTTCGTTCTCCTTTCAATCTATATTCGTTATGAAGGATTTAGACACCTATTTGAGCCACCAGAAGTTCCAGGACTTCCTTTTATAGTAATTTCCACGATAGGAATCGCGGTGAATTTTGCTGGAATGAGCCTACTATCCCATTCTGATGCACATTCCATTCCAACAAATACCATAGCTATCAACACCAACCGGAAGATTTACAAAATTTGAATATACGAACAGTTTATTTGGAATTGCTTAGTGGCACTTTAGGTTCAGTTGGTATTCTAGTTGCTGGCGTGATAATGCTAACTACAAATTTTTACTTGGCAAATCCCCTAATAGGCATTTGGAGTAGCGTTATTTATGATCCCTAGGGATTTCCATCATTAAGAATGTGATCGATTTACTTATGGAGGGTGTTCCTGCAAATTTGTCTCACGAGGAAGTAAAAAAGCAGTACTCCAAATAAAGGGTGTAACAGGCGTGTTTGAGCTACATGCATGGACTATTACTTTTGGTATGAATGCCCTACCTATTGATGTGGTAATCATAGACCTTACTTACTCACAGCTTATTCTGCAAGAGATTAATTCAGTCTTTGAAAAGAAGTTCAAAATTACTCATGCAAAAAATCCAGATAGAAGGATAACATCGAGATTCTGGAACTTATCGATATGACGTCAAATATGTGATTATAAATTTATCTATGTAAATATTGGATAAACTTTTTATATCAATAATAACCATTAAATGTAGGGATTTATAGGAATCTCTTTTCTGAAGGTTGGACGCTCCAACAAATGGAGTTTGGTAGCTACCAACGCTTAACCTTCGGAACGAATTTGGTTTATTTTCCATTTAGCCTATTAATGTATGAACTCTTAGTTCAAAGACATAGTCACTGCGATATTGTTGTTTTACATTTCTGTGCGTTAAAAAATATCGAATTGATTTTCATTAACCAACTTGACAAAACCGTCTCGAGACGTATTGTATGGTTACGCATAGTACTCTACACATAAAAGAAAGCACTTCTAACTTTGTTATTATATAGATATACGCACAATTAAGAATTTCGATGCATTCGGATTTATATGCGAAGGTAATGAATGCTGAACAATTAGTACTAAGACAAAAAATTTCACCTGCGTATTAAATTAGACCTCTAATACAAGTGCAACAAGTGAATAAAGATAATTAGTGTACAATTATAATTTTTCTGGATTATTTTAATCTAGTTGATAGTTCATATTTACGGTTTGTCTTATTATTAATCTTCACAACTACCTAAAAATTTTCTAATTCTAATTCTTCAATTTTTAAACCCGGACTCCCATCAGCCGTTTTTTTATTACATAACACTACTTTCTAACCCGGGAATTTTCGATATGCAGGATATTGTAAAAATAAATATTGCAATATGAAAACTGACTACAACAATAAAGAGATATATTTCAAGCTATCGAGAATGCGCAAATCAGAATGATTGTTTTGAAAATCAAAGTAACAGGCTATCTAAATGACATCTACCGAGTAATGTACTTGGTACACCCAACTTGATTCAAAAATGTGACTATTTATTATTCACCAATTCTGCTTTGTTCCTCTATACTTCTTAAATTGCTGAAAGAAGAACCAAATCAAACCAATCATTTTTATCGGTGAAATTCTTTTCCACCTTAAAGCCACTATTCTGTGCTAATTCTCGTATCTGATCGATTGAATATTTGTACGAGTTTTCAGTGTGGATTGACTCGCCCTTCTTAAACGTAACTGTTTTTCCGAGATTGTTTATCTTAATATTCTGATCTATCTTCGAAACTAAATGCATCTCTACCCTTCCTTTCATAAAATTATAAAATGCTGAATGGTAAAATGTATCTAGATCAAATTCTCCTCCCAATTCTCTATTTATCCTAGCTAGAATATTTAGATTAAATTTTGCGGTGATGCCCTTCCTGTCATTGTACGCAGCTTCTAGAATTTCTGCGTCTTTGTGAAGATCGAAGCCAATCAAGAATTTATTGCTCGCATTATTCCCAATTGATGAGCGGATTTGTCGAAGAAACACCGAAGCTTCATTAGGTTCAAAGTTACCAATGCTTGAGCCAAGAAATATAACAAGCTTATTAAAGGACTCTGTTGCACCAATGTCCTTACTTAGAATGACATCTTCGACCAGTCTGATCCCTTGAATATAGTCGGAATGTATTGCTAAAATTTCTATACTAGGAAATTCATTTGGAAGCTTGTTAATCGCTTCTTTTAAAATCGAGTTGGAGAGATCCACTGGAAAATAATACAGTTGTTTTGTATTCCTCATATTCACAAAATGCTGCAAAAGGATCCTAGTTTTAGTGGAGCTCCCACTACCAAGTTCTATTATCGCTATTTGATTAAAATCTTTGAACAAACTAGCAATTTCAGTTGAAAAATTATTTAATATCTCGATCTCGGCTCGAGTCAAATAGTACTCTGGTTGCAAACAAATTTGTTCAAATAGTCGCGAGCCTTCGTAATCATAAAGATATTTGGGATTAGTCTTCTTTGATATATTACTAAATCGTCCTCCTAGATTGTCCTCAATGTGGGATGCAAAGTCATCGTTGACTTTTACCTGGGGAAATGAGTTGATATTCAAACTCTGGTTAGTGATGACATCTTAACTATTATAATAAAATAACTGTCATTTAATATAAAGTCAGTCATCTAAAAAGTACGTACAATCAGGAGTATAACAAAATTGGATTATCGTACTCTGAAATTACAAAAGTTCTGCCTGCGTTATTATAAGTCCGTAAAAGTGCTTAATTATCTCAGCCAATGAATTATATTTACATAATCCCTTTTAAATGAATCATGAAACAGATTGGATCTAGTAATGAAGCTATTTTTGAGTCTTCTCATATTAAGGAGAATATTAGCTTAGATGATCTGGTTAGGGATTTCATCATAGTGAGAGAGAGAACCCTAGACCTCTTCAAACCATTAAAAATTGAGGATACTGTTATACAATCTCACACATTTGGCAGCCCGCCAAACTGGCACTTGGCCCATGTCAGCTGGTTTTTTCATAAAATATTAGAACGATATGGTAGAATTACTCAAGTCATTGGTGATCCAATTAACTTGGAATATTTAAACTCGTATTATCAGAAATTTGGCAATATCCTTCCAAAAGTAGAGCGTGGCAAGTTCCCAAGACCGACCGTTGAACAAACCTTGCGTTATAGAGCCTTCATCGATGAAAGTGTTGTTTTGTTTCTTAGAGAAGTACAGCAAAAGCAGTTAGATCAACAAATTGAGAAACAACAGTTAGATAATCTAAAGTATGATATACTATTAGGTATTCAGCATGAGATGCAGCATCAAGAACTAATGATATATGATTTTCAACATTATTTCCAGAGATTTGTTGATGTTGAAGATAATTACAAACCCTTGATGGTAAAATCGAGACCATCCAAACCCAGAATAATACTGCCCCAATCTGTTTCTGTAAGTGATAATGACAAAGCTAAGAGTCAAGTAGACACATCTAGCATGGTGAGTATAGACTGTGGAATCTATGAATTAGGTTTTCATGGAAAGGGGTTTTGTTACGACAACGAGCTACCTGAAAATAAAACCTATATTCAACAGTATGAACTTGACAAGTTTCCAGTTACCAACGAAGACTATATTACATTCATAAACGATGATGGATATCATAATTACAAGTACTGGCTTGCAGACGGATGGGATCAAGTGCAGGAGAACGGTTGGGAGTCTCCTCTATATTGGGAACAGTCTGAAAAGAGAAGTACCGGACAACAAAACAGATGGATTAAGAAGGACTTTCGAGGATTATATGAAATTAATCCAAGAGAACCTGTAGTGAATATAAGTTACTATGAAGCCGATGCTTATGCAACGTGGGCAGGTAAAAGGCTTCCGTCTGAGGCCGAGTGGGAAAAGGCAGCTTGTTGGAATGATGATCTCAAGAAAAAGACGTTGTATCCATGGGGTGACCATAGGCCCGATCCATATATCCACGCAAACCTTTTGGAATCATATATTTGGGCTCCATCGGAGATTGGCCGATATCCAGATGGTATTAGCTTTTATGGGTGCCATCAGATGATAGGTGATGTATGGGAATGGACTTCTTCAGAGTACACACTTTATCCTGGATTTCGATCAAAATTCAGCGAGTATACTGACAAATGGTCCATAAATCAAAAAGTACTCCGAGGTGGTTCATTCGCCACACCATCAGGTCAAATTAGGAATAGCTATAGAAATTATTTCAAACCGCATGAAAGATTACCGTTCGCAGGATTTAGATGTGCTAGGTATGTCTAGATATAGTCTGGTTAGTTGATTTTAACATAAGTATCAAATAAGCATCTATCATGAAAAGCTAATTTAGTAAAAGCATTAATATTGTCGCTGGTAAGGATGCCAAGTATTGGGAAAAAGGGAACTTGCAGCTTTATTTGCTTCAGATCCTGAAAAATATTACAAGGTCACTCTATTTGAACAGGTGGGATTCAAGCGTTACGAGTGTAGCAAGTGTACTAAATATTTCTGGTCTCAGGTAGACCGCGAATTCTGTCCTGATCATGAATACTACAGTTTCATTGGGAATCCACCTACAAATAAGAGATTCGATTACATAAATACTTGGAAACAGATTGAATCCTTTTTCGAATCAAGTAGCCATTCCATCATTAGACGATATCCGGTAGTTTGTAGATGGCGCGAGGATTTGTACTTCACAATAGCTTCTGTAGTCGACTTTCAAAGGATCATGGAGAATAAGGTTGTTTTTGAATTACCATCTAATCCACTTTTAGTTCCTCAAATGAGTTTGCGGTTTAACGACATTGAGAATGTAGGGCTTACGGGTAGACACTATACTGGTTTTTGTATGATAGGACAAACATGTAACGCTGATGCCAATGGTGGGTATTGGAAGGATCGATGCATCGAGTTAGATTATCAAATGTTAACCGATATACTCGGGATTCGTTCACACGAGATTGTCTTTGTAGAAGATGTATGGCTAGGTGCCGGCGCATTTGGATATTCACTAGAATTCTATGTAAATGGCCTTGAACTAGGGAATGCCGTCTTCACAGAATTCGAAGGTAACGAGAATAGCTATCGAATTATGGATAACAGGATAATCGATATGGGAGCGGGGTTAGAGCGTCTATCGTGGATTACAATGGGAACACCTACGAGCTATGATTGTGCGTTTGGGCCAGTTATACAAAAGTTGGTAGACAAATTGTCTATTAATGAAAATTCCGATGTATTATCACGATATTTTACCGCTGCTTCAGGTAGAATAGATGATCAAAATAATGATATTGCACTGTTGAAGCAATCCATCGCAAAATCCTTGGGTATGTCCTACGACGACCTTTCCAAATCCATTTCTCCGTATGAAGCTATATACACTATTGCTGACCATACTCGTACGTTACTATTTGCAATATCAGATGGTGCCATCCCATCCAATGTTGGTGGAGGGTATAATCTTCGGGTGATTTTACGGCGAGCAATTTCAATATTGGAGAAAATGGGATGGAATATTGGGCTTGAGGATGTAACAGATCTACACATCGATTATTTGAAGCGAATGTATCCTGAACTTGAGGAACGTATCAATGACGTGAGAACTATTTTGCAAATCGAATCAGATAGGTTTGCGGGTTCCAATGAAAGGATGCATGCTATTGCGACTACCATCAAGAATGCGGATAGACGGCTGTCGGTAGATGATCTGATAAGGATGTACGAGTCAGATGGTATAACTCCTGATTATCTGGAAAGAGCCGGGGCTATAGACAAGATTCCTTCTACATTTTATACTAGGCTTGCCGATTTGCACACAGATCAGAAGGTTGTCCAGACACACAAGCAGTCATTCAACTTAGCAACTATTATGCCTACCAGAGCTCTTTATTACGAAGATATGTCAATGCGGTATTTTCGTGCAAAAGTGATCAGGATAATTGACGGTAAATATATCATACTGGATCAAACTGCGTTTTATCCTCGAGGCGGCGGGCAGGAACCAGATAATGGTGTTTTGGGTTCCATACCGGTAATAGAAGTAACAAAACAAGCAGACGTCATAATCCACAAATTACAAAATCGACCTGATTTTATAGAGGGACAAGTGATCGATGGAATAGTTAACAGTATAAGAAGAAATTCGATCACCAAACACCATACTGCAACTCATATTTTGAATACGTCAGCTAGAAGCACGCTCGGATCTTGGGTTTGGCAAAACTCTGCATTCAAAGAGGAAGATTACGGCAGATTAGATATTACACATCATTCTGCTCTGAGCAATGAGGAATTATGGAATATAGAACAAAAAGCAAATGAAATTGTTCGACAGAACTTGCCTGTACTCATTAATGCTTATGGTCGAGGTACCGCCGAAAAGCTCTATACATTCAGGATCTACCAAGGAGGCGTGGTTCCTTCTAATACTATTAGAATTGTGAATATCAACAATTGGGATATTGAGGCCTGTGGAGGAACACATGTTGGTAACACCGGAGATATTGGCGTCATTAAGATAGTGAAATCTGAAAGAATACAAGATGGAATTATAAGATTGGAATTTGTTGCTGGCGAAGCTGCACTAAAACATTTACAGAGACAAGAAAGTCAACTGACTTCTATATCCAAGTCTCTAGGATCTAGTAAAGAGAAGGTCGTAGAATCTCTTCATAAAATGATTTCAGAATCAGAATCTAATAAGAAAAAAATCAAGACCATATTACGCAAGATTTCTCCTCTAGTAGCAACGTATGTCTCAAACACTGCCAGGGAACTCCAGAAAGGAAATATCAAAGTGTTTAGTACATATGATGAGGAACTGGATGAAGAATATCATATTACAATTGGGGAAAAGTCAATTGAATTAGATCCTCATCTGATCTACATAGCCTTAGTTTCAAGGGGTCAAGGATTAAGGGTAATAGTCTTCGTAGGTGAAAATGCCAGGGAGAAGATTTACGCAGGAACTATTGCCAAACAGCTTTCAGTAGAACTTGGAGGCTCAGGAAGAGGTGATGAAAGGTTTGGTCAAGGAGGTGGCAAATATAAGGACAAAATAGATGATACTCTCAAGTCTATTGAACAATTGGTAGTCAAGGAGTATTTCCGCAGTGAAAGCAAGGCCGGTCAGCATGAATAGTAGATTTTCTAAAAATATAGATTGGAATGTGCTCGAAAAGAAATGGACTAGCAAGTGGAGATCTGAAAAAATATTTCAGGCCAACATAGATACAAAAAGAAAAAAGTACTTTGTTACGGTTGCTTATCCCTATCCAAATTCCCCACAACATATTGGACATGGAAGAACTTACACTCTAGCTGATGTTCATGCCAGATACATGAGAATGAAGGGGTACAATGTGTTGTTCCCGATGGGATTTCATTATACTGGGACACCGATATTAGCTATGTCTCGCAGGATTGTTTCGCAAGACAAAGAGCTGATTGACACTTTTCGAAGCCTGTACAATATTTCAGATTCTGTTATTCAAAATTTCAATGATCCGGTCAATATTGCGAGATATTTTCATGCTGAAATCAAAAAGGGAATGGAGGAAGTGGGATACTCGATTGATTGGAGATCTGAGTTTACTACAATAGATAAGCTTTATTCGAAATTTATCTCTTGGCAGTTCAGAGTACTTAAGAGCAAAGGACTCATTGTACAAGGATCTCATCCAGTTGGATGGTGTCCCAACGATCAGAATCCGGTAAGTCAGCATGATACTATTGGTGATGTTGAGCCAGAATTTAGTGAGTACTCCTTGATAAAATTTCGATTGAAGCTTGATAATGATGCTTATTGCTATCTTCCAGCTGCTACCCTTAGACCTGAGACAATTTACGGGGTGACAAATCTTTGGCTTAATCCTGGAATTGATTACTTACTAATATCACTTGACGACCCCAGTGAAAACTGGATCGTTACTGTAGATGCGGCGAGAAAACTTGAATTCCTAAATCATAAAATCACAATACGTACTACATTAAGTGGCAAAGAATTAATAGGTAAATTTGTCGAGAACCCCGTTACGAATAAACAGTTGCCAATCTATCCTGCTTCGTTCATTAAATCTGATAGTGGAACAGGTGTCGTAATGTCAGTCCCCGGTCATGCACCTTACGATTATCAAGCACTGGATGATCTGAAAAATAATCATTTTACTCTGGATAATTACCACCTTGGGAGCATAGTGAAGCCAATATATATTATTAGCTCTGAAACGCAGAATACCGGACTGCTGCCTGTACAAGAAATTATTAAGAAGTATCAAATTATGAACCAGTCGGACAGAAATCTTGAAATCGCAACAAACGAACTGTACTCCCAAGAGTTTTACAAAGGGAAAATGATGCCGAATACTGGGAGGTACGAAGGTATGTCAGTACCAGAAGCTAAGGATATGATAAAGAACGAATTAGTTATGAGTGGGATTGCTGATTCAATGATAGAGCTGACAAATCGGCCGGTGAAATGCAGGTGTGGTACTGAATGCGTAGTTAAGATTCTAGATGATCAATGGTTTATAAATTATGGAGATCATAAATGGAAAACCTTAGCACATGATTGCGTTAACGAGATGGACATCCTTCCTGACGAGATAAGACAAGAATTCAATCATGTGATCGACTGGCTCAAAGAGCGGGCGTGCGCTAGAAAGTCAGGTCTAGGAACGAAATTGCCCTGGGACACCAACTGGATTATCGAAAGCCTTTCTGATTCAGTTATTTATATGGCGTATTACATAATTGCAAAGTTTAGTTCGAGTTACAAGGGGGTGGAAATCCTCAACCATGAACAGGTCAACGATTCTTTTTTTGACTATGTACTACTTGGGAAGGGAAAAAGCGATATTGTGGCAAGGGATTGCAGCTTGCCCATAGATTTCGTGGAAGACCTTAGAACTGAATTTTGTTACTTCTATCCGGTAGATGCAAGACATTCAGGAAGAGATTTGGTTGCAAATCACCTCTCATTTTTTGTATTTAATCATGTTGCAATTTTTGAACGAGCAAAATGGCCTAAACAGATCGTCGTCAATGGCTCAGTACTCATGCAAGGTAAGAAAATGTCTAAATCGATTGGAAACATAGTGCCATTACGTTCAGCCATTAGGGAGCATAGTGCAGACGCAATACGTATTGGAATGCTTATCTCAGCAGAGCTCTTGCAGGACGCTGATTTTAGTTTTGATACACTTGAAGGAATAAAGTCCAAATTGACTGATTTGTATCATATGACCGTCGATTCCTCACGGTCAAATAAGGAATTGGTAATAAAGAACAGAGAATCTAACACGGTAGAGGATAGATGGCTAGATAGTAGATTGCAAAGGGCAATTTCGGAGATAACTGTTTGTATAGAGAAATTGCGAGTAAGAGAAGCTCTACATGTTTTGCTCTATACGCTCGATCAAGACCTGCAGTGGTACAGAAAAAGGGCTAATGCCAAAGATAGAGACAACAATTCAACATTACCTTATATTATCCGATTCTTAGAAACTAGGATTAAGATGCTTTCCCCATTTGCACCCTTCATCTCAGAAGAAATCTGGGAAAAGCTTGGTAATTCTAATTCAGTTATCTTTGGTGGGTGGCCAGTAGTAGACAATAGCAAGGTTGATCAAATTGCGGAGGAATCTGAACACTTGATCTCAAATCTTATTTCTGATGTGCAAGCCATTATAAAGGTCACCAAAATAGAGCCATCAAGCATTAGAATTTACGTAGCCTCTAGTTGGAAAAGGTCGATTTATAATAAAATTTTAGGAAATATAGTTCTTGGACGCAAGACTAATTTCGGGGATATTATGAAACAGCTTATTGATGATTCGTCTACGGTAAAAGCTAAAACCGATCCTACCTTCGTAAAAAAGACGATAGATGATATCTTGTCTGAGACTATGGAGGTCAGGAAAAGACGAATCAGCTTGAAAAATTTTGATGAAATTCCTATAATTAAAGACGGCCAATCTCTGATGAAATCTGACATCGGGAAGACTAACGTGGAGATTCTGGTATTTTCAGAAGATGATCTTGATTTACAACAACATGACCCAAAATCAAAGGCCAAATCTGCTAGGCCATACAAACCTGCGATTTATTTACAAGGATAGGATATTCACCACACTATGCTAGTTCCTTTTCCTTCTTGCTAGTACAATTGATGAGATCATATATGTTGAAAATCCTATGATAACAAGGATCAAACCATACAGTGAAATTGCTCCCCTATTCACATATGTTCCTACTCCTACCAATATAGCTCCTACTAGGAGTAATGTCAAGCCCATACGAGCGGTTCCAGGCATACGCTTTACCTTCTTATTACTATTCGACGATGACAATTCCTAACAATATGGTGTAATTGTGATGGTTATATGTGTAGATCGATTTATTTTCTAATACCTATTGGACATACGAGATCTCGTTCGTAGAGTGTGTCATTTGTTAAAGCAATAATATATTTCTAATATTCTAACAGGTTTTTGAGCTAATTGCCAACTCCTATTTTGTATCTAGCATCATTTGTAATGTTTTTATTTGGACCTTAACTTTATACTGCTTGAATGAGGATTGCCGTTGTTGGCATAGGTGTCGCAGGAGCATACCTTATGAATAGGCTAAGCAATACCTCCGGGAATCACGTTATCGGTTTTGAGAGAATGACTGAAAGCAAACATGATGCTGTATGTGCATGGGCTACATGCGAAAACGTGATGTCTGATATGATGAAAAAATGCGGATTGAATTTCGAAACTTATGTGATGCATAAAGGGAAACACATGCTTGTAGATTTTAATAATCAACTATACCATGGTCGCGATAAAATAATCGATATTCAACTTAAAGGAATGGTAGTTTACGATAAATTGAAGTTAATTCAAGATATGATAAAAGGTACAAGGATCGAATTCGGTAAAGTACCTAAGAAAGAGATTTTAGAATCTGACTTTGATCTAATTGTTGATGCTACCGGGTTTCATCGGAACTATCTACCGAAGCTAAAAAATGAGATGTGGATCCCTTGTGTTCAGTATAAAGTAAAATATGCAGCAGATAGGATTCCTCACCATGATTTTTATTTGAAGGCATTCCCGTCTATGAATGGATACTTTTGGTTCTTTCCGTTAGGTAACGGCTATGCTCACATAGGGGCAGGTGATTTCGAACGAAAACAGAACAACACTTTTGTTGAATTTTTTTTAAAAAAATATGAATGTGAAATTCTAAAAAAGGTTGGAAGACCAGTAAGAATTAGTCCTCCTGCATACTGTGAACCTTTTACTGATGGTAAGAAATCTATTGGTGTGGGTGAATCTATAGGTACTGTCTACGCACTCTTAGGAGAAGGTATTATTCCTGCTACTTGGTGTGCAGAATTATTTGTGAGACACTTAAACGATCTGCACGCTTACAGGAATGCTGTCATACGAAAATTTAGGATCTATACGTCTGTTTATAGATTTATACAGCTGAAAATCCAGGGAAAGTTTAGTATATTAAAGCATTGGCCCGAACTTGTTAAAATATATAAACATATGAAAAGTGACGAGGATCGATATGGTATGGAAATTAAGTTAACGAATATGCTTAAAGTTTCAAAGATCTGACAGTTCGCAAGCGAATTAATAAATATAGTTAAGATCACGAATTATTAACAACTAAATTATCACTAGTATGTATCCGAGCCAGCGAAATGGGTACAAAAACTGCTTTGAGTGATCCAGATGATGGAGGTCTTAATAAGGGAAAAAACAATAATAATATCTGTTTTGGATAAAATCTTGTAGCAAGATGCTGGAATACGAAAAGATGTCTAATAATTCTAAGATATAACACGAAATAAGAAAATTTCTGAGTTCTAAATAATTAGAAATTTTCTAATATATTTACTAAAAGTATAAAATTAAGTATGGTATAATAATGTTGTAAAATGACTTGTAAAGGCATATGTATACGTCACAAGGCACAAAAACCCGTTGGCTCTGGCCGCTACGCTTTAGGACAGAGGAGATGCCAGATTTGTGAAATATTCATCAACTGGGTCGGTTTATGGTGTCCTTGTTGTGGCTATAGACTGAGAACAAAGCCACGAAATTTGAAGTATAAGGATAAGCTTAGAACTAGGAAACAATTAGAGGAGACTAATAAATCTCTTTTATCATTACGACCAGTGGATAATATTGCATCAGTTCCAATGGAGACTACTATAACTACAGTTTGGAATACGTCTAAAAAGGAGACAAAGAATAAAAGTCAATGAAGCAATGTATATGTAATTAAGCCTTATTTGAATTACTAAAATATATCATTGCCTCAATATGGTTGGGCCGCTGGTAGTATTTTAAAAGTCTTGGAATTAGGCTCTACGAATCAAATCTTTTTACAATGTTGAAATAGGAGTTCCTTAGTGCTGGTTCTTTCTTTACTTCTCTAATCAAGTTTATCAATTCTTCAATTGAAGTTACAGTGCCTTTACCGCTCGCTTTAAAGATTTCTTCAGAAAATGCAGTACCAACTAGATCATTGCCTCCATAAGATAATGCAACTTGAGCCAGTTTTTTACCGAGTGCAACCCAGTATATGGATATGTTGTTCAGTACATTTGAAAGGAGTAACCTTGACACCGCAATGATTCTCAAATCATACGTCGATGGACTTTCCATGGTTATTGTTCCATCCTGTTCCAGTTCGGTGTTGTCGAGGCTAAACTTCAGCGGAATAAATGTATTAAATCCGTTTGTCTTTTTTTGAAGATCCCTTATCTTCAAGACATGATCGACTATATCTTTTATTTTTTCTACATGGCCAAAAAGCATTGTTGAATTGCTCGTCAATCCCAATTCGTGCGCCTGGCGGACAGTATCGAGCCATTCCTCACCTGAACATTTTCCCCTCACGATCTTGTCCCTTGATTCAGTACCGAAAATCTCGGCTCCACCACCAGGTAATGTATCTAATCCCGCATCCTTTAGCCTAATCAGCACTTCCTTTATCGAGTTTTTAGTCAGTCTTGCAATGAAGAAAATTTCTGCTGGAGTTAGCGCCTTGATTGTTACTTCTGGATATCTACTTTTTATTTCTTTCATCATTCTCTCATAATACTCTAGACCCAGCTTCGGATGAAATCCGCCTACGATATGAAGTTCATTGGCTCCCATTTGTTTGACAGCTATTCCTGCTCTTGTGACGATCTGTTCGATTGTTAAGGTGTAGGCGTCTTCCTCGTCCCCCTTTCGATAGAAAGCGCATAGCGGACAACTTGCAGCACAGACATTCGTATAATTCAAGTAATATGAGGATGTAAAGGTAACTAAGTTTCCACAAGTTTTTTTTCGGATCATATCTGCCGCCACTCCAAGGGAAAACAAATTCTCTTCTTTCATCAGCTGCAATCCATCCTGGAAGGATAGCTCTTCCCCACCGAGGGCTTTTTCTAAAGCATCTGTAATACCTTGAATATTACTGAGCAACTACATTCTATCAGTATGAATATAACATATAAGTTACTCGTAGTTTGCTCACGTGTCTGTAAGGATTAAATAGTATTAACAGGTCAGGAATCATCAGTATTGAACAATATCAGACTAGCGCAAGATTTGGTCATAAAGTCTGACTTAAGCGATATACTAGAAGATATACTTCGCGGTCAGCGGATCAGGATAAATGAATGTATGCGACTAGTTAAATCTATTGACGTAGTTAAATTGGGAGCTATTGCGAATTTGTTGAGACAAAGATTGTTCGGCAATACTGCCTCGTTTATTAACAATATCATACTAAATTATACAAACGTCTGCGTAACTTATTGCAAATTTTGTGCATTTTATAGGCCTCCTGGACATAACGATACATATACTTTGTCTAAAGAAGATGTGCTCAAACGTGTCTTGACCTCAGCACAAACTCTAGGCACTACTCAGGTGCTATTTCAAGGAGGACATAATCCGAACTTGGGATTAGAATACTACGAAGGCATCTTTGATGCGATAAGGAAATCTTCGAAATTAGCTATCCATGGATTATCACCTTCTGAAATCGATATGATCGCAAAGATCGAAAGAAGCAGTACAAAAGAGGTTCTTGCTAGACTTAAAGAATCTGGATTGGACTCGTTACCAGGTGCAGGAGCAGAAATACTTGATGATGATGTCAAATCATACATTAGCCCTCTTAAAATAAAGAGCTCTGAATGGCTTAGGATTATGGAAGAGGCACATGAGCTTGGCTTGAAATCATCAGCAACGATGATGTATGGTACTATTGAAAGCGAAGAGCAGCAAGCCAGACATATTATAAAAATTGCAGAATTACAAGAAAAAACCAATGGATTTATGGCCTTTATTCCTTGGAGTTTTGAACCCAATGCTACAGATTTGCAATCTGAGGGCATGATACGATACCCCTCAGGAGGGCTTAATTTAGTAAAGATGATTGCGGTTTCACGAATAGCATATTTCGGCTTGATTGATCATTTGCAATCCTCATGGTTGACGAATGGTATAGGTATGGCCCAACTAGCGTTATATTATGGCGCCGATGACTTTGGTGGTACACTAATCGGAGAGGAAGTGGTTAGCGCAACAGGGGCGAGATCAACAGAATTGACCTCTAACAAGATCATAAATGCCATAAAGCAAATTGGTTACGAGCCTGTGGAAAGAGACAATTTCTATAATATTTTGAAGACTTACTAGTTAAATTCTTGAACATATTAAATTTAGTCTGCGCAATTGACAAACCTATCAATATCAGCAAAGAGTGTGCAGCGTGAAGTGGAAGTCGGGACTTTTAAGAAGGATAAAGAATTGATTATTTATTTAGGGGTGGTTCTTACTTTTATTAATTTCTGCATCAATGGCAAACCTCAGCTCCTCATCATTCTTGTTTGTATAATCAATACCCAACGTTTCGGCTATTGATTCTAGTTTTTCTCTTCCTACTGCATCCCCACTTTTGCTTTTAACTCTCTGGAGTTCGTTCTTTGCTTCCATCTTGGCTTTTTCATATTCAGACGACGCTTTACCAAAACTTCTTGCAAGTTCAGGAATTTTCTTTACTCCGAATATTAGTACTACCACAATAACAATGATAATAACCCATTCAAACCCTCCAACCCCAACCTGAAGTATCAATTCTGATAATCCAGTCATTCTTAATTATAATAGATGTAATCAAGATTTAAGTGTTCATTTCGAAGTCGTTAATAGTTTCGATGTGAAGCATTTCATCCCAGCGAACTGTCATATTTAGTCGGACCCGTCTTTATTTCAATTCCATCTTGGACAATTACCTTATCGAAGTCAATAGCTAGGTCGAAATCAATTATACTTTTATGCAAGTAAGCTTCGGACTCTCTTATTGAAAAATGGGAGGATAATTGTGATTGAAGGAACTGATAAAGTTGGAAAAGCGACTCAGACCAACATGCTCATGAATTCTCTAAAACAATCAGGAAGGAATTGTTTGATACTAAGTTTTCCTGATTATACTACACCGATAGGATCAGAAATTCGGGCCTTCTTGAATCACAAACGCGAGTATCCTAACGAATTAAAACATATGCTGCTATCTGCTAACCGGTGGGAAAAAAAGAAGAATATAGAGCTTGCAAGAGATAATGGAACGATTTTGATTATGAATAGATACTATCAGTCTAATCTGGTTTATGGGTTGTCCAATGGTTTAGATCTTAACTGGTTACTAACTCTAGATCAAGGCATGCCTAGGGAAGATTTGGTCATAATCCTGAGGGCAAAACCATTGATTATCCAAGATAGAGGGGTTAATGGCGAAGATCTGTTTGAGCAAGATCAAGAATTGTTGGAACGTGTGCATAAAAATTACCATAAACTTGCAATCCAATTCAAATGGAAGGAAATTGATGGAGAAAGAAGTAGAGAACAAGTCCATAAAGACATTCTTAAACTTGTAAACGAAGCAGTACAAAGCTAATCATTATAGTCATGAAATATGTTGGAGAGATAACCGATCCGATACATAAACATATTCGGTTTACAGAGGTTGAACATGATGTCCTTGATAGTCCAATATTTCAAAGACTGAGGAGGATTAGACAACTTGCTGGAGCTCATCTAATATATCCAAGCGCACAACACTCTCGTTTTGAGCATTCTCTTGGAACAATGCATATAGCTGGCTATGCTGGAGAAACGCTGTTCTCAAAAGGCTATTTGAAAAGTGAAGAAGAAATACAAGAACTCAGATTGGCAGCTTTGCTCCATGACATAGGCCACGGACCATTTTCACATTTATTCGAAGAAGTTTTGAATGAGAAGAGCAAAAAAAATCACGAAGATATTGGAAAGGAAATCATTTTAAAGAGCGAAATTAGTGACATCGTTTCGAGATATGGCTACGACCCAACAATCGTTTCCAACCTATCATGTGGCCAGTCGCAAATAAGGTTCCTTAATGAAATAATTGCTGGAAGCTTATCTGCTGATATAATGGATTACCTGCCTAGGGATGGTATGTTTACAGGTGCAGAGTACGGAAATATTGACTATCATAGACTGGTGACCTCATTTCAGGTAGTATCTAACAACCATTTGGCGTTGGATAGATCGGCATTGTATTCCTTCGAATCGATGTTAATTTCAAGATACGAAATGTTCAAGGCCGTTTATTTTCATAAAACAGTAAGATCTGCTGAAGTCATGCTATTGCATTCTATGCTACTCGCTGATGACCAACTAAATCTAACAGATGTTTCTTTGGAAAACTTATCGGAATTGACTGACGAGAACGTGCTAGAGAGAATTGCTTCACTTAAAGATCAGAATAAAATTGCATCAGCGCTTGCTACATCCTATAAGTCTAGGAGACTTCTAAAATGCGTTTATGAGAAGTTCTTGCATAGACATGATCCGACGTTCAAAAAAATTAATAGAGACACCTTAAACGATTTAGGGTTAAGAATTGCAAAGACTGCCGGTGTTAGTGGCTCTTCAGTGTTTGTGGATTCGTCAAGAGCATCCTCAATGCCCTTGACCCCAAACAAAAAGGAAATAAGTTCGGTGATTCTGTCTGATAGAAAGCGGGCTTATGAAATTCCTGTTTCAGAGATACCAATAATTGATTCTATAACAGGGTTTCTTAACATGTTAAGGGTGTATACAACAGCGGAAAGTAGAAATCGTGTTGAAAAGTGTATTAGGAGTGTAATCGAAAGGAGAAGAGACCATGGTTGAACACCATCGAAAATCCTATACAGCTAATCGGGTAGTCATCAAACTAAGTGGCAGTATTTTTGGTGAAGATACGAATGAGAGGAAGATTAGAGCATACGCTGATATGTTCTCCTCGATTAAGGAGATTCAACCTATTGTTATTTCCGGAGGAGGACGAATCGCCCGGCATTACATTGATCTCGCAAGGTCATTGGGTTCAGACGAGGCAAATTTAGATATCATGGGGATTAATGTCTCGAGGCTGAACGCAAGGTTGTTGTTAGCTGCACTGCAAGACAAAGCCTATCCAAAGATCCCTAAAGATTTAGAGGAAGTAGCATTAGCCGCGGAGAGTGGAAAGATAGTAATAACAGGTGGTCTGCATCCAGGACAAAGTACAAACGCCACATCAGCATTAATTGCTGAAATAGTAAATGCTTCAAGATTTCTTAATGCTACTGATGTTGATGGTATATATGACTCGGATCCCAATATTAATAACAATGCTAAACTCCTTAAGACAATCACAGTACAACAATGCCTTCGGCTTCTCGAAGGCGAAAGCTCGATGGCAGGTACATATGACTTGATGGATATAGTTGCACTTAAAGTCATCGAGCGCTCCAAAATACCGACTAGAATCCTAAAGGCAGAAATCTCTAATATTCTGAATTCAATTCAAAGTGGAATCCAAATCGGGACTGAGATTGTCTCTTAATAGAGTCTATCGTATGATCAAAAATATAGCTTATGCCACACGGTTCGCCGATTCAGCGACAGTAAATGTAAAAAGTACATCAATGACAAAGCCGAAGGATACTCGAATTCCAACATCGGTTTTGGTTCGGAAACAGTTATGGTGTACTTTTACAAATCTCCAAAAGTTTGATAATGTTTTTAAAATTAGATCCGTGTGCTAGCTTGTCAAAAATAGATATTCTAGAACTTGAGGCTTTACCATCTTATAATATACATTTTTAATCGTAAATGACAAGTATGAGGTTTAATTAGTATGATTTGGTGATGGTTGGTCTAGACTGCAATCGATTTTGGATTATTATTCAGTCTGCTTCTACCTCAGATTTGGAGTGTGGAAAGATCTGATAGCCGCTAATATGAACCGCGGCATTGCATAAATTTGTCTGATCAGATTTGTAATTACTATAAATAGTTTCATGATTCCTTAAAAGTCACACTTAGTTGTTACCATTGATGAAAATATGCGTAAACTTTGAAATAGAGATCTAATTTACTTTGGCAATTATCGTCTTTAATCGTTTGTTCTCACAGTACAATTCAGAAACCGACTCCATAATGGCCAGAGTAATAACTCCGTCTAAATCACCCAAATATTGCTCCCGGTCATCTTCGTCTAGCTGATTAGCATCGCAATATTTTGTCGCTACATCAAACACAAGTTTTTCAATCTGTACCATGGTTAGTCCGTCATTTAATCCATTTTTCAATACTTTTGATATATTATTGGATTGATTTCTCAGTACCTGTTTAATGTCCTCTATCAGTTCCCTTGGTTTTGAGGCCTTATGCCATTTAAGTCTTCATCGGTCTCTACGTATGCAGTAAGCTTTGCCACTTCCTCCGAATTGGCAGATTTCTGCCAATTGGTAGTAGGCTCATTTGCTTTCTTTCTTGTTTCGGGGTAATTTTTCAATCTTACCTCCTTAGGCATTTTGTATATAATGGATCTGTTCGAAAGCACACCCCCGCCCTAAGTTTTAGTATAATTATTTATCTGATTGTCTCCTTATCAAATCCTTCCTTTTATCGCCCTTTCAATAATCAGACGAGGTAGATGAGTAACGTTTACGGCACTTGTAACCCATGTGTTTATCATCGCTGCCAACTCATCTGAAATCATATTATTAGTCTTTATATCTGTGTTTGAGGATGTCAAATATCTGTCCTCATCTTTTTTCTTTCATATATACAGTAATAAAAAGTCAACATTAGTTCATTTAGAATTCCTATTTTTGATACTATATCTGCGATTAGTTCCTCTAGATAAACCTGGATGCTTTTTGATATTTAATCGGCTACCAAGATCTGGAACCAAACGTTACTATAATAAATATCCACCACGAACATAAATTGCACTGAATAATCCTTGGTTAAGTAGATGATTATATCTCTACCATCTAAATCCTTGTTCTCCCGACACGACAGGCTAGAACATTGCTAATTTATTATTCAAGCATTTGATACTGTTGTCAATTTTCCAACATAGATTTATTATTATAGATTTGTTGAAAAATATCTACTTCCTAAATCAATTTAGAGCTTTTTCAAGGAATAGGTTTTAAACTTTTATAAATGAGTTCTTTAGTACAGTTTGTTAACTACCGACTATTGTCGCCTTTAGTGTCCTAACGCCGAATTTTAGGTGATATAGAGTGAAGTGAGGTTTCTGTAGTTGGAAATTGTCATTATCGTTTAAGAGGTAACTTTAAGGTTATTACTTCTTGGTTCTTCGGCATGAGTGAAATTCTGTGATTTTTACATGATATTATCATAATGACATTTTCATCAAAATGATCTAATCTTAATGAAAACCCGTATCAATACTGCTACATGGTGGTAAAATAAATGCAAAGGATGACACTCGCATAAAAATTTAAATAGACCAATTGAATTTACAATTAGGTCTTTTCAGGTCACAGTTTTGATATCACCTACAAATTCAGACATTCCGTCGCTTATTATTTTTCTATAGATTTCTTCGCCTTTACTAATAGGTAGAGGCTTCGATTGAGCTTTTGCATATCCATCCCGATCACATATAAATAACATTGTCTCTTCTCCCCGAGTCATTTTCCCAACAAGCATTTCTTCTCCAACTGGTTGAAAATCATTTTTGATATTTTTGATTGTATAAGTTAACATTGCGAACCCAGTATAATCAAACAGTTTGATTTGAGCTTTTTTTGACCTTTCGGAGCCTAGAAAGGCAGCTTTATGATATTGCATGTTGATACTATGATCAGAAAATGCTGATAATATTAACATTTTTTATACAGTGTGATAATCCATTAATACCAAGTGTAAACACTTCAGAGTTACAAGGACCAATTTACTATTTTAGTAAGTAAATAATTCCTGGTAGACAACGATGAATCATGCCCATGACTGACAGATTAGAGTCACATTTTTAGTGTTCGAACTAATGATCCTAACGAGCTATTCACCTTAATTTGTGGGATCGTGATATCCCATTCAAGAAGGTTATTCAAAAGCTATAATATAATGTCTCTATCAAGTAGAATCCGTATACGGCTAATCCCAATGATCAGAAACTGGTATATGCGTGTAGATCGATGATAACAATGGTCACTGTAATAAGGTCGTCATCAACTACTTCGTGGGAGTGCTAATTATATCGAATATATTTGGTATGAATTGAATTTAAATCAATGACAATAACAATTCGTAGAAATAAAGATTTTACTGATCTCCTTAATATAAACCTCCAACTGAGATACGAAAGTAGAAGAAGAATTGATGATAAAGTACACGTTTCAGATATTATACCTACTACGTGTATTAGAAAGCAGTATTTTTCTAGAAAGCATCCCGAAATGGATCCTATTTCTAGCGATTCTATGCATAATTTTATTAGAGGAGAGGCCAGCGAATTTGTTATCACTAATCTTGTGAATATTGGGCTTGCGCAGCCTGACATAGAGTCTGATGGAATAGTTGCACATCCTGATTTGATGGTTAACGACGAAGTAATCGTAGAGTTAAAGGATACTCTTAGCGGAAAACGTTTGGATATAACTGACGAGAAGTTCAGATCTTATTTGAGGCAGCTGCTATATTATCTAGTGATAACTGATATCGAAAAAGGCATACTGTCCATAAGATATAATTGCAAAGAGTTCAGATGGATACGGAGTGACTCCGAAGGTGATTATTACTTTAAACCACACGACGGCAAGGAACCCGGAATAGAAAGCTGGTCAGTATCTCTACCTAAAGGAGATATTTCAAGAGAAATTCTCAAGAACGAGATGGTGAGACGCAAAAACCTTTTTCTTAATGCATTGCATCAAAATGATGTTTCAATGCTGCCAAAGCTTAGCGAGCGCTACAGGGGCAATAAATGCACATTGTGTAAATATTACAATCTCTGTATGGATAATTCTAATGAAGAAGCTGATGAGGCCAAGGAGATGGCTAATGAGATTGATCTATTTGACATAGGCGGAGTGCTCGACTTTAAACCTCTATAAGAACTAATGGGCCTTGCTTCATAAATTTATCTTGCATATCGGGAGTAACTTATCTCATATAATGATAAATGGCGAGCCTAAAATATTCGTTCTTAATCACAAGCAGCATTGATTGTATGTCTCTATGTTGTCTGGATTTTTCGGATCATCGTTATTCCAATCAAGTTTGAGCACACTCAGTGTTGCTTTCCGAAACTGGCATCCGGACAAGTTTTCATTATGGTTTAATCTATAATTAATTTATGCACTATCTCTGGCATACCACATCTCCGTAGAAAGGATTCACAACATCAAACAATTCGTTTGTCTTAAGTCCGACGTCTATGATGACGTTGCGTCCGCATACTCCTACTATAGATATAGGTGCAAAGAGAGCAGGATTACACAGTCTAATTTTCTCCTTGAGATTGTCAGTTTCACCGGTTACGTTGTAATGCAATGAGTTTGCGCTACCTGTGTATATTGGACCTCCAGTTACAACTGAACCTGACTGAAAAGGGTCGCTAAAATCGTTAAGGCTCCAATTCCCTTTAAGATTACTCTGGTATTTAGGGTTGGATATTATAAACGAAATATCTGATTGCATCGTCGAACCATCTACGCATACTATAGTCCCCCTACCACCTCCATGGATTAAAATTGGAGAATTATTCTGAGCACTGGCCATGTGATAGTCAGGCAGATTCCACAAAATTAGCGATATACTGAAAAAGGCAGCAAGTAGTATCGCTTCTGATTTTTTATTATTAATGCATGTTCGTTCCATACAATAAGGAAATGACTGAGATCATATAAGGTATTACATAGTATTATTGTAGACAACTCATGAGACTAGACAAATTGGACATGAGACAATTAACTAGTTTTTGAAAAATGCGCGAGATCATCCATCTCTTGAATTCATGCGCCAATGCTTTCCTTATGCCATGAGTAACAAGATGTGCATAGTATTTTGCCACAATCACATCTACGATCTACTAAAAGATAATTTTGTTCGCATTCATCGCATACTTCAATTTCCCTTTCTACCCCATAAATTATCATAGTCTTTAGCAAGTCTTTTGAAAATATCTGAATCTATTTTTATTAGGTATGATCTTTACATTTTGCCACAATAATGTGCGAAAACTTTCACAAAGAATAATACAGTAAGCTAAAATCCTATATTCATGCGGCGAAACAAATCGATTGTTGAAACAACCAAAACATCTAGTTCTCATCTAGGGCTAAATAGAATTGATCTAAATCCATTCCGCCAATATATTAAAAATCTAGTCACGAACTATCAAGCCTATTGATTAATTCTATTTCCTTAGTTGGAACTTGAATGTATTCAACTAAAATCCATATGATTTCAATACATTGTGAGAGATCGTTAGATAGAAATACGTGCCATCGAATCGTTCGATTATTGATTTTGGCACTAGATATTCTTGCAGATTAGAAGAATCAAAATCTATTAGTACTATGTTATCGTTATACTCTGCTACTACGTTCCCACACAACATGCCTTCCATGGTCTTTGCAAGAGCTTTCGAACTGTATATCTTGGACCAATCATCTACTTGGATGGAGTAGTCAGAATCCTTAAAATTAGCGTCACAGTCGTCACTCTTGATGAGGCTCGTTGTTTCCTTAAGTAAAGATCTGTATGTTCCATCGTTACTTTCATTATCCATTTATGTTTTGTATTGTGGTTCTTAGAATATGACTATATATACACAATGAAAAATAGTTCGAGTTTGAAGTCAATATTATTAGTTTAAAATGGATGCATGGCTAAAATGTTGGGAAATAATATAACGCTGATATACAGTGGCGTGGCGTGTTGTTTCATAATCACTGAACCTTGCGATGTGTTTATGATTAGTAAATTTAGCTAAAGGTGATGGCAAGTAGTCCATTATGGACCAATCACTATCGTATCGATTAAGTGATAATCATACGAATTCCTATTGGGCTCATCGATTCTTTTTAGTTTGATAATATTTGGCATGATTTAAGTAAAAAATCCATCTCAAATAATGATAATAAGAATTAACAATTAGAAGAATCTAGAATAAATCAAATGGATTATTCAAGTAAAGGACGATATCTGTGTACCGTGAAAAAGTTTAGATCGATCAGGTTATGTATATCTAGTCTAGTATTGACAACAGAAGCTGATTACTCACCATTTACGCTCATAGTAGTTGGAAGGTCTTTTGTCAATCTCATTAACGTTTGTATGTCAATATATAACAAGATCATATCTGTTGGCTCGTCTAGAATCTTGCATTTCACGAGTATTTCTTCATTTTTCTCAGTCTCAAACAGGACAAAGCCTGGACCTGAATCTATTTGCAAATCATCCGGAATTACCAACTTATTTTCTAATGATTCTTGAATGTTTATTTTGAATGACTTTTGGCCGATATTTGCAGATCCTGAAATATAGCCATCCCCTAAATTTACAGTCAAACTGAGTTTCAAGGATATCATGCTATTGATGTCATCATTATTATTCTATTCTCATCCTTTCTGAGATTAATAATCAATAATCTATTTAGCAGACGTCAGCAGTGGTTTAACGATTATGCTTGCGAAATAGATTACGTATTAATGAAATTTTTGTTAGATTTATTATAAATTTTCAAGTTCTCATGGATCTTTTGATGACTTTCTCAGATATTATTTCTTGATCAAAATGTCATAAAGGGAGTTAAGCATAAGTAAATGTTAACATAATCAGCTGAGAGTGACACTGCAATATCTTAATTTAAATCACTAATACATGATTCAATTCCTCTTTGTCTAGTTGATATCGTTGAATACGATGGCTTGCATGTGCCTATCTCTAGGATTCTATAATGGTTATCAATCATAATAAGTGCATTATTATTTTGGATTAAATAACAATGGTTTACTAGTCAGTCTATATTTTATAGATCTAACTGTCCTGACAATAATGCATACTTGTACACATGTGACTTATTGGGCAAGCATCTGCATATAAAGAGCTTTAGAGCATGGAGTAATACTTTTTGATTTCTCAAGAAGTTACTTAAGTTAGTAACAAATTATTATAATTTTATTGGCCTCAGCTGCTTGGTTGACAAAAAATTAGAAAACTGAGGTAAATTAGTACTTTAGCAATTGGATCAGGATAAAAACAAAATTGGATACCTAAAAACTTGTCAGATTGATTTTCAACTCATGATATTAATGATCAGAATAATTTAATACAAACATATCACGGATTGTAAAAGAACAAGCAATGCGTGACAATGGATTTTGATTCGCTGGTATTGCATAGATATTAAGTGGAATTATCACCCCTACCAATTCTGTTCTTAATATAGCGAATAAAGCTACTGTAATCTGCATTTGTACCAAAATATTAAAAATAATATCTTGATCCTTGCCATATATACTAATTTTCAGTTTATTTAGCTGTTTTTAATCAGACTTGAAGCAACTTTTAAGTAAAATCCTGTTGCAAGGAGCAAGATGCCTATGAGAATCGTGACATATCCATTTCCTGTCCACTCGGGATTGCGGTACATAAATGATGCGGTTGGACCGATAATAGATTTGCTTTGAAGGAGAAAAATAGTCCCAAAAACCATAGTAAGTGCTCCAATAATTAAGCAAATATTTGCTAGTGGAGAATATGATTTCACATGTGAAACTTAATTATTCCAGATAAGTATCTTACTATACAAATATTTATATTTTCCAGATTCTTAGAAAATTCATCATTGTTTTTCAACCCATCTTTACGAGTATAATCTATATGGCAAAGACGGGAACTCGTTAACAAGTCTAGCCTGTAATTAACTGATTGTTACCTTAGCCTAACAACTGAATGAAAGGGGTAAATTCAACAATGTGCATTTGTTCTGGTCAATCAAAAAAATTCTTGATTCAAAAATAATTGGATATTTCGAATCAAATTTATTTATGGAAATCCATTCCGGTTAGCAACAGACCAAATCTAAGCAATGTAAATCACAGACCAAGGATTTTTCTCGCCAAATGTGCAGGAGGCAGTTTTATATTTGTACGGTGGCTAATTACTAGTCACTTTCTGTATCGCCAGATTCTTCCTCAACTTCATCATCCGCCTCATCCTGCTCATCATCCTCCAGGGCATGATTTTCATCTTTTATTTCGTCGCTTTCCGTTTCAGACATTATGTAAGATATATCTGGGACCAGGTGATTTAAATTATACCCAAATCACTTACGACGAACCTTAGTAGTTTATGACAGGTGTTGGCCAATTAGGTGTTAACAGCTTAGTCAGGCAGATTCATTTTTTCAGTTGTAGATATCTCATTCGTGGAGAAGTGACGCCGAATCCTTAAGTCTAAATCATCGTTAATTAAACAATGGCTAAGTTCTCAAACTTTTATGAACATATACCTTGTGCTCTAAAGATAGTCGTGATGAGAATTTGGTGTTAATAACTAATCAATCGAATTTCTGAATATCAAGTTAAGAACCTCGAAAAATTCATGCATCATATATATACTTGTCCAATTTAATGTCTAATCAGTATAATGTATAGAGAGTAATAAAATGCTGGAAAATATCTATTTTTAGTCATTTAATTCAATTAGTAATAATGTAAGCCCCAAACTAATTGACGATTGATAGTCTTAATGTGTATTATTTAGTGATCAACTACTATTGATATGGCTAGATCAATTAGAAAAGAAGCTAAGGGTCCAATGGAAGTTAAAATAGGAAGTATGAGAAAATGGATATGTGTGGGCTCGTATGAATCGACCAATTTGTGATGGCTCGCATAAAAAGATCTTGGATGAAATAGAAGGCAAAGTATTCAAGTACCATCCAAATGGAACAAGAATCGAAATCATATAGAGAGATGCAGAAATCACTGACTTTTTTCTACATAAACCAACTGTCTAGTGATTCTATATTATAATACGACTAGTAAATAGATATCTATTCGAGTAACATGATAAGCCACACCATTTTTCACAATCTTTATGATCAGAGTCAGACTGATCTTTATATCTGTCCTATGCGCGATAAGAAAATACAAGTTGAGTATAAATAGATATTATGTGAAGCATTATAGGCATTTAACACCTATTTTGTCGCCTATTCATCGAGTATCCATGAATTTGTCATGCCGATTTGCTACGCTAAAGCGAAATAACTGTCCATTTTCCACCATCATGTATCGAATTTCAACCTAATCTCTGCTCGAAGTATCCCATTACCTGATTGATCGAATTGCATCAAATGATTCATTTTCATAATTAAATGCGTCTGCTAGCGACTGCATTGACGCTTCACTTTCAGTTGAGTTTGCTGTTGATAAATAGTTTCGGAAGTGTATATAGCTTTGAAGCTCCGACTCTAGACTCTTTGTGTAAAGAGTCGATGCATTGTAGTACTGTCCTGTCATTTGTAAAATTTTTGAGTCGTCAACTACTTTTTGAAATTTAGGTAGATAATCATTCGTAATTGACACCATAGTTTGATTGTTGTATTTCCCGTCAGCAAATTTCGAGGTTTCGTTTTGGTAACTCTGGGTTAGGTTTCGTGATTTATTTATCAAATCCTTAAACGATATTGGCAACGAAGAAATATCTCGTGTTACAGAGGCTGCATCGACATGGCCAGAACCCAGTGGGGAGAAGATAAATATAAAAAATGCCGCTATTATTAATATTGTAAAAATTGAGTTAAATCTATTATTGTACCGGCACATCGAATATTACATGAACTATTTATTTATATTCTGATTAGACAACTTTGGGAACGTTTTGCATCAATTATAGTAATCCTTGCTACTCTTACAAAGGATCGGCATGCTAAATGTTCCTAAATGCATTTGAAGAAATTACGCATTACTTGATAGAATGATACGTAGCCGGATCAACCTTCATCGAACCGTATCGTGTTGATCTGTTTATTAATACCATTCTGATTTAATTTGTACCTATTTAGCATTATTAATCCAGAGGCAATAGTTTTCAGACACACTTTGATCTATCTTTTGCCTAAACCTGTTAATTTAAAATCCTATGAATTGCCTCCTGATGAATAGTCTAGTAGAAAGTATGTGTCCATACGATCACCGCTATATAGTCTCAAATCCTGTCGACTAAATTCAAATATTAATTTTATCTCAGTCTACTAAGATAAGCTTTCGATCAACATGTGTAGAACCGCAATTTGTACTTGCGATCCGTACAGCGCAGCTATATTCTACTAGATCAATGATCAGATCTCATGAATTAGACCAATTAGGCTCCTTTTGGATTTGGGCTGCAAAATCTTTCGAGGATATCCCAGGCATAGGATCGACGACGGAGTGTATTTGGTTTCGAGGGCGTTCATGACCTTGATCTCATCAATCATACCAATCCAAATAGAACTTAATCCAAGAGCGTGAGCTGCAAGCTGTGCATATGCCGCAGCCAATGTAGCGTCTTGTAACGAAAATTTCTTGAGAATATCTTGTGGAAAATTCATTCTTACCCGTTCTGGATTCATACAAAATACGAGAACTACTGGCGCATTGACATAAGGTTGCTTATTGGCAGCTTCGACAAGCTTGACTTTGATCTCATCTCTCTTTACATTAAAAATTTCAAAGCCTTGAAATCCTCCTGCAGTTGGGGCTGTATCGGCGGCTGCGAATATCATCTCCATTTTTGAATCCTCGACTGGCTTTGTCTCATCAAATTTTCTCTGAGATCTTCTTCCCAACATCACGTTAAAAATATTAGTTCTTAGTGCCTCATCTACTTCCTCGAAATCGATATTTGCTTCTTCGACTTTCGGATAAAGTAGGTCTTGACTAGTCTTATGAGATCCAGCAAACATCCTAGAAAATACGTCTTTAGGATAGGACACCAATCATAATATCATAACATGCTCTAAAAAAGAGTTTCTATAACCAATATCTGGACTCGCACCAAACATTTATTGTCTAGATGTATCGCTAAGAATCTAGCAAGAATTTAATAGATCAAGTATGAATCATAAACCAATCCAAAATAATTTCTACCTGTTCCTAGAAAAGTGTACGTTACGGTGTTACATACCACTCTTCCTGAATTAGAAATAGAACTATTTATCAAGACTCAATTCAATTCCCTACTTATTTGAGTACTTATTTATTCTAGCCTCCATGTCGAAATTAGAGAGTTAGATTAAGGTACTTTTATTGGCAACTTGCGGACAAAGATTTTTATACATCATATATGCAGCTTACGATAAATTT
>JARBAU010000150.1 GCA_029237525.1 Nitrososphaerales archaeon | reverse complement strand
ATAGCACCTATTGTGAGCAACGAAGCGTTTGCTGGAGGTCATCACCACCACCACCATCACCACCACCACCATCACCACCACCACCATCACCACCACCACCATCACCACCACCACCATCACCACCACCATCATCACCACCACCATCATCACCCCCATTAACAAGAACTGAAACACGTTGAGTTCTTGATCTCCTAATTTTTTTCCAATCATTTTTGACTAGCACACACATACATCAGCAAAAACAATGTCATTATACTCCAAATTTGCAATAGTCTAGTATTATGTGAGTGATCATCTGCATCTGCTTCAATTTACCACCTTTTAGAACTCATCGGAGATTATTCTATGCGAATACTGTTGTCTTATTAGCTATTGTTAATTTGCGTATTCCGGGACCGGATCATCGAGCCTTGAGAAGCTATCTAATTTACCATTCGATTAGGTCAAAACAGAGCGAATTTGTTGCTAAACTTTTAATAATAGATTATAGATTGGGAAGATTATTAGTAATATTTGTAAGTGTTAGAGCATCTACTACACTAATTACTATATGATTACACGTAAATCTCATCCTGTACGAAGAATCAGGTAAATATTTTATATAATAAATAACATAATGTATAAATAAATTTACTACTGAATAGTAACATAATGCAGGATGAACCTATTATAACAAGAATACTTGTATCCTTGATCCAGTCTAAATCAATATGTAAACTTCTTAGCACACTAGAACAATTGGATTTCCAATCCCACAATAATAATCTTAACAAAAACGATTTCGTAGATAACAATTACTCTGTAAGGACTAATCGTTTATCAAAGCGGACCATAAGGAGTTTTGAATTATCTGATCGTTGGATAAACTAGTAATTTGAATGTGCTGCATCCAGCTTGTCTAGAAATAGTCATGCAGCTAGATGATAGTGTCATATAACTTAATACGAAACGGATTAAACGAATCATATCTCCGCATAATCCTTTATCTATAGGCTGCTAAATTAATACAGGAAGGAACAATCAATAGGAATGAATTAAATACCGTTAATATGCAAGAGTTCATTTGTATCTTAATCGTGTATTTTAACAATTGTGCTGTATTAGATATAATAAATCTTATGACTCCAACCATTGTTATGAACAAAACTTTTAAGTTATTTTTTGGATTCTTTGGGAGATCATGATACCGTTAGTTGTTACCACATCAACTTTTACGGTTTAAAGTTACGAATAAAGGTAAAAATATTGCGCCTTTGCTTTGCGACTTTTCTAACCCCAATTTCAATTTATACGTGCATCTAGCCGACAAAATGATAAGTGAGCTTAACCAATCTCTATTAGTTAACGAAAAGAAAGGTGAATTAATTAAAAAAATATCGCTTCTGGAATCGGTTTATGACGATTATAAGCTGGTTAGAGGCTTATATACCCTGTTAGAGCGAAGATGTACCTTTGACGATATAAATATATTTAGCAAATTTAATAACACGGGAGATTTATGCAAAGTCAATAATCAGTCAGCGGATCATGCCCAGGTATTTAATAAAAAATATCTTAGCCCGTCAGAGATTCGAAAGATGCTATACGAACTATCTTCAGAAAGAGGGTATTCGCTTACTAGTATCGATAGAACCGAAATCTTCAATGTGGTAGCGGCCAAGACTGGGATACCTCCTGACATTGTTTCATTATTAATGTGGAGTGATCTGGAAGAAAATCTGGTACTTGAACGGTTCGAACCGATTACTGCTGAGAATTTAATTGCGTGGTATAATCTGTCTCTCATCCAAACCCTCATGTTCAATTGCATTAAGATTGAGTTTTCATTGACTGGTGGTACAAATTGGAAGTATGCTCTAAGAGCTGTAAAGAGGCTTGGACTAATGTATGCTTTAGAGTACAGATCTCATCCGGCCGTGAAAGGTGAAGATGAAAACGTCTTCCGATCAATGCAGGATGGCGATGGCTCCATGAAATCTGAGTTCAAGGACTCCATCATTTGCTCAATTGACGGGCCACTTAGCTTGTTCAAGCTTACTGACAGATACGGCGCAGCAATTGCTAAGTTGGTCCCAATTATAATTTCTTTGCCTAGCTGGTCATTAAAAGCATGGATCGTGAGGAAAACTTTTGCCTCAAACAAGAAAATTTATGAATTCGAGATGTCGGAATCATCCTCCTGTAAATTAGCTGAGCCATCGATGTCCTCTATAGAGTCTACATATGCCCAAAACTCAGGCAACGACTATTTCGACAGTAATTTAGAGAGGAATTTCGCTTCTAGATTTATACAATCTATTCATGACTGGAAGATGACTAGGGAGCCTGATCCTCTAATACTACCAAATGGTAAAGCTATGATTCCTGATTTTCTTTTTGAGAAATATGAACGACGAGTATATTTGGAAATAGTAGGATTTTGGACTAAGGAATATTTATTTAGAAAGGTACAGAAGCTCGAAACTATTATAAATTCGGCAAACGCTAATCAGAGAAATAAAATAGATTTGTTAATTGCAATCGATGAAGGTGTTTATGCATCAGCCAAAGCTAGCTCAATTGAAAGAGATGCATGGCATTCCTTGATTTCAACTATATCGGACAAGCGAGTGATACTATATAATAATCAAAACATACCACTTAAGCCTGTATTAGTATATCTTAAAACAATAGACGAAGAAAACACTAAAAATTTGATAGAGAGCGGATTCGAAGATATCTTAGATAAAATTCTTGACTCATTGGATAATAATTATGAAGAAGTTATTTCGATTACCGATTTAGCTAACAAGTGGAATGTTCAGTTGGAGTTTCTATTGAAAGTGCTACAATCGCAAGCTGAAAATAGGAATCGTATCGATAATTACGCCTTAGTCGATAAATATCTGATTTCAGATTTTAAGTTGGAAAAATTGAAAAGTCTACTCAAAAGTATAGATAACTTGAATGAAGCAAATGACGTGTTGAAATTTAACGGTATCCCTGAATCTTGCATATTAGACGTGATTTCAAAGCTCGGATTTGAAATAGTATGGTATGGTATTGATAGCAGCCGCGCTTCTATCAAGAGAAACGTTTGAATCGAATCTTCTGTCAAGCTAGAGGAATAAATGATGATTTAGAGTCAAAGATCTGAATTGAATGAGGTGGGGATTGAGTGGGACATTTTAGATATTTACAAGAATCAAAGACTAAAAAAGTATCACACTAGCGAGCGCGAATATTGTCCAACCAACGGTCAAGGATTAATATATTATGGACGACATTTCGAATTTAATTTATGCCACCAATCAAATTCATTTCGAAACACACATAATTTGTTGTCTAATGCAAAAAAGAGTACTTTAAGATAGTAGCCAAGGAGGTAATGTAAGATGGTTCGAATGTGGTTGAGATCCACATCCGATCATGATTTGCTATTAAAATTAATCGCAATATTTTCTTGTCAATACCTGCAAGTCAGATAAGCAAGAGTATATTTTGGGACTGACTTTTAATTCAAAATCAAAACCATTGAGGTTCTCAGTTTATAATACAGGTTAGAATATTTTTGCACAATGGGGCCGTTGTCTAGCTTGGTATGATGCCAGCCTCGGGCGCTGGAGATCGCTGGTTCAAATCCGGCCGGTCCCACTCAATGCTGTTGCAATTTTCAATTGTGCTATATACTGACGTTTTATATTCCGATGCGTTAAAGATTGTCTTTGTCCGAGTCTACTATTTTACGACTCAAATTTTGTATAATTGCGAAATATCCGATATGGCAATTGGTCTGATGCTAAAATTAGAATGAGAGCTTCTAGATTTAAATATCCTAAAGTGTTTACAATCCATATGTCGGAACCACAATCACAACAACCACAATCACAACAACCACAATCACAACAACCACAATCACAACAAAATCAACAATTCTTTAGAGATGCCCCACGTGATGCGATATACATCGGCAAGAAACCTTTGATGGCATACGTTACGTCTACTTTGATTCAATTGGCTAATCAACCATGTGTAACGATCAAAGCGCGCGGCCTAAGTATAGGACGGGCGGTAGACGTCTCCCAAATAATCTTGAAGAGAATGGAGAATGCAGGTTACAAAGTAGGCGAAGTAAGAATTGGCTCCGAGACGGTTCAGTCAGAGGATGGCAGAACTAGAAACGTCTCTACCATAGAAATTGAAATAAAGAGAAGCTCATAATCGCCACTTAGGCACTTTTTGTTTCCATTACCCTAATTTTTGCAAGATCTGATGAAAGAGTCTGCAATTATTCTACTTGCACACTTAAATCCCTTAACAAATGCCCACGAACAAATCATTTTATCACTTAGCAAGTATCATAATGTATACGTTCTCCCCGTGATTTTCTTAAAAAGGGGAATGGAGATCACTACAAGAAGTTTTCCCTTTCCATATCGAATTAGGAAGGCCATGATCGAATCGATTTTTCATGATACGAATGTAGTTGTATTGCCTAACTATTCATTCGAATCGCCTTTCCTAAAATATTTTCCCCCATTAATTTCCCCGTATTCCTGGTCTCTACGAAAGAAAATCCTTGAAGATGTCAAAGAAAACCGTTTCAATTCCTATACTGGAGATGCAATTGAGCGACTTATGTTGAGAATCTTTTTGATGCATCCCACACAAGCCAAGAGACTTGACATCTCGGCATCGACTGTCAAAGAGTCTCTTTATCTTGAGGCTGCAACTAACAAGTCGAGAAGGTTCAAGATAGAAAACGATTGGGAACGCATGGTTCCATCTAAGGTCGCCAGTATAATTAAGGATAATTGGATGATAGTTGAGCAGTTTGCAAATTCCCATGATCAAACTATCAAGATAATGGGTATGAAATTTCCGAAAGACGGGTTATACTCTTAGTTAGAAGATATTTATAGCGCACAAATCGAATTTGCTCTAAATGAAAACTAAAGGAGCAGATCTTATCTGGTTTGATGGAGAATGTCTGAAATGGGAGGAAGCCAAGATCCCGGTCACTACCCATGCCTTGCATTATGGTACAGCCGTATTTGAGGGAATTCGAGGTTACTCCACTCAGAATAATCTCTATATCTTTAGGCTCAGAGAACACATGGAGCGATTACATAGATCTGCAAGTGTTTATTCCTTACCAATGAAGTACAGTATCGATGAGCTCTGTGACGCTACGTTGGATCTCCTTAGAAAAAGTAACGTTAAGGAATCATGTTATATTAGACCATTAACATTTGTTGGTCTACACGGAATTGATCTTAACATTACTAAAAATTCACCTACTCATGTAACAATAATTGTATTTCCTTTTGCCAAATACTTCAAATCTGAGGGTATTAATACCTGCATTTCTTCTTGGAGAAGAATTCATGATACATCGACTCCTCCTATGTCAAAGGCTGCTGGAAATTATCTTAATTCAATTCTAGCAACCCAAGAGAGCAAATATAATGGGTATGATGAATCAATACTACTCGATAGAGAAGGTAATGTAAGTGAGGCGGCAGGGGAAAACATCTTTCTGATACGAAATAATGTTGTTTATACACCACATATAGGGACATCAGCACTAGAAGGTATTACCCGTGATACCGCTATTACTATAGCAAAGAAGCTTGGATATGAAGTTATGGAACGACCAATACCGAGAACGGAATTATATTTTGCAGATGAACTTTTCTTAACTGGTACTGCAGCAGAAATCACCGCCATTGTGAGTGTCGATCGTCATTCAATATGTAGCGGTAGAGAAGGGCCTATAACTAAGCAAATTAGAGAAACCTATTCGAAAATAGTTACGGGGCAAATTGAGGAATACTCAAGATGGCTAACTCCAGTATGGTAAAGAAGAGTAATAGAGACCTACGTGTTGCTGTAATAGGAGTCGGAGGTTGGGGTAAAAACCACGCAAGGGTGCTGCATGATATCGGCGTTCTTTCTGCAATCTGTGACGCAGATTCGGGGAGGACAAAAAAAATAGCCGATCTTTATAAAACCAATGCTTATCTATCTATCGAAGAGTTACTTCAGAAGGAACGTTTCTTGGATGCGTGCATAATATGTACGCCTACGAAAACGCACTCTATTGTTGCAAAGAAAGTAATAGATAGCGGTATTAATATTTTTGTCGAAAAACCCTTGTCTTTTTCAACAATAGAATGCGAAGAGATGGTTACTGCTGCACATAAGAAAGGTGTTATCCTCACTTCGGGTTATATTGAACGATTTAATCCAGCAGTGCAAGATTTTCGGGAAATTATAGATAAAAAGCAGTACGGTGACCTTATCATGATGGAATTCCACCGGGAAAATAGAATGCCGTCGCATATTCGGGATGTAGGTATAATCTATGACACCTCAGTTCATGACATAGATACGGCGATGTTCCTATTTAACTCCACTCCGACTATGGTTTTTGCCAGAGCAGGAAAGAAGTTTCATTCTTATGAAGACTTTGCCACTATCATGTTGGGATTTGCTAATCAGAAAGTAGCTATTATTGCTTCAAACTGGATTACTCCAAAAAAAGTGAGAATGTTTAGCGCAGTTTGTACAGAAGGGATAATCACAGGAGATTTTATTACGCAAGAGATCAAAATCGATCATGGGGATGCTACACTTATACCTAGGAGGCATCAAATTCAGGAACCACTCACTCTGGAATTGAGGAGTTTCTTATCTGCAATCAGCGGGGAAAATTGTGCGCCGCTGGCTTCAGCCACTGACGCGGTGAATGTTACTCGGGTAGCTGAGGCAGCTCTTCTTTCGAGTAACACTGGTTCTCCGATTTATTTGGATTTGAGGTAGGCAGATTGAAAAAATCGATGTTGAATATTTTAGCTTGCCCTATCGACAAACATTATCCGCTGGAACTGTTTGAATTTACCAGCGCTAGAATAGATGAATATAACGAGAAGGAAGAAATAATCGATATGGGCTTATTGTATTGCATCAACTGCACACGATTTTATCCTATAATTGAGCAAATCCCAGTTATGTTACCAGATGAATTACGTGACAGAGAAAAGGACTTGGAATTTTTACAAAGATGGCGAGGCGACATTCCTACTAATATCCTACATAATGCAATGCCGTGGCATCTCTAAACTTGGACAATTAGATAGATAACTATAAAATGAAAACTAATGGACTGATAAATCTAGAATAATGATGAAGAATTATATTATACTAAGTTGGGGGATGGCTAGGATATGAAAGAAGAAACACACGACAATAGCAGAATTCAAGAGGTTGATGATGATCATAAAATAATAAATTACGTATCCAAGAGTGCAAAGATTGGTAATAATGTCAAGATTTGGCATTTTGCTTACATCGGTAAAGACGCAGAAATAAGTGACAATGTCATGATAGGATCTCTAACTCACATTGACTATTCGGTTAAGATTGGTGAAAATACTAGGATAGAAGGTTCTGTATATGTCCCTCCATTGACATCAATCGGCAAAAATGTATTCATTGGGCCGGGAGCAACGTTCACTAATGACCCTTATCCCATGAGCCCATATATGATCGGAGTGACTGTTGAAGACGGTGCGATAATCGGTAGTCGAGCAGTAATAAAACCCGGAGTCAGGATAGGTAAAAACAGCGTAATTGCTATGGCCGCCGTTGTGACAAAAGATGTTCCCGCTGATACGGTAGTGATAGGACATCCTGCAAGGGTGGCATACTCGCGGAAAGAATATGAAGTCAAAAGAGAAAGATGGAATAAATCCCAGGAGGAGATATTAACATAACTTCATTTTTCGCACGACCCGAGAAACATAAGGAGCCTAAAATATGATAGAAGATGCTCTTGTGACACGTCGAGTCAGTACATTATCTGAAAAGATTGTCAACATTCTCTATTTCATGATTGGAGAATCTTACCACACCTAGAATCGTATGTCTGAAGACTGGTAATTTCCTATCCCTAACATCGATAAAAAATCAATTCAGGATGTTAGTCAACTATCTCACATACAGGATTCGCCTTCATTATTATGCATTCGCTATTTACAACGCCTTCTGCTTCTATTTTTGCATAGTCTTCCTTAGTACATGGGATAATTATGATAGTTTTGTCATTAGGGTACAAATCTACAGAAGGGCCATTATGTAATTCCACATCTCCAATGTAATCCTTCAATTTGGATTCTAGTGACAAAAGTAAGTCTAATTTGTCTCCCCTCATCTCGTTCAAATCAAGTCTCCACTTTATCACGACTTTTGTCCTGCTTGCTTTAAGGTCGCGTTTTTTAAGAATGTCTCTTATTTCATCTATTAGATGCTTTACATAACCTTCAGTACCCTTAATCGTACCGTTGACTAGATACATCAATGGACCAGCACCACCTAACGATGCTGCTATTGCACGTAAATCGTACAAACCGTCTGCTACTTCGTCTATGTACACATCTCTAAATGGGTTGGACATTAACTCATTGCTAACCCGTTCATCGTTTACAAGTTTACATACTTCCAATATACTTGCGAGCCCAGCATAACGACCTAGAGTTCTAATTGAGTGCGCAAATTCGGCAGAAAGAATATCAACAAAACTCACTCTCGTATTTGTATCTGAATCGAGCAATATTCGCTCCAACTGGGCATCTTGTTTAGATTGTACTGAACCAATCAAAAGATCATGTGAAGAAATGCCATTACCAAAAATTGGCATATAGTAATAATCAATCTCGGTACCCACGCTCATACCCGTGAGATGCTCTATTAGGGCTATATTTTCATCATTTCCACCCATACCTGTAGGAAGAGTGTAAACAAATGACGAACCCTTTCTCAATGATTTTATTGCGTCTCTAAACTTGGACATCACGTCACCTTTTACGTCTTGACCCACTTTACGAATTTTAGGGGCAAAAAAGATATGACTTGCGCTACTTATTGCAAGGTCTACTGGTTCGAGGCCCAACAACGATTCATCGTCTATCAGAGAGTTCACATTTGGATAGTTACGCGCGATATCAGGCTTTAGCGCTATAGCAACTCTAGATGATTCATCAATCAATGAGACTTTTAGCCCTTTAATTGCGATGGAGGATGCTATTCTGTATCCCTCTGTACTCAGACCATATACGGTGACAGACAACGAAGTTGATTGCCGAAAATTCAACTAATTCTACCCACCACTTCCACGCGCATTCATCTATTCATGCATTCCTATGTATATAAAAGAAATTAGGTAAAGGCTTTATTCGATTGTAGCTCGTAATACTCCTATCATTGAGAATTTGGTTTGATATTTTAACTCCTAAGCAGGTAATGTTTTTTAAACCAGCTATAGATTGCTTAAAAGAGCAGGGACACGAGATTCTGTGTACATCTCGACAATATAGGGAAGCAGTCGAACTAGCTCGAATAAAGAATCTAAAACTCGAAATAATAGGGAAGCACGGTGGAGCTGAAAGATATGAAAAGCTTCGGGCAAGTACTAGCAGGACATTTAGGCTAGCTTATGAGATAAAAAAATTCGAACCATCACTAGCTGTCTCTTTTTCCTCTCCAGAATGTAGTAGGGTAGCCTTCGGTCTTGGTATCAAACACATAGGTTATAACGATTCGCCGCACGCAGCTGCAGTAACAAGACTTACGATTCCACTATTAGCTCGGCTTTTTTGTCCATGGGTTATACCGGTTTCGGCTTGGAAATGCTCTGGAATTTGTAGCAATCTAATAACTAGATATAAAGGATTGGATCCTGTAGCATGGCTTAAGAGAGACCGATATTCAAGACCTTCTAAGCGTATTTCAGGCTCCATTTTAGAGAAGGGCAGAAAAAATATCCTAATAAGGCTAGAAGAGTTGAAAGCAGCTTATATAGCAGATAGCAATTTGAGTAGCAGTCTGTTGATGATTGATGATCTCATAAACAATCTCTTTCAGTCGGTAAATATAATAATTCTCTGCAGGTATCAGGATCAATTTCGTCAAGTTGAACAGAGATATCGAGGTCAAGCAAAGGTACTTAAAAATGTAGTAGATGGCGTATCTTTGATATCTTCGACTGATATATTTATTGGGGCAGGCGGAACAATGACTACAGAAGCTGCACTTCTCGGTAAGCCTACAATTTCTATTTCACCGTTTCGTTTCTATGTAGAGAAATACCTTGTTCAAGCTGGGTTAGCGAGGCGATCATCAAATGGCCGCGAACTATTGGCGTTAGTAAGGATGATACTTGGAAGTGAAGTATATGCTATAAGGCAGAAAAAAATTGCAACGCGAATACTTGGAAATATGGAAGATCCCTTACAGAAGCTGCTATCCTACGTAAGCACTTGTGCGTAACATTATAAAGTAGCAGATTATAACAAATTACGCCCGGAAGCCCGGTAGTGGTGCCTTTAGACATCGCCTAGTGTAGTGGCCAAGCATAGAGGCCTTTGGAGCCTTTGACCCCAGTTCGAATCTGGGCCGGGCTATTAATATTGCCAATTGGGTAGAACTAAGAGTCAATGCCATGAAAAATTCCAAGTCATATCTTACTTTCAAGTTAGTTGGCATCCGACAATAACCTCCGTGTACTGGCTAAGTTATTTGATCAATCAATTTTAGTTTTATTCATCTTTCGCCTTGTTTAGTAGGACGTTATGTGTAACAATAGTTAAACTGAATACATTATGCCTCCAGACACGATAGGCACAAAGTCTACGTCGGTTAGCTCTTTTATCTTGGCAATAACAGCATTAAACCATAAACTATCTATTCCTTGGCTCCATATAGTTACTTTCTTATATTCCCTCTGAACTCCCCCATGAAAATATCCCTTACATTCTTCGGTTGTCATATTACAATACTTTTCGCCAATCTCGCCGATTAGACTATCAGCTTTGTTTGGAATATATATAATCGTTAATGTTGGAAACGGTATCATGTTTGATGCGGCGGAAGATGTGTCTTTAGCCATCTGTATGGCTAGTATTATTCACTTATATCTGGATTTCGTGTTAAAATGCCAATATCTACGAATTGCATTATCGTATTTTGTAGAAGTGGATAATATGAAATAAATTATTTGGTAAGCAATTTAGAAATGCTAAATTTTCTACCGATATTGTTAATATGGCAGTCAATTACGAATACGGTTTATTGAGGGCCAGTTAAATCGAATTCTTGACCATTTAGGCAGATGATAAATTTTGACTATGCTAGTTATTAAATACTAATTTGATCATAACGACTGGCATCTGGGTCATGGAAAATAGTTGTGACATCCTAATTACAAATGCCAAAGGAGTGGTTATACCAGAAATCGGGATCGTTCAGACGAATATATTAATAGAAAGCGGGAGAATTAAGTCTCTTCAGCATTCGACTGAAAACATCCAGGCCGCTCGAACTATCGGCGCAGATGGTAAGTATGTATTACCCGGCGTCATAGACCCACATGTTCATTATGGGGTGTACCGACCTATAGAGGAATCCGCAAAAACAGAGTCAGCTTCAGCTGCGGTAGGGGGAGTAACTACTATTATGCGTATGTTAAGGATGTCTGGAAGTTACAAGCGCATCGAAAAACAACTTGAAGCGAGCAAAAATAATCATCATGTTGATTATACAATTCATGCTTCAATTCTACATCCTTCTCAGCTCCAAGAAATGCCCTATCTTGTAACGAAAATAGGTATCAGTTCCTTTAAAATTTACATGAATCTAGCTGGAGATTTAAATCACATTCTCATGGATCTTGATCCTGAATCATTTGAGCTCTATGAAGGGGAAGTGAACATGGATGACGAATTACTGTCATCTACAATAAGGTCCGCAAAGACACTTGACTCTCTGACAATGATCCATGCAGAAGATCCGCTAATTTGTGCCAAATACATGAACAGGGCAAAGGAGAAAAAGTTTGAGAACCTTACAAACCTAGAAATATGGTCCAGCTCTCGACCTCCTATATCAGAGTCAATTAGTGTAACTAAAGCCACTTCATTTGCAAGACAATTTCATTCAGACTTGTACTTTGTGCATATAGGTTCAGCACGAGCACTAGATACGATTTTGGAAGAGAGGCAGCTGGGGCGAACAAATGGCAATCTGTACATCGAAACGTGTCCGCATTACCTTACGCATAGTACTGACTTTGACAATATAGTTGGAAAGGTCGTTCCCCCGCTCAGATCAAAAAGTGACATCGATCATATGTGGTCAGCTTTATGTCAGGGTCATATTGATACTATTGGTACAGATCACGTTGCTAATAGATTATCAACAAAAGTTGGAAACGGAGATATTTGGTCTGCTCTGGCAGGATTTCCAGGCCTCGCTACTATGATCCCGGTACTCCTCAGTTATGGAGTAAACAAAGGTAGAATCAACTTGAAAACAGTAGCCGAAGTAACGAGTTATAACACTTCAAGGATCTTTGGGCTCTATCCGAGGAAAGGTACTATCCGACCAGGCTCTGACGCTGATCTTATGATCGTGGATCTATCTTTGAAGAAAAAAATCTCCTCCGATTTGCTTATGTCTTTTTCTGACTATAGCATATATGATGGTTGGGAATTGGAGGGTTGGCCAGATTTGACTATAGTGAGAGGTATAGTCGTGATGGAAAATGGTATAGTAGACAAGACAACTCTGGGCCACGGAAAGTTTATACGTAGACCTATTAATGACCAAAAATAATTTCAAAAGAGCCATCAGTATTTGATTTATAATATGCGTCGGCTCGACGAGTGAAAAGTCCCACTTCAATGACTCCAGGGATATTCTTAATTTCATTCTCCTTCTTGCTTTGGCTTTCATAAGGCTCGAAAATAGTGTCATAAATCAGATTGGCGCTTTCCGTAATGAATGGATAACCCTTCTCTAAAATTCTTAAGCGAGGTTGACCCCCAATTTGTTTCAACTTGTCTTTAACTATAGATCTAGCAAATTTATGGACTTCTATGGGAACAGGGCTTGTGAAAGACTTGACGTATTTTGAAGAGTCTGCTAAGATAACCAGCTCTCGAGAAGCTGATGTAATTATCTTTTCCTTCAGTAACGCTCCGCCACCTCCCTTTATCATATTGAGATCGGAATCTATTTGGTCAGCACCATCAAATACAATATTGATTTCGCTGATTTTAGTTTCATCGGTAATTCTCAGATTCAGTTCCTCTGCAACAACCCCGATTTGCAATGAGGTAGGTATGAATGACAAAGAATCTTTTATTGAAATCTTTCCTATCTCTTTAACAATCTTTGTTACCGCGCTTCCACTCCCTAATCCGATCGTCATGTTTTCCCTAATGTACTTATTCACAATTTCCTTTGCTACTCCAGATGAAGTGTTAATCATAGTTATAAATTACAAGGTAAAGTCAATGAAACTTTAACTTTTCCATCCAACTTTGCAATATTAAATTGAATTTGAAAGCCTTGATCCTAATGCAAAGGTACGAAGAGCGACAGCTATTTGGATTCGATCCAGAGGAAATTTTTTGTGACTATATCTATATTTTTTCGAATTAAGCTTCATAACCGTTAGACTTCGCAGACCTTCCAACTATCCAAACGTAGTTGAACCCCACACGTTGTCTTTATATTGTAAGGTGATAGTTATATTCACTGCAAAAAATTTCTATACCAGAAATGTTATGTACCATTTTCAATTCACCGCGATTGCTTATAAATTCACATCTCTTTTGGGTAAGTCTCTTATCGTGGGTTCTGTTTCTAATTATGATATTACATCGAATTTGAACGTTTGAATCGCTACTCTATTTTCTATCTGGTTCTATAGGATTGAATGTGTTCCTATAATGCAAATATTTCTATTTATAATTCACAATTTGACTAGTACAAAATGACAAGGTGTCTTCAATGTTCATTTTTTTTGTGTTTTTCGTCAGTAAGTTGACTATTCTTCATCTCGATATTAATTTGAGGATCGGGTGATTCTTCTAGCTCCGCTAATGCTTTAACGATCTCTTGTTCCATCCTCTGGACCTTTTCCTTAGCATAGCTATATTCCTTAGCTGGGCGTTTATCTTTTAAGTGTGTTCCTATCGATGTCCCTATTGTGGACTCATCGTTCTTGTTACCATTATGGATATCCGCATATAGGGCATCTGCCTCAAGACTGGAAGCATTATTTGTTATTAATTTGGAAGACAATTCTCTTAATTTAGTATCAATATTAGAAATCCTGGTTTCTAACACACTAACCAACTCTGAACGCAGTTTTAGAATCTCAGAATAGTTACTAATTTCTTCAAGTTCATGGATTCTTAAATTCTGTGTTCTTAGTTGCTTTCTGCAATTCAGTACAAGTCTATCTCGCTCATAAGAGTCTATTACCCCTTTATTTTTAGCTTCGTATACTCTTTTGATCTTATCACCCAATGCGTCCCTTTCCAGCTTTAACGACCCTAGTTCGTGTTGTGCAGATTCGATCGAATGTTTGACTGGGTTAACTTTATATCTGTAAATACGATCCTTAATTTTCTTGTTATCATGCAGTAATGAGACGGATAATGCTCCCAAAACCATTGCTACAGTAATGATGACAATCTCAAGCAATTTGATTTGCCAAGTCACTATTTAGATAATAAAAGATAAGCTCATTTATCTGAATTAATTTAGTTCATATTACTTTTCTTTTGATCCATCCATACTGTCGCATCTTCGGATCAGGATATCCACACTTTGAACAACTCTTTCCTCTCTTATGAAACGAATTATGCCCACATCTCCTGCATCGTATGTGGACCTTCTTTCTCGTAAACTTACCCATCGATGTAGTGCCTTTTGTCATTTAGACCACCCCGTTTATTTCCAACTACTATTGAGGAGGGGGAGAAATGATGACTACGTTATCGCCCCTCACAACGATGGTTCCTAGATCATTAGATTTGCCATCCTGAAGTAACTCCACAGAATTCTCAAGCAATAAATTCATGTGTTGATCAAATCCGTGTAAACTGCCTCTGATCACTTTACCTCCTTTTAGCTTTATGAGCACAACTTTGCCTAAGCTCTCGTCCAAGACCTTTACGGCCATATCAACTGACATTGCTAAATTCTACCTGTAGAATAGGCGTAACACGGTGATATATTAAAATATCATTGTCCTAACACTTTAAACAAGTGTATCAGTTTGTCAATGTCTATACTTAATTTTTACGATCACTAAGAATACCGACAGAAGCAATCGAAGTATTGTCCGAACTTGTCCCTATAAAAGCTCGAATAACACAGATCTAGTATTGCTAATAATTTCTTCTAGCAATGCAAATCCCTTCTCAGCATTTGCCTCTGTAGGATCGCCCCAAACACCATTGCCTGTCAACCGTGGAAAGCTACCCGGAGAATTGCCAAACGCAGCGTAGGCTATCTTAGATTTTTTTAAATGTTTAGTGTTTGCCTTTGCCTTTTCCATATGAACTAGGTCCGGAGCAATGGCTAATAACAATGATGTCTCAACTTTACCTGCATGATCAAATCGGTCTGACATAAACTGCCAGTAGTTAAGAATGTAAATATTAGAATCTCGAGATATTTTTTCGGCTATATTTTGTGAGATGTATGGCAGTATGCCGGAATTTCCATGATGGCCATTAAGAATGATGATGTTTTTCATTCCTTGTTCTAATAAAGAGCAACTTATGTCGGATAAGGCCGATAACAAAGTTGAGCTTTGTAGGGAGAGGTTAAACATCGGCGTATGTTCATAAGATATACCATAAGACAAAACTGGTAGTTTAAACGCCTGAATTTCGCAGGCTATTTTAGTAGAAATATAATCAATAATTAGTGAATCGGTTGAAATTGGTAAATGCTCACCATGTTGTTCAAGCGACCCTATGGGAAGTATTGCTGTCTGGATCCGATTCACTGCAATACGAAATTCCAGATCAGAGATTTCGTTAATATGGATAGACAATTACAAAAACTATATAGTACATGTTTATCAACTTTAAAATAAGGTTCATGTACCGAAATTTTTTGAATATCAAGTAGTCACAGACTCTTCTATGATTTAAGTATCGGAGCCATAAGATTTCTAATTTAGAAACTAGACTTTGTGAATACTCTTCCCCAATATACCTCTAGCCTGCCCTCTAAGTATAACTGGATTGCTTTCAAAAGCGCAATTGCTTCTAGATTTCTTCCCTTCATCTTTATGGAATCTAGTGTGTCCTTTTCAAGAACCTTGAATGCATTTTGACATATTATTGGACCTTGGTCCAAATCATCAGTTACAAAATGTGCCGTACATCCAATTATTTTTGCACCTCTTTCGAATGCTTGAGCGTATGCTAGAGCCCCTGGAAAGGCAGGTAACAAAGACGGATGTATATTGATGATCCGATTTGGAAACCGCCAAACGAAGTTTGGAGTCAGTATTCGCATATATCTAGCCAAAACGATAAGATCGATATTGTACTTTTCAATTAATTTCAAAATGTTCTGTTCCGCCATGTCGATTCCGTCGGTATATGAAACCGAGTGAAATGGGATCTTGAACTTACTTGCAATTTGGGACAATGACAAATCGTTTCCTATTATGATAGAAACATTTGCTTTTAGCTCGTTCTTTTTTTTAGAATATAATATTTTTTCAAGACAATGAGATTCTTTCGTCACTAGAATACCTATATTTTTAATTCTGTTTGGTTCTTCATAGTGGACTTTAATTTCCATATCTAATTTCTTTGCCAACGCCGTTAATCCAGTATCAAGACTTACCCTATCGATTTTTGGAAATGATGCTTCCAAATGCATTCCAAAAAGCCCACGAGTTACTTTCTGGTTAACCTTTTCAATGTTCCCCCCTTTCGCGAATATGAAATTAGTTATGTCAGCTACTACTCCCTTTCGATCCTTTCCTATTACGGTAAGCTCGACTAGCGCTTGATCAATACCCATACCAGGCCAAGATCTATAGTACCAGAATTAAATCTTACAAAAATACAACAGACAAACATTTAAATTCAAAATAATGTGGTCACTTTATAGTTGAAATTATACCTGTGCTCCCTAGACTTAATTTGGTGAAGGCAAAACAATTTGACAAATGAACATGGTAAGACGAGTTACGGAAATTATTATTAGTGCGCAGATCTTATGAAACAGCAGCGGCAGCCAAAATTTAAGGGGAAAAAGAATTTTGATTACAATATGCCTTTTCGTAAATGCACCACCTGTTATACAATATCTGCTTGGCATTGTTATGATTGTGGTGCTGACTTTTGTGAGTCTCATTTCCAAGATCATAAAGAAAGAAAACTTTGTGCTAAACTAACGTAAATTGCTGGGGCATTATTAATAATGCTCGAAAAGATTAGGTAATGACAATGATAATAACCATATGCGGGAGGTGGGATTCGAACCCACGAATCCCTGAGGAACAGGGTTATAGGAGCCTGGCTCGTTCTAAGCTTCGCCCTCTTTTTTTATTGCTGTAATAGAATAAAAACGAGACCTGCGCCGTTGGCCGGGCTTGGCGACCCCCGCACTATCCATTTATCGTCATAAGTTGGTTAAATTTGTTTATTTATAAGAGTAATCAGATAACTCTATAATTTCCAATTACAAAATATAATGGGAATTCAGATGCAAATCTAGAATGTCCAAGCTTAATTCTTGCACCATTCAAGATATTTAGATACTAATAAATTGTCTACGTTAAATTATAACCAAAATTGATATAGATGCAATCTGGGAAAAGGATCTTTGGCACTAACGGAGTTAGGGGTATTTTTGGAAGGGATTTCGAATTCAATCTTATTATGAACTTGACTTATTCTCTAGCAACCTTTTTTAAAAGTGGAAGGATCTTGCTAGGTCGAGATGTAAGATTGTCAAGCCCTATTGTATCAAGACTGGTTGGTTCTGTGATAAATTCGGCTGGTCTTGATGTTTGGGATGCCGGGATTATTCCTACCCCTTGTTTACAATTTGCAACAAAAAAATATGAATATACCGGTGGTGTAATGATCACTGCTTCGCACAATCCTCCAGAATATAATGGAATAAAACCAATAGCTTCAGATGGCGTTGAGCTCTCCAGGGATGATGAATTAAAGGTAGAAGAAATTTTCTCGAAAAAAAATTATACTAGAATGGACGGTTGTGGAGTGCTGTCTCAGGAAAACAATATTATCAATCCGTATATAGAGACTGTCCTTTCTTTAGTCAATGCTGATTATATACGCAGTAGAAAGTTTAAAGTAATCATGGATCTGGGAAATGGCGTTCAGGGAGCGGTTGCTCCTTTTTTGCTGCAAAAGCTAGGTTGCCATGTGATAACAATCAATGGAGAGATGGACGGTAACTTTCCTGGGCGTGGTTCGGAACCTACTACAAATAACTTGAGCCAGTTATCACAAATCGTAAGAGATCTTGACGCTGATTTAGGAGTGGCCTATGACGGCGATGGAGACCGAAGTATTTTTTGTGATGAAAAGGGAATTGCACACACAGGAGATAAGACTGGAACGCTCTTGGTAAGGTATCTAATAAGATCCAGACATACCGGTGCTGAGATAGTTTGTCCAATCAATACTACTATGTTACTTTCCAAAGTAGCAGAAGAAGAAAAGTCTAAGGTTTCATTCACAAAAGTTGGAAGCGTGGAAGTGTCTAGGCAAATGTTGGCTCACGGATCGATAATAGGAATGGAGGAAAATGGAGGTTTTATGTATGGCAAAATGAATGAAGTAAGGGACGGTGCTATGACAACTGCACTGCTATTAGAAATGCTTGCATCGTCGACAACTCGTGAATCGTTATCCCAAATGTTGAACAAGTTGCCTAAGACCTATCAGTACAAAACCAAATTCGAATGCGGTACAAACGCTATTGCAAATAAGGCTGTTGATTCGTGTCTTGCATATAAGGACCCAATTAAGACCGAAACGATCGACGGGGCAAAAATCTGGCCAGATAACGATTCATGGCTTTTAGTGAGGCCTAGTGGCACCGAGCCTCTGTTAAGGTTATATGCTGAGTCTATGGACGAATCACGGTTATCGTCTATGGTGCATGAATACAGCTCCATAATAGAGAATGTCTTACGAGAGACTAGTCCAGATTAGCTAGGTATGGACAACATTATTATATCATATCATTCTCCTACAAGAAAATAGAAATGATCCCCAAGGGTGATTGTATAAATTATGAGTAAGCCATATTATGTGAAATTCGAAACTCCAAAAGATCTGGTCAATGCAATCTATGAAGCAGTTCGTTTAGCTAAACAAAGCGGCAAGGTGAGAAAGGGAACTAATGAGACGACTAAGGCGATAGAAAGAGGTAATAGCAAGCTAGTTGTTATAGCGGAAGATGTTGAGCCACCAGAAGTAGTTGCACACTTGCCGATTCTCTGCGATGATAGACATGCAGCATACATATTTGTACCAAGCAAGCAGCAACTTGGTGCTTCTCTTGGGATAGACGTTGGTTCAGCCGCGGCAACCATTACGGAAGCTGGGGAAGCACAGCATATAGTAGACGAAGTCATTAATTCCATCTCGTCGATGAAAAGCAAAAAGGAATAAGGAATCTAGTTGAGTAAAGCAGCAGAAGAGAAAGTAATTCCTGCAGAGGTAATTCAGATTGTAGGACGAACTGGAATCGCTGGTGAGGTAATACAAGTCAGAGTAAAAGTATTAGAAGGGAAGGATAGAGGTCGAATTCTGACGAGAAATGTTAAGGGATCAGTAAGAATGAATGATATCCTTATGTTAAGAGAAACAGAGCGAGAGGCTCGTAAAATAAAGTAATTAGGAGATATTGGAAGGACTGCTATATGAGTAAGACAGCTATTTCACTTCGTAACTGCTTCTTTTGTGGCAAGAGTATAATTACTGGGCATGGATTGATGTTAGCAAAAAATGATGGCGTGATTCAGTGGACCTGCTCTTCAAAGTGCAAGAAAAATTCGAGAAAGTTGGGCCGCGATGCTAGAAAGTTAAAATGGACTCGTAAATACGTGAAAGGAGGAATTAAGGTAAGAAAGTAGAAAATGGCGATACAAAAAACACTTGTTGTCATTAAGCCAGATGCCATCAAACGACATCTCGTCGGAAAAATTGTAACTAGATTAGAAGAAAAGGGACTTGAATTACTTGAATTAAGATTGCAGTCATTTTCCGAGGAGAAGGCCAAAGAGTTTTACGCAATGCATCAAGAGAAACCTTTCTTTCTCGAGCTGGTTTCCTTCATTTCGTCTGGTAAAACTGTAGCGTGCATTCTTGTGGGAAATGATGCAATAAATGTGGTCAGAAAAATGATTGGTCAAACAAAGTCTTTTGAAGCATCTCCGGGCACCATTAGAGGAGATTATGGTTTGGGTGTTACTGATAATATCGTCCACGCTTCCGATTCACATGAAAGTTTCTTAAAAGAGTCCAAGATTATATTTGGAAGTAATTAAGTGCAACTCAGACAACCAGTAGTAGTCGTGTTAGGACACGTAGATTCTGGGAAAACCTCTCTATTAGATAAAATAAGGGGTACCGCAGTACAAGCGCGTGAAGTCGGTGGAATAACTCAGCATATAGGTGCAAGCTTCTTTCCGATAGATATAATCAAACAGATTAGCGGCAGTCTTTTTTTCAATCTAGCAAAATCTCAGGCACAGGTCCCAGGATTGCTCGTTATTGACACTCCGGGGCACGAGGTGTTCGCTAATTTGCGCATTAGAGGCGGTTCAGCAGCGGATATTGCCATTGTTGTAGTAGATGCTAACAAAGGATTGGAAGCGCAAACTATAGAGAGTTTGGAAATACTTAGAAAACGAAAGGTTCCGTTCGTGATAGCCCTAAACAAGTTAGACCTTATCAGTGGTTGGAGGAATAGTGGTGATGGCTCTCTAAGCAATGAAATCCGGAAGCAAGACCAAATAACTCAAAGTATACTAGATGAAAAAATCTATGGTGTGGTAGGATCACTTTCAAGGCTCGGCTACACCTCTGAAGCTTATTGGCGTATCAAGGACTTTACCAGGGAAGTTGCCATCGTGCCTGTAAGTGCAGTTACTGGTGTTGGAATCCCTGAATTGTTAGTAGTACTAGTCGGTCTTACCCAACAATATCTTGGCCAAAAGTTGGAAAGACACGAGGGCCCCGCTAGAGGAATAGTATTGGAGGTCAACGAAGAGATTGGTCTTGGTCCTTCGGCGAATATAATACTATTAGATGGGGTATTAAGGCAGGGGGCCAATATTATTGTTGCCAAACGGGACGCATCGATTGTCACGAAAGCAAAAGCTCTATTGGTACCTAAACCTTTGGATGAGATGCGCGATCCGCGCGATAAATTTATGCCAGTAATCGAGGTAGTTGCAGCTGCTGGCCTAAAAATAACCTCACCTGATCTGGAGGGAGTTCTCGCGGGTAGTCCGATTTATGTTCTAGAAAAAAAGGAGGAAGAGGCTCGTCTTAAGACCCTATTGCACTCTGAGGTGAATGCTGCGTTTATAAACACAGAATCTAATGGTGTAATTCTAAAGTGTGATACCATAGGTTCGATTGAAGCTATCACAGATATGCTAGATAAGGAAAGTGTAGCCATACAGTCTGCTGATATTGGTTATATTACCAGAAGAGATATTATTGCAGCATCTGCAGTAAAAGAGAAGGATCGCTATCTAGGCGTAGTATTAGGATTCAACGTAAGAATACTTGAAGATGCACTTAAAGAAGCCCAAGAACGGGATATAAAAATATTCAATGAACAAATTATTTATAATCTTGTACGTAGTTATGTGGACTGGGCAAAGTATCAGAAAGAGCATGAGGAATCTATCCTTTTTAATGAAATCTCGCCGATTTGCAAATTCCAATTTATGAAGGGATTTATATTCAGGAGAAATAACCCTGCTGTCTTTGGTGCAGAGATTCTGGTTGGAAGACTCAGACAGAAGATAAGAATCATAAATGATTCCGGTAAGAGGATTGGAACTGTACACCAAATCCAAGATAGCGGCAAGACTATTGATGAAGCAACAAGAGGCATGCAAGTAGCCATTTCAATTAGAGAGCCTACAATAGGGAGACAAATTAACGAGGGGGATTTCTTTTATACTGATGTAAGTAGCCGAAATGCCAAGATGTTACTCGAGAGGTTTAGTTATAGACTAACTAATGAAGAAAAGGAAGTATTCGAAGCAATACTCATAATGAAAAGAAAGGACGATCCAGCCTTTGGTTATCTTTAAAGTCAAGCCATAGTTGTCGACATACACGCTACTCGTGGTAACGAAATATTATTGATACTTCTGTAATAGGCCCTCCAAACCCTTCTCACCTACTGCTCCCACAGCTCGATCGACAGCCTTGCCATTCATGAAAATGATGAAAGTAGGAATGGCGTAAACATCAAATCTCATAGCGACTCCTTGGTTGTCGTCCACATTAAGTCTGCCAAATGAAACCTTTTCCCCATATTTTTTTGCAAGTTTGTCAAAAATCGGAAGCATAAATTGGCATGGTCCACACCATGTAGCCCAGAAATCAACTAAAATTGGTTTATTTGCATTCACTGCATCATCAAAATTCTTCTCCGAAAGTTCTAACAAGGGAGTCGCACCTGTCTGGGATGTGCCAGCTGTTTTCTTATCTTCACTCATAATACTTGAAAACTTAAAGGTTAGACTCAGTATTTAAGATTTGTTAACCTGGATTTCGCATGTGGAGATACAGGAGTTTTAGAGGTCAACTAGATATCGTATATTGAAATTATCTCTTTCTTGTTTGATGTGCATTTCATGATAGGTTATTGCTTTAACCTCGATTTTGTAAACATGTCTTCGATAATCCAAATTTTCACCCTTAACATTCGCAATTAGGGCAATTTTGCTTTTTTCCTTATTTATGCTAGCATCAAATTCCAAGGGTATGAACTCATCGGTTAGCATTAGCAATAGAATTTTTTCGAGCCAAGAATAGAGCAGATTTTCAATATCATTTTCTTGAATTTCGATTCTAATGCTCTTGTTAGGAACGACTTTATCTACTTCAAACATTATGTTAACTAGGGCTAGCGCTGAATTCTCAAAAGCCTCCTCTAAACTTTCGCCATATGCTTCAACAATAGTGTCAGCCATATGATCTAGATATCGAAATTGCAGGGTTCTCATTAACAATTAGAATGTGAACAATTAAATATTATAACTAATCGCAAAATCTAAATGAGAACCATGTCCGAATTCGATCGTGAGATTCGAAATACCGAGGGGCATGCGTGATATAGATTATGAAGAGGCTATAAACATCCAAGAAATGAAGGATGCTTTTTTAGATACTTCTAGGGCATTTAATTTTAAATTAATCGCACCTTCTACCCTTGAATTACTGTCCACACTAGAAGTGAAGGCTGGTCCTTCGATTTCGAACGAGATCTATACCTTTAAGGATAAAGGCAATCGAGATGTAGCGCTCAGATTCGATCTGACAGTGGGACTAACCAGATACGCCACATCTAGAAGAGATCTTAAGATGCCCGTAAAAGTTTCGGCATTTGATGGTGTTTGGAGGTATGATGAGCCCCAGGCTGGCAGATATCGGTATTTCCACCAATGGGATGTTGAAATTTATGATACATTCAATACTGAATCTGATGCTGAGATTATTCAGTTTGTTTCAGTTCTGCTAAAAAAGCTAGGGCTAACGAAAGTTATAATCGAGTTAAATGATCGCAGGTTGCTAGAAGAATACATAAAAGATTATTTACGGGTCTCTGACGAACAAATTATTAGCGAAATTTTTAGAGCTATGGACAAGGTTCCTAAAAAAGGCAGCGAGGCCGTATACAATGAATTCAAGGGAAAGCTAAACCCTTCAGTTTTAAACAAGCTGATAAGTCTTTCGAGTATACACGGAAACGTTGACTCGGTTTATTCCAAAGCCGATGCCGGTCGGCTGAAGAATTGGAATCGTCTATTTGAATTAAACGATTCTTTGAAATCACGCAATGTTAGGAACGTAGAGATAAATCTCGGAATAGTACGCGGATTGGATTATTACTCTGGATTTGTATTTGAAGCAAGCGATCCATCAGTCAAGATAGGTGCACTCGTAGGTGGTGGAAGATATGATACGCTTACCGAAGCTTTTGGTAGGAAAGAAATAGGTGCTTCCGGAGCCGCAGGTGGAGTTGAAAGAATCCTTATGGCGCTCAAGAAAAGTCGAAATATAGAACAACATAAAATGATTTACGTCGCGTTTACCTCGAATGACACCAAGGCTAGGGCATTGGACATAGTATCAGATCTACGAGAAAGGGGCTATGTTACAGATTATGACTTTTCGGGTAGACCACTGAGGAAACAGATCGAAGATGCTGCGGCTAGAGGAGCAACTATCACAGTTATCGTGGGAGAAAGAGAATCCAGGGATGGGCGCGTGACAATAAAGTCAATGCACGATGGTCTGGAATCTACTCAAGAAATTGATAAACTTCCTGAGGTTTTGCAGGACAAGCTATAAAACGACTAAATTCTTATCAGAGCACAGCTTTTCATCTTGATTATGCCATTAGATTTCTTCTCGTATACCTTACGAACGACTAAATCAGGGGGGTCGTAGTTTATAAATAAATCACCAACTTCCAACTCTTGTACGTTATAGTTAATTTCTATATCTTCAGGCTTTATTCCCTCATCGACCAATCTTTTCTTAGACTTTTCAACCAAGGCATTGTCCGAAGAATTAGGTGAAAAGTATATTTTTCCGTTGTACTCAATAGGCATTTTGTGATTAAATCAATACCGTTTACTAGAAGTATTTATTAATACTTTACATGGTGCAAACCCAAAGAATGTTATAGTGCTGATGAGTCAGCGAATTAACAGCAGAGACCGTACATTAGAATCTAAAATAGGATAAAGAGCAAATGAGCCGCGCCAAATGGATATACTTTGATATAAAATGATTTCGTAGTGTAAGTAATCTATTGACCTTCATTGTCTAAAGATATTTATGAGTAACAAATATCACATCATTAATGAGCAACTGCAACCTAATTGACAGAAACTATTTCTTATGATGTTATTATTATTGGATCTGGCTTGGCGGGCCTTAGGGCTGCGATTTCTGCAGCTTCAAAAAGCAAGAAGCTAAGTATTGCAGTTATATCCAAGGTCCAGGCAATGAGATCTCATTCGGTGTCAGCAGAAGGCGGTACCGCTGCAGTCTTATTCGAGGACGAGGGAGATAACCAAGAATCTCATATTTACGATACTATTAAGGGTAGCGATTTTCTTGCTGACCAAGATGTGGCCGAACTTTTGGTGGAAAATATTCCGTTCGAAATATATCAACTAGATCATTGGGGTATGCCTTGGTCGAGAAGAGATGACGGGAGAATAGATCAGCGTAAATTTGGTGGCTATTCGTTCCCTAGAGCGACTTATGCTCAAGACAAAGTTGGATTTTACGAAATGCAGACACTCTATGACACGTGCTTAAAATACGAGAATATTGATTTCCTTAACGAGTGGTTTTGTACTTCAGTACTCTCCAATTCAAATGAATTTTGTGGTTTGACCGCGATAGAAATGAAATCGGGCACTTTCTTTGTAATAAGGGGACGTGCTGGCATAATTTGCACTGGTGGCGCGGGAAGAATTTATAATTTTTCTACATATGCGTATTCCTCAACTCCGGATGGTCTACATATGGCGTACCGCAAGGGTCTTGCCCTTAAGGATATGGAATTCGTGCAGTTTCATCCTAGCGGCATTTTACCATCAGGTATACTCATTACCGAAGGAGCTAGAGGTGAAGGAGGATACCTAATTAATAATCAAGACGAAAGATTCATGAAAAGATATGCTCCAGAGAAGCTGGAATTGGCGCCAAGAGATGTGGTTTCACGCTCCATGATACGTGAAATTCAGGAAGGTAGAGGTTTCAAACATGAGAGCGGAATGAGCTGTCTGAAACTAGACCTTACTCATCTTGGACCCGAAAAAATAAAGGAGCGCCTGGCGGGCATCAGAGAAATCGGTATTAAATTTTCAGGTGTAGATATTATCAGTGAGGCGATAGAGGTGAGGCCAGTGTGCCATTATATGATGGGAGGGATCCATACTAATATTCAAGGTGGGACTGAATTGAGTGGATTATGGGCTGCAGGAGAGGCGGCATGTAATAGTACTCACGGTGCTAATCGTCTTGGTGCCAATTCTACTGCAGAATGTTTAGTTTGGGGAAATATCACGGGAGAAAATGCTGCGAACCATGCGCTAAGGCGATTGGATACAAGCTTGACTATTCAAGTAGAACAAGTTACTGAGGAAGAAAAGCGGATATTTGATGGAATATTTCGGGGAAGAGGGGAAGCAAACCCGTATGAGGTTAGAAAACATTTAACAGATATTATGGATGATAAGGCATATGTGTTCAGGACCGAAACAAGTCTGGTCGATGGTCTTAGGGAGCTGAGAGAATTAAAATCTCAGACTTGGAAACATGTTGATGATAAAGCTTCGGAATATAATACTAACTTTGTTAACGTTATGGAGATCGATTCTATGTTGGATGTTGCGGAGGTAGTCTTGGTGAATGCTCTAAATCGACGTGAATCAAGGGGAGCCCATGCTCGTTTGGATTACCCATCGAGAGACGACGAGAAGTATTTAAGACACTCACTTACCTATCACACATCCGCAGAGCCGAAAATAGCATGGCATCCTATAGCATTCACTCGATATGCGCCAGTGGAAAGGAAATACTAATGGAAAACGCGAAAAAAAACATGAAATTCAGCACCCATAGTGTGAGTAATGAGAATCGAGAAGGCCTAAAGGCTTGGCTTAATCCATTCGGATACGGATGGGAAAGAGTCTCTTATTGGCTTCAAAGACTTACAGGCGTTTTTCTGCTTATCTATTTTGTCGGCCATGTGATTGAGACCAGTTCAATAATTGGAGGACCAGATGTTTGGAACTCGATGCTACAGTTAACACAGACCCCCGCAGGTCACCTATTTCTGATTCTGGTAATTGGAACAAGCACATTTCATTCAGCTAACGGAATCAGACTTATATTTACACACCTTGGCAAAGGGCTCGGTGAACCTGGGAGACCTGATTATCCATATTCACCTAGCTCTCTAAACTATCGACAGAAATCAGGTATTTGGGTTGCATTAATATTAGCTGCATTTGCAATGCTGTTTGGAGTTCAAGTCCTATTTGGAAAAGGATAGGTAAGTAGAAACTGATCATCGAGAGTGGAGAATTGAATTAATTGATAATACGGGAAAGCCAAATTATGAAAATCCATTATGTCACTGGAGTATGCGCACTTTTTGTTGTGGCCATACATATAATAATGCGTCTAATAATGCCGTTTTCTGCTAGTTTGACCTACAATAATGTAATCGGAAACTATCACAATATATTTTATGCCCTTCTCCTTGAAATTATACTCGTGCTTATCGCAGTGCATGGTTTCAATGGTTTGAGAATAATATTGCTAGAATTGCGCCAAAACAGAACATGGGAAAAGTACGTTAGCTACGGTACAATAATTGCCTCTATAGCTATCATAGCGTTTGGCACTCGAACCATTATATTTGCCAACGGATTGGAGTTGTAGTGCACATATCTCGAGTTAGTACCATGAGATATGAGTTTTGGAACTTCTGTTCGAGGAGACTTTGTTATGGCCGCTAAAACTGTCACTCTGAGGATCTATCGAACAATCGGGAAAATGAAAGGAACATCAAATTATGATGAGTTTGAGGTTCCTATCCAACGTTGGACGACTGTACTCGATGGATTGCTATATGCAAAGAGTTATCTGGACTCAAGTATAGGCATAAGATACTCATGCAGAATGGCTTCATGCGGATCCTGTGGCATGAAGATAAATGGTACCCCTAGGCTAGCATGCTATACCAAATTTTCGGAGCTCAACACTTCTCTGATAATCTGCGAACCATTGGGTAACTTTCCGATAATACGCGATCTTGTAACTGATTTTAGTCAATTCTTTAAGCATCATAAGAATCTAGAACCTTATATACAAAATAAATCTGCAGATATTGACAACAAAAAAGATCTTTCGTGGTTTCGACAAACTCCCGAAGATGTTGATAAATACCTACAATTTTCGTATTGTATTAAATGTGGTTTGTGTTATTCGGCATGTCCATCGGTAGCAACAGACTCGAAATTTCCTGGTCCTCAAGCGCTAGCACAAGAATATCGCTACTTCAGTGATTCAAGAGATGATGCTAGCAAGAAGCGTTTAAATCTCGTAGATACCAACCATGGAATATGGAGATGTCACTTTGCTGGTTCATGTAGTAAGGTCTGCCCCAAGGGCGTAGATCCTGCTTTAGGAATACAGCTCATGAGAGGTCACCTTATGAAATTTTCTAAAAGCAGTATGAAGAAAGCAAAGCTAGAGTTTATTCACAGTGATGACTACAGCGGAACTGATGGCTAGGTCATTAACAATAGTTTGGGCCCCTAGTTGTGAAGCATGTAAAATCAATCCTTTATGTCTAGTTCTCAGATTTTTCTGGGGGTTTGCTTTCGTTAACTTGTTTGTTTATTGCTTCAGCCATAAAGTGATTACTAACTGTCACTTTCACGTTGTTAATTCCATTAAGTCGATAGACGTTGTCTCTGACATCCTGCGCGATTTTGAATCCAAATACCGCAGGACAGAAAGGACTGGTTAAATGAAGATCAATATCGACTTTGCCATTTTCTATTAATACTTTATCAATTAATTCCAGTTCCATTATAGAAATACCAATCTCCGGATCAACGATTTTGGTTAGTTCATCAAATATCAACCTACGCGTTTGCTGAAGGTCTTGGCTCATTAATAAGGACAAGATCTACTCATTCCCTATATAACTATTGCATGGTGACACAGCGATCAGGATGACCACCTAATTAGAACGCAGGCTACCCTTTCCCATTAGGATATTACTTGTTCGCATGGAATGACCAGTCGATATACAAATTAACTTCTAACAATCTGTTAATTGGGATGCAATGCATTTTTCTTAGTCACGATGTTGACTGGAGAAGACAAGGCCCTAAATTAGAACATATAAAAGCTAGAGAAAGTAGGTTTGATAGCGAAACTATCAGAAATGCAAAGATAATCAATCCATACTATAACATTCCGGAATATATGGAGATCGAAGAAAAATATGGGTTAAGATCGACATTTTTTTTCAGAACAGTTTATGAAAACGGTACAGTTGCTGATTACGAAGATGATATAAGAACCCTTATAGATGGTGGATGGGAAATAGGGCTTCATTCTGACCCTTCATCTATTGATGTAAAGGAAAGACTGCTTAAGGAGAAAGCCCAATTAGAAGAAATCTCCAAGGTAAAAATTGTAGCAAATAGGGTTCATTATCTAAAATTCAATACACAATTGCCAAAGAAACTCCGAGAACTAGGATTTATGTACGATTCTTCGGTAAAAAAATCTAAACATATGATCGAATCGGGGGATTTTGGATATTATAGATTCGACGCTCTTCTGGAATTTCCTATAACAATCATGGATGCTTATTTGTTTACTTATATGCAACTTACCGAGAATGATATTCTTCCTACTTTCAAAAAGACCATCCAACAGGGAAGAAACGTAAGTCCGGATTTCAACATCATTACAGTGATATGGCATGACAATGTGCTAAGGATGCAAGGTGGTAGAATGTATCGTCAGGTAGTTGAATATTTGGCCTCTCAGTCTGACGTTAAAGTTTTTAGAGGAATTGATTTAGCAAAATACTTAACACATAATGCCTTCAAATAAAGTAATAGCAGATAGTGCTGACCTAATTGATTCTAACATTGATGCAAACAATGTTGTAATTTCAAATGGGGCCAAGCTAAACAAAGTTCAGATAAAAGCCAGGAATGTACGAATAGGAGCAGGTTCCTCTCTGGAAAACTGTAAACTTTTCTCTGATGGCTTGCTATACGTGGGAAAGAATACTACTATTAAGGAGCGAGCAGTAGTAAGTGCATTCAGATCAATCTCTATTGGCAACAATACGATAATCGATAGGGATGTGATCATAGGAGGAATGCAAAGTCAGAATAGCATGTTTAAAATTGGCAGCAATTGTGTAGTGCTTTACCGATCTTATATAAATACAACTAGGAGTGTTGTGATAGGAAATGATGTCGGTATTGGGGGATACTGCTTACTCTTTACGCATAGTTCCTGGCAAAACGCATTAAATGGTCATCCGTATATATTTGCAAATATCACTATCAAAGACGAAGTCTGGCTCCCTTGGAACGTTACTGTTCTACCGGGAATCACGATAGGTAAAGGGGCTACTATCGGAACGGGTTCTGTTGTTACTAAAAGCCTTTCTCCTGGAGTATTCGCTGCGGGAGTACCAGCACGAGTAGTAAGAAATACTAGTAATAACGAACTTAATGTTGATGCAAAACACAATATCATGTTAAATATTATCTCTGATTTCTACGACTACGCTTCCAAATATCTCAAACTGCGACAAATTAAATACGCAACTCTGGGCAATAGGAGGATTATTTCGCATATGAATGAAAGATTGGTATATGGAACAAGTCTTCAAAATCTGAGAACCCACGACACAATTATTTCGTTCCGAATCCCATTATTTATGAAGAGAAAATTCGAGTGGATAGAATTGGACTCCTTAGCCTGTCAATGCAAAGGCATTCTGGCAAAGCATTTTGTTACATTTATGAGAAGATATGGTATTAGAATTACACCAAAATAAGCCCTTGCTATTTAGATTGTGGATTTTTTTGCGCCAAATGTAAGTAGCTCCGACTTGTCTGCTAAACACTATATATGATGTATGGTACACTTCAAGGCGCATTACTCGTGTACAGATCCAGGTCAGAAAAAAATCTCGAAGATAGCACGCTTAGATTCCTATCCTCAGGCAAAGCAGACAAAGAATTGATATACTATGATATTTTAGGAACTCAGGCACATTGTATAATGCTTCATGAAATCGGGATTTTAACGGTGTCAGAGGTTGAACAAATATTAAGTGCTTTAGTTAAACTGGAGGCAAACCCTGCGCTAATTAATCTCAGTACCTTTGAAGATGTCCATGAATCACTTGAAGCATTTGTAATCGACCAGACAAAGGCTGAAATTGGTGGAAAGGTGCATACCGCAAGGTCAAGAAACGATCAAGTAGTTTTAGATATGAGAATGAAAATTAGAGACGACCTCAATAATACAAGCAGTTATCTGTTAGATCTCATTAATAGTCTTCTCAGAAAAGCTTCGGAAAATGTCGATACGGTTATTCTATTTTATACTCACTCCCAGCAAGCACAGATAGGGACTTTTTCGCACTTGCTCCTTTCATATGTTGAAACGCTTTCAAGGGATCTGGACAGGCTGAATGAGATATATGATAGAATTAATACGTGCCCATTAGGAGGGGGTGCAATCGGTGGTTCGTCTATAGGTATCAATAGGAATCGAACTGCTGCTTTACTTGGGTTTATAGGACTTGTGACTAATTCCATAGACGCAACTAGCTCTCGTGATACAATGTGCGAATACGTATCTTCATTGGGAATTATTATGATAACATTGAGTAGAATATCTGCTGACCTTATCCTATGGTCTACCTCAGAATTCGGATATATCGATATCTCGGATGAGAATAGCTCCACGTCTAGCGCAATGCCCCAAAAGAAAAATCCTGATCCTTTAGAAATAATACGTGGAAAGTCAGGGTCGCTATTAGGGAATCTAAATAGCGTATTTTCGATAGTAAAGTCATTGCCCACGGGATACAGTAGAGATCTACAGGAGATCAAACCAGCTTTGTGGGAGGCCTCAAATTCGGTTCAGAATTCCTTGCAAATATTGGAAATGGTTATTGATTCGCTATATGTTCATAGAGAAAGGATGGAACAGATGGCTGTGAAGAGCTACGCTATCTCGATCGATATTGCAGAACAGCTAGTCGTTAAAAATCGTATGCCGTTCCGTTCTGCGCACAAGATAGTTGGAGCTTTGGTAGAAAAAGCAGTAAGCAGTGGAAATATGCCTTTGTCCGGACTGAAAAAAGAACAGATCAAGGAAGTTCTTCTGAGATTAAATTCTGATCTCAAAGTTGAAGATATAATGCAACTGATAGCAAATCTTACACCTAAGGTATCCGTTTCTTTGCGATTGTCTGAAGGCTCACCCAATCCCAAATGTCAACAGCTAATGATAGATGAATTGAAGCGTAAAGCATTGGCCTATGATAAATCTTTATCCGGTCGAAAAAGATGTATCAGTGAATCTTTAGATGCTTTGAGAAGGGAAGTCAAGAATTATCTTCCAGATTTTGATTTACGAAAGTCAAACTGCCACGCCTAAAATACTTTTTAGGTGTCAAGCCCTAGGCGAGATTCGAACCCACGACCTAAGGTTTACGAAACCTTCGCTCTAACCAGTCTGAGCTACTAGGGCGAGATAGCAAAATTTTACTTGATCTCTATTTAATCGTTAATGTATTCCATGGCGTGAATAGCGAATCAATATAATATAGCAAGGATCTCTATCGTTCTTATGAAAATATCAGTCTCTGGTTTAAGAGGAATTTATGGGAGTGATTTGAATCTTTATGAGATTTGCAATTATGCTGAATTATTTGGGTCACGTCTTTCAGACCAAGGTAGAAAATGTGTCTTAGGGAGGGATACAAGATCTTCTAGTCACATCATATCTCGAGTGTTTGAATCAACATTAATGAAACGGGGTATAGACATACTCAATGTAGGAATAGCTCCTACACCAGTTGTTTTTCGAGAAGCTAGAAAATCCCATGCAGGCTGTATGATCACCGCTTCCCATAATCCTCTAGACTGGAATGGCTTAAAATTCATTATTGATGGTAGGGGATTTTATGAAAAAGAACTGAGTGAGATGCTTGAGCAATCAGTTCAACAAACTTCATTAAGTTATGGCTGCTCGGTTAATGTCATTTCAACCTACACAGACGAATTATTAGAACTCGTAGCTGATATGCAGATAAAAAAGGACAAAAAGATTGGGATAGATCCTGGAGGTGGAGCAGCCTGCATATACTCAAATACTGTCTTTCGAAGTTTAGGATACAAGATAGCTAGCATAAATGATACTTTTGGCATCCACCCACGCAGTCCAGATCCGACTGTAGACGATCTGAATGAACTACGGGCATTAGTTCGGTCGAGTTCTCTTGATCTAGGTTTTGCATTAGATTTGGATGGGGACAGGTTAGTGGTTATAGATAAGACGGGTAAAAAGCTATCTCCAGACCTAACTCTCCTCCTTTGTATATCAAGTGCAATGAAGCTCGGAATGACGAAATTCGTACTAAGTGTAGATACTAGTTCAGTTGTTAAGGAATTTATTCTCCGTCATGGAGGCCAAGTGCATTTCACGAAGGTGGGAGAAGCAAATGTAGTTATGGAAATATCTGAAAAGGGGGCAGATGCAGGCGGTGAGGGAAGTAGTGCAGGTTTCATAATGCCAAAATTCAACAAGTGCAGAGATGGTTTGCTGGCTGGTGTGCTCATTTCCTCACTCGATAATGAATCGATAAATGAGTGCACTAGATTATCCTCAAAATATCGTCAAATTCGATCAAAACTTGCAGTGAATTCCAGCTTGCACAAGGCCCTAGTTGAGAGGTTGCTTGATATGCTTACCCCTAATTCTTCCTCTACACTAAAGATCGATGGAATCAAATTAGTAATCGACGAAACTTCTTGGGTGCTAATTAGAGCCTCAAATACAGAGCATGCCATACGAATTTCAGTAGAATCGACAGCAGATAAGGCTAGTGCTCTTCACAAGGATATATTGACGAAAACAAAGCTGGTATTTGATGAAATTAGATGAAAAGGAGGTAATCCGGCTGTTTATTGCCAAACTAAAAAAAAACAATTTCAGAGATTTTGGACAAAATGATGTTACAGTCGTTCCAATTAAGGGATTGCGGTCTTTCTCGTACTCACAAGGTCTTGTATTAAAATGTGATATGCTAGTAGAAAGTACTGATGTACCAGCGCTAATGGCCCCCTGGCAAATAGCCAGAAAAAGCGTAGTGTCGGTCATAAGTGATCTTTCTGCAAAGGGTGCTAAACCTTATGTATCATTGATTTCTCTGGGATTGCCGGTATATTATTCCAAAAAGGCGGTAGCGAGTCTCGTCCATGGTTTCAGCCTAGCATCTAGAGAATTTGACTTTGTTATTGCTGGTGGAGATACTAACCAGACAAAGGAACTCATTATAGACTGTTGTATTATGGGATTTACTAGTGGAAACAACTTGGAGGTTCCAGGCAGAAATGGAGCGTGTTCAGGAGATTTAATAGTCGTCTCTGGATTGTTTGGCTACCAACCAGCCGGCCTGAAGATTATTATGGATGGAGTTAAGGCTACAGATAAATTTAGAAGAAAGGCCGTTAGATCAGTACTTCGGCCAGAACCTAGGATGAAATTTGGTTCTGTCCTTTCAAAGTATTTCACGTCATCGATTGACTCCAGTGACGGGCTCTCAACTTCACTCTATGAGCTGGCAAAGCAAAGTAATGTAGATTTTTTTCTAAATCAGATTCCTTGTGGCCTGGACTTGCTCAAGTTTGCAAATGATAGCAACTTGAATTCCAGAGAGTTGATATTTCATGGTGGAGAGGAATTTGAAATAGTGTGCACAATCCCAAAATCTAAATTTGATAAATTCAATTCATGTGCAAAAAGATCAAGACTTCCATTTTTAGTTATTGGAGAGGTGAAGAACGGTTCTGGAAATATATTCCTCAGATCCAGGACGTCTGGCGAGTACGCACTGCTTGAAAATAGAGGGTATACTCATTTATCGTAGCTGTACATACTTTAAAAATTAGTCTACAGCATTTGGAATATTGAAAAGCATTATTTATTTGGTGATCATCTAAAGATCATAATCTACTCACATCCAGCATCGTCCTAACAATCCTCATCTCCTTACGTTAATATATCTGGGGACAACGAAATGTTTAGTATGACAAGCGAAACCGAGGATGTATTTAAATATAAATGGGGAGTAGCACACATTTTCAGTAGCTATAATAATACATTGGTTCATATTACTGATATCAGTGGTGCAGAGACGATTTCTTTCAGTTCTGGTGGAAGGCATGTTACTGCTGATAGATACGAGTCTTCGCCTTATGCTGCTATGAAATCGGCAGTAGCCGCTGCAGATACTGCTAAAACAAAAGGCATCAATGCACTTCATATTCGGGTTAGGGCTGTCGGAGGTGTAGGCCCTCGAATACCTGGTCCTGGTGCTCAGGCTGCTATTAGAGCCCTTGCCAGAGCTGGTTTTCGAATAGGAAGAATTGACGATGTTACACCTATACCTCATGATACAACACGGAAACCTGGAGGACGGAGAGGCCGTAGAGTCTAGCTATCAACTGACATCTATCAATATTCTTTATCTAACAACCATGTAATCTTTTGTTTATACAATATGATCTGTAAAGTAGAATAAATAATGAGACGTTATTTATTTCTGTTTCTACTCTACTCTACTCTACTCTACTCTTTTCTATTCTATGCGAGCGGCTTAACAGTTGGATTTTTGGTTCATGATCCTTGAATTTGACCGATAATTTTTCGCTACTTGGTTCCAAAGTCACTGACAGTCTACAATCCTCAGAACTGCCTATTAATGTATGTTCAAAAGTAATAGGTTCGGAATTATTCTTTAGCGATTCTGGTATTTGGGGATTGAAATGGATTTGATTTCTCGTCATATCGATTTTCATACCGAGCAACATTTCGCGTAAGGCATAAATATACATCCCAACAGACCATGCTTGCAAAATACACGAGTTAAATGGTTCAGGTCTATCTCCTCTATAGGTTTCGGCAAACATGCCATTTTCTGACAGAATTCTTTCAGCCATGCATTCTAGATAATACAACGCCTGTTCACTTCTGCTCAGTTTGATTTCGCAAATTGCTGCCCATCCTGTGACGAGGGGCCAAACCGCCCCATCATGATATAGTGTTGGATGATACTTCGGGTCTAGAGAGCTTAATGTGCGAACTCCCCAAGGAGTAGTCAAATCGCTCTTTTCGATCCTTCTCAAAATGGATTCGGCCTTTTTGCTATCACTAACTGCATCAGTTAAAATTGGGATAAGTGCATTCGGTCTAACACTCGAATCTCTACTTCCGTCCCTGCGGACAGTATCATAATAGTATCCAATATTCTCACTCCAATATACATGATCTATGCGATCACGTAATAATTTAGCATTAACCGACCATTTTTTTTTGTTACTATCATCGCCAACTATTGCTGCTAGTTCACTCCCAATCTTCAGACTTTCATAAAAAAGGGCTTGAACATCATTAGCGCTTTTTCTTCGGTCTATATGATCCATCCATGTCGAGTCTTGAATCGGAAGCTTCTCAGCGATTCCAGTAAACCCGTGTTCAATTAATCCATCACCATCAATATCCTTTGAAAATCCCCAATCTATGAGATCGGTTATGTTTTTCCATCTGTTCCTTAAGTACTTTACATTTCCTGTGGAATGCACATATTCACGAATAATCCAAGGAAACAGAAATGTAGAATCAGCTGAGCCGAACGTCGTGTTGTGAAGAAATGCTTTGCCGCTAATTATCATAGGAAGTTCTCCGCGGGTTGCTGATTCGGTCGTTCTCCTGGCTTGATGCCTAAAAAAGTTTTCCAAGACATCTAAAACAAATCCGTAATCGCCTAGGGATATATATCCCCTCAGTGACCAACCAGTATCTCTAGCCCAATAGTTTGGAAACCTAGGAAGGCCCGCGCATATACCAGGACCCAATTCATCATAGTCAGCCTTTAAATATTCCATACTCATTCTGGCTTTCTCGTAAGCTTTGATAAGCTTTGAAAAAGTAGAATTCTGATGTTGAGTGGATTGGATGTGAAGAAGGGAAGAAGACAAACCTTTGAAATGCTTCTCAGTATCTTGGAGTAATCGTGAATAATTTTCTCTTACATATACGTATTCCTCAAGGCAATCCTGTGAACTGATGTAGCTTCCGGTTCCTACAAGTGCAACTTCTACGCTCCTGCCTGGTTCAATTTCTAAATCGTAAGAAATCTCTAAATCATTGTCGAAGGAATCAGTCAAAACCTTGGAGGGTTTCAATGTTTTGGGAGAAACTCCAATCACTCCATAGTAATGCGCAATATCTCTCCTAGCAGCTGTTTGGATAAGAAGACAGTTTTCCCGTTCAATCAAATCAGATGAGTTATGTTGCGAAATTGCTGCTAATCCATAGCTTGTTATATTTCCATCTATCAAAAAATGCATTCTGATCTTTCTTCGTCGGTTACCGACCTTCCCTCTTAGTCCTAGCTTTTTATAGTCCAATGTCTTGTCAGATATCTCAAGCCGCATTACAAATCCTCTATGGCTCAAAGGCAAAAATAGAGTTCTTTTGACTTGCAAGCCAGCAACTTCGTGTCTAGTATAAAGGACACCATTTTCGTGTTTCGAAGACGCAACAAAATTCGGAAGTCTTTTACGCACCTGATCTTCGATTGATATTTCAACGTTTATCCTTCCAAAAGCCCTCGCAGGAGGTACATAGAGTCCTCCATTGTCATATCTTGCTCCCATCCACGTCCAATTTGCTGAAAGATTTGCATTTGACGAGCACACGATATATGCCTTTCTGCCAGAAAGAATTAAAGGACTTATAAAATTCTTAAAAACGGTATCTTCGTTTTCATTATCAAGACTTGTTTCATCAAAAATGCTGGATGGGATAAAAATTCTTTCCTTCTGATCTCCTGCCTGATCCCTAAAGGTGAATGGTATAATTATTTGCTCAAAACCCTCGAGCTTGCTAAGTATCACTATTTTATGCTTCTTGCTTCTATCTAATGATTGATCCCTAGTTATCAAAAATCTGGCACTTTGAAACGGTCTAAAAGATATTGGTCTACCTTCAGAAATCGTGGAAGCGTTGACTACATCATCAGATGTAGCTACAAAGATCGATTTCTTCGCGATAGGAATTTCATCTACGTATATATCCAGTGATACAATGTTTCCACCTAATGGTATTGGTGGATTAAGCAAAGAAAAAATTAGTCCTTGATGTCTTGTTTGACCACTTACGATCGTAACGTTCTTGAGACTTCCCTCAATATAGGAGAGAACGGTATGAGTTTTGTCAAGCGTTCTGACCATTGAGTATATCTACCATGTTACTTTAGATAAAGTAATTCCGCGAGAACCAATTTATAATATCATACTGCAATTCAAAGTAAATCATGGTTATCTTATTTTACCTAGAGGAGTGTTGCGAGTTCTATATTAATCTTGGTAGTCGGATTCTAAAAATGGACAAGACCGTTTATATAAAAACGCCATTCTGAATTCATACGTGATCCTTGCCGATGACTTTTGTAGGAGGAGTATACGTAGGTAATAATGCGCCTGTGAGGGTGATGGGAATAATTAACGTTAGTCCGGAATCATTTTACAAAAAATCAATAAAGACCAAATTAAAAGACATTGAGAAAACTGCTATGATCATGGAAGATATGGGAGCCAGCTTTATTGACATCGGAGCTATGTCCACAGCGCCTTATCTGGACACACTCATCCCAGTTCATGAAGAAGTCAAGAGAATCATTCATGCGATAAAGATAGTGAAAGGGAGTTGCAGTCTTCCTGTTCTGGCTGATACGCCAAGGGCAGCAGTTGCATATGAAGCGATCAAAGCAGGTGCCGATGCTATCAATGATATTTCGGGCTTGAAGTATGATATCAATATGGCCAAGATTATAGCAGACTCCGAAACATCCGTAATCATTGGGTCATACGGCTACCCGTTATCATACTCTTGGCAGATTTCTGCAACAAAACGATACTTGCAAGAAAGCTTGGATATAGCACGGAGGGCCAGGATTGCAGAAAATAGAGTGATTATCGATCCCTCAATTGGATTTTTTAGAAGTGGAGGTAAAAATCCGTTCTTTACAGAAATTAATGGTGCAGAATATTATATTCGGGATATAGAATCTATTCTCAAATTAAAGAGATTAAAAACCTTTCAAAAGCCAGTATGCATTTCCATATCAAGAAAATCGTTCATCGGTCACCTATTTAATACCAAAACAGAGGATCGTCTTATTGGATCTATTGTCGCCGAGATCGTGTCGGCTAAAAATGGAGCTAATATTATCAGGACACACGACGTGAAACAAACAGTTCAAGGACTAATTATGGCAGAGATCCTAGATTTCTAGTTCATGTCTAGCAATTATGGGGCATAATTCGAGTAAAATGGTAAAAAATTAGGGTCGTATATTTCGACACGCTCGGCTTTGTTATATCTAGCATGTGTGAGTATCTACTATCTCTCTTTCATAACCTGTCTGATAGATCATTAATAGTCATTGGCCTGACTAGTCAGACCTAGATTAAGATATCTCTTTTATTGCCCAGTTAAAATTAAGGTTTGTAATCGAGTCAACAAAGCAATATCTTCAGACCATATTAAAAATCCTTCACACCACAATGAAAATCAAAAACTATCAACGAGGTGATAAAATTCAACCGAATTTAGGTATGTTGACATGACTTTAACTATCATTCGTTTTAGAATTTGGCGAATTTGGTATATGCGTGACTCAAATCTTCGATGCTCACATTAGTATTCTTAAGATCTGCCTCTATTAAGATTGTTCCGGCCATTTTGCTGCCAGAAATTGTGGCGTTAGTCAACCTTGCTGCCATTAAATTGGCGGCAGTTAAATTGGCACCAACTAGCTTACATCGATTCATTTCTGCCAGCATTAGCAATGCCCTTGAAAGATCTGCCCTCGAGAAATCTGCATCTGTCAGATCTGCCTGAACTAAGTTTGTGCGAGACATTACACTGCCAGAAAAATTTGAACCGATGCATAATGCCCCATTTAAACAAGCACCAGAAATATTCCTATTCGAAAAATCCTTTCCACTGAGGTTGATTTTTACGGTCAAATTCTTAAACCGCCACAGATTGAAATCCACAACTTTTGAATTCTGCAATAAATGAATAGCATCGTCTAATGACACAGTTGCCATTTTATCCACTTCCCATTCATTTTTCTTCTATATCAATATTGCAAATTTGATGGAGAACGTGCTATCAAAATTCCATTAAAACTTAATTTTGTGCTTCTTAGCCCTGAAGAATCTTATCTCTTTCTAGGCGCAGGTACTTACCTAATCAGGGCCCACGATTGGTAATGCCTTGGAGGGTGGAAGATTAACTGATTGTTGCACCTTTTCTTCTTCAGTAATCCTTTCAAATTCAATACTTATCTCCGCAGGACAATTGAATTTTAGGCTTAGCTGATTTGCCAGTGTTCCAATTTTATCTGCCGCAGCAAACTCTTTTGAGCCACGTAAAAATGCCCTTGTCTGTCGATAAATAATATTGCCCCCATAATTCATATGTAAAAATTGAACGATTTCTTCTACAGTTGTACGAGGAACCTCATTGTAATAAAAGCATATCCCAGGGATAGGCTCCTTATCAAACGGAGTGCCGTATCTGTACCAGAATACTCCGAAGTGTTGGTAATCACCCATCATACACTTGATTTCCCAATGATTTACTTTGTTAACCGGATATTCGGCCTTAATCACTTCTGATATCCCCAATCTCCAATATCTTATCCGCATTTCTATTCTATCTAAGTTTGACCCTTATTAAACCGTCGATATAATATGGAGTAGTTTGCCACAACAAAAAAATAAGCGACCATCTTGACCTAGACAAATCTTATGGATGCTTTTGATTCTACTGAAGTGACGAATTACAGGATGGTTACCTTGAAAGAGATGGAACAACAATTCGAAAATAGGAATGAAAGCTACTTCATTCGGCTATTAAGACATCACGACATGATTATTCGTACAAGAGCAGTTTGTATACTAGCGGATATTTCGTCTGAATCGGTAGTAAATGAAATTAGCATGGTTCTCAAAACTGACGCAGAACCTCTGGTACGACACGAAGCAGCATTTTCTTTGGGTCAATTAGCTTTTGCCAGTGCAATCGAATCCCTGATTTTCGCAGTTAAATCAGATCCCAGTTTTATCGTGCGTCATGAAGCAGCAATTGCTTTGGGCGTGATAGGGTCTGAAAGCGCGAGAAATGCATTAAATGAAGCGCTTAACGACGGTAGCGAGGAGGTTAGAAAATCAGCAAAAATTGCACTTGCTAACCTCGATTACATCTCGATTGTTGGAAAAGATATCCATAAAGAGAACAAATTTATAAGACTTACTGGAGGTTGATTATAGCTGGTAAGGAATACCAATACGAATCTGACTAACAGATTATTAAAACTTTCTTAATGGCAATTGCATCAGTTAGAATCCAATATTTTCATCACTTTTGATTCACAACATATGTTTTTATATATGTAACTTAGAGGACTTCGCAAACTCTGCGAAAACCGGTAACCCGGCCTTGTTAGCCATCTGTAGCCGTGTGCTCCTCGTACGACAGAATATTCGTTAGTATTCATTCCTTCTGGATTTTGTACCACGATTACCGGGGATGAATCTACCTTCGACTTATTTGCAAGTGTGTTAGAAATTTGATTCCGTGATATTCTGATAGTCCTCTTGACAACATACAGATAGTACCGTAGCGATTCCACACTTTACTATCGTATGACCAACACAAACGATAAATCTAACATTAGAAATCTTGAGATCAGCTCAATAGCTTGCAGGATTCTACACCAATCTTATTAGTTTGTACAAGAGCTGATCTAACGAAAGTGTCAAGAATTTACCCACAAAATCCATATCTGAAAGAAGATTTTTATCATCTAGAACGTGTTCGGTTACCGTGTATGACTATCGAAGAAGGCTCTTATGTTTTACTATTTCACAATCGAAGTAAGAAATGGCTCGTAAAGGTAACTTCAGAAAAAAAAATGCATACCCATCTAGGTGTAATAGACATATCTTCGCTGATTGGTTTGAAATATGGATCGATTCATTATACCCCATTAGGTAAAATCATATATCTGCTAAAGCCCACGATTCATGATTTCATAATGAAATCAGAACGACGAACTCAAATTGTATATCCTAAAGACCTTGGATATATTGCGGTTAGAGCGGGAATAACTAATGGATCACGAGTTCTTGAAATCGGCACTGGGAGTGGCGCCATTACGACCTTCCTTTCCAGCTTAGTCAAACTAACAGGTCATATCTACTCATATGATATTAACCATGAATCAGTAGAGATAGCGCGTCGTAATCTAAACAAGGCAGGTATGTCGGATTTTGTAACCCTTAAGGAATTGGATGCCCATAATGCGATCGAAGAAAGGGATTTCGATGCTGCGATTGTTGATTTGGGCGATCCTTGGACGATAGTGCAGGATGTACTTGAAGCGTTAAGACCTAGCGGTTGTTTCGTGGCAATTTGCCCTACCATTAATCAAGTTGAAAAGACCGCTATTGCACTCAGAAGTGGCTTTGCCGATATCGATTGCAGTGAAATAATGATAAGAACTATTGAGGCGAGAGAGGGAATGACAAGACCGTCGATGAGGATGGTAGGGCATACGGCATATCTCATATTCGCAAGGAAAGTACTCACTTAAAATCAAACTTCGAGGTTTAAGTGTATAACAAAATTCTCAATATTCGATTATACCCCGAGGATCTGCTTAAGCAATGCTCTGTAGTCGATACTTTCTTTAGTGCTTCCAGGAGCAGGAAGTTCAAAGATTAGCGGAATAGGTCTTTTTGATCGTATGTCAGAGAGCTGAAAACGAATCTCCTTTGCCATATCGTCGCTCAAAAGAATCAAGCCAATATCGTCAGAAGATGCTAATTTGTTAAGTTCATTCAATATCTCATCCGATGAGGATATTTTTATTCCTTCTACGCCTGCTAATTGAAAACTAGTCACAAAAACGCGACTTCCGATGGCAATTACGCGCAATTTAAATACAATTTCATATGACCTCTTTTAATCCTTTTGAGCACAAATTTCAAAATTACTGATCATGAATGACCGATATTAGAAGGATTTTGGTTTTAGATGCAAACGTGAATAAAGCACAGACCTAATACTTTTCATAGCACAAGCTAGTTTCATATTCACAATATATTCTGGTTTGATTAACAGACTAAATTTGCCTTTCAACGAAACATAATAATAAATGTTACCATAACTGCAAGCCCTCCAAATAAAATCATAGTTGCTTTCCACATTCCAATACTTGTTCTTTCGCTTATATCCCACATCCCACCAGTTATAAGATCGCTATGATATCGTTTTTTAATTTCAGAGTAACTATACACTTTATGTAAGTCGGCGGATGGCACCCATCTCTCATGACTGACTTGTACGATTTTATCTTGTGAATTTGCATTATCATATCTTTTTCTCGAATATTTGTCAGAGAGAATTTCGTAAGCTTCAATAATCTGCATAAATTTCTCTTTCGAACGTTCAGAATTCTTATTCTTGTCAGGATGATATTTCAATGCTAGAGTACGAAACGATTGTTTTATTTCCTGCATTGAGGCAGAAGGATTAACTTGTAAGACTTGATAATAATCGACCATTATGTATTAAGCGGGTCGGTACTAAATATTCTTGTCTCATTATACTAAATTAACCGTGAAGTGCTTAAATTGATTTTCAAAATGGCTTAGATTCATGCCATCTGTATATCACAAGAGTAATAAAAGGAGATAATATGATTTAGCACATGAATTCTCTTCTTGCAATGTATATCGAAGTAAGATATCAATTGGAAGATCTCACTGTTCTAAATCTAAGTTCACCAGGTGATCCTCAAAATTCTTTGTTTGTTGGATCTGGGGATTCTCACGCTGCAGCACTAGTTGCAGAATATGCTTCCAACCATCGCGCTAAATCATGCTACCCGACAGATATACTCACTAACCCTGAAATTCTCAACGAAAGGACCGCATATTTTATATCAATATCAGGTAACACTTTAGACAATATTGCTGCTGCACGAATGGCTAAAAGAAAAGGCATCAAAACGGTCGCAATAACGAGAGAACCGAGAAGTAAATTAGCCGCGATATGTGATGAGTTGATCGAATTAAAGTACCGTAGAACTGGCATAACCACTTCAGGATCAATTGGATTTAGTACATCACTTCTTACGTGTTTTTCGCTTGTTAGGAGTGTCAATTGCATTCCGAACCTTACATCGCTCATTGAGGATGCAGATATGATCAGTTGGCGCCTACTTCAAGCACAGCAGTTTACGTCTTACATAATAATGAGTAGTGGATTGTTGTTCCCAATAGCAGTTTACGGAGCACTAAAGATTAATGAAATCCTGGGCGTTAGGTCATATGCGTATACCATAGACGAATTTTTTCATGCACCGATTTTTGGGATTACTGAGACAGATAGACTGATAGCGATTGATTCAAGAGACAGTTTATCTCGTATTAGACTGCCTCGAAGTGGATCTATAGGATTGAATCTTAGTACAGTTGATTTGGATTATCCGCCAGCAAAATATCTTACTATGCTTTTTCTATCTCTTTTTACTCTACAACTTTTTGTAATTAAAACTGCTGTAAGACAAGGACTTAAAGAGTGTTCGTTTTTGACAAATCAGAAAACATTAGAAGTTAGCTCGAATTACATATACGCATGAATCGAGTGCAAATAGGCAACGAAAATTGCATACACGTTAGAAGCTCAAATATAGCCACACTAATTCGTTTGAGACCATAAATTTATACTAAAATCTACTATAACGATAATATAAACAGTATATATAGTGCATATATATAAACCCACTTATATTATGCCACAGACCAAACCCATTGTCAGCATTGAAAATGTCGTAGCATCAGCTACTGTTAATCAAACAGTAAATCTCAATCTTATAACTCAAATTTTTCCAGATGTTGAATATCATCCAGATCAATTCCCAGGACTTGTATTCAGATTAAAATCTCCAAAGACGGCTACGCTGATTTTCAGTTCTGGTAAAATGGTATGCACTGGCGCAAAATCTGAAGATCAAGCAATAAAGGCGGTTAAAAATGTAGTTCAGAAGTTGAAGAAGGGAGGAATTCCTATTGAACACGAACCACAAATAGAAATCCAAAATATAGTAGCTTCTGCTAGTCTAGGGGGTAAAATTCACTTAGAGCTAGCTGCAAGGGTTCTTCCAAGGAGTATGTATGAACCAGAACAGTTTCCAGGTTTGATACATAGGATGCTTGATCCAAAAACAGTGATCCTCCTTTTTGCTAGTGGTAAATTAGTTTGCACAGGCGCGAAGAAGGAAAGCGAGGTCTATAGAGCGGTTCACAATCTACATACTTTGCTAGAGGAGAAGAATTTGATGATTTATGAAAGCTAATTGTGCTCACCTTTCTACTACAGTTTTAGTTAAATTGAATATGGTTGAAGTCAGGTCAGAGATAGATTAGAGGAATGGAAAGAGATTTATTTTAACTGTGATAGCTTAGACTTTTGATGCCTGAAATATGGCTCAAATATGGAGGTACTCACATAGTACTTGATATAAGATTTGAGAATCTTCTAAAACATTTTTCATCTAACCTTGACCTCCTAGTTGATGAGGATGTGAAATCTAAGCTTAGCGGAGTAGAAATAATTGAGAATACGTTGATTCTGGCAACCGAAGGATCAAAATCGGTGATAAATGCCATAGGTAAACTTTTAGACATAAATAAGTCGATTGATTCATCAAAAATCTACATCAAAACTTTTCCAAAATATATCGAATCATTGCGAATGAATATTGCTAATAAAAATTACTCGATTGAAAAGCTTGAGTTAGAGCAATTTGACACTATCGTAAAAAAATTTCAAAAAATTTTAGTAATTTCACATACAAAGTACGACCCACTTTTTGGATACTCTGGCGCACCCACAGCATTACTTCGTAATTTTTATCCGAATCGGATGACTGAAGCCTTTAATTCTAGAACTACTAATTTACCAACAACTGGAAAAAGAGGACCGCCATTAGATATTGCATTGTCTGCTTTCTGTGAAACTGAAATCGAAGCAATTGAATTGGTATCAAACTCGCATGGAATCTCCGCCATATTTCATGATAGCATCATCAGGGCTTTTAATGGCGCCGTAGATTTTTTGTCAAAAATAAGTGAGGCTGAAGAACAGGTTACTTGTAGCTCTGCCATTATTTCTGCAAGCAGTGAAGAGGGTCCACACGAGACACTATTGACATCGCTAAGCTCACTATGGAATTCAATACATCTTTTAAAGAGAAATGGTACCGCCGTGTTATTAGCCGAGAATATCAAAGGCGTAGGAGATGGAGCCTTACGAAACTACGTTGAAGGCAGGATTGAACTGCAAAATGCGATTGCAAGTCATACATACGTTGAAGGCCTAGAACACTTGCTGTACTTACACGAGCTAAAATCACAATATGATTTAGGGATCATGTCTACAATCCCACACCATTATCTAGCTCAGAAGCTAGGTTTGTATCCTTATACTGGGAGTAAAGAGGTCGTTGATCGCCTTGTAGAAAAGCATGGACGAAACCACAAGATCTTGGTGATGTCAGACGCTGATACGATCTTTTTCAGATCCAAACAATAGGAATTGAGTGAGTAGGTCATCTATGCAGCGCAGGTTCGACTCTTCCATCCGAAGCATCTTCTAACTTTCTTCTTCTAGTAAAGCCACTACTTGCAATGAACGATTCGAAATCACTTATATGTGCTGAATTTTCTCCATTGGCATAGTGAATATTCGAAATTTTTCAAAGAAGGATTCGCCAAAGATAGGGGGAAGGTCTTGATATTTTGTCCTCAGAGAAGAAGATTATAAAGATAACAAATCATGTGTATCAACCAAAGCATGAAATATTATCTAAAGAATTGGCAGAAGAAGTATTGCGAAAATTTAATGCTAAGCCAAGCCAACTTCCCTATATTACTAAGACTGACAAAGGGATTGAAGATCTCGAAGTACGCCCCGGGGATATAATAAAAATCACCAGAAGAAGTCCTACTGCAGGTGAAAGTGTATATTACCGCTACGTCGTAGAAGGCTAGGTATTTAATGATCGAGATTCTTGATATGTGGCCAATTATTAATGATATTCTGAGACGAGAAGGTGTGGCTCGTCAGCACCTGAATTCCTACAATGAATTTATGGAAAGAGGGTTGCAAAGTATCATTGATGAGGTTGGGGAGATCGAAATCGAAACAGCCGAATATCCTTACAAGATAAAACTTGGCAAGATAAAACTGCAGCAGCCAAGAATTATGGAGCTCGATGGGTCGATAACACATGTCGCACCAATGGAAGCTAGACTACGTAATTTGACATACGCATCACCAATTATGCTGGAATCTAGTATAGTGGAGGACAGCAAGATTTTGGAGTCGAGGTTTATTCACGTAGGTGATATGCCTGTAATGGTAAAATCGAATGCGTGCATATTACATAATTTGCCTGAACAGAAGCTAATTGAGATGGGCGAGGATTCGAGAGACCCTGGGGGATATTTTGTCATCAATGGATCTGAGCGAGTTATTGTTGGTTTAGAAGATCTTTCTTATAACAAGATAATCGTAGACGTGGAGGAAGCTACTGGGACCCTTATATATAAGGCAAAGGTGTACTCGTCAATCGTAGGATATAGAGCCAAGCTAGAGCTAATAATGAGACCAGATGGGTCCGTTGTAGCCAAAATTCCTGGTTCGCCAGTAGATATTCCACTTATCACACTTGTGAGAGCGCTGGGCTTAGAATCTGATAAAGACATTGCAAATGCAGTTTCGCTAAACGAAATCATTCAAGACGAGCTAGAGCCTTCGTTTGAAAAAGCGGGCGATGTTGTAACTAGCCAAGATGCCATTATATACATAAGCAAAAGGATTGCTCCTGGAATGCTAGAAGAGTTTCAAATTAAGCGAGCAGAAACCCTACTCGATTGGGGATTGCTTCCACATTTGGGCAAAAATCCTGACAATCGTCATGAAAAAGCGCTTTTCTTAGGAGAAGCAGCTAGTAAGCTAGTTGAATTAAAGATGGGTTGGATAGACTCTGATGATAAGGATCATTATGGTAACAAAGTAATAAAATTTGCAGGTCAAATGTTGGCCGACTTATTCAGAACAGCATTCAGAAATTTGATAAGGGATATGAAGTATCAATTGGAGAGATCAGGACAGAAACGGGGAATAAACGCTGTAGCTGCTGCTGTTAGACCTGGAATAATTTCTGACAAACTAAATAATGCGATTGCAACAGGGAATTGGGGCAGGGGTAGAGTAGGTGTTACTCAGCTATTGGATCGAACAAATTACATGTCCACTATAAGTCATTTGCGAAGAATTCAGTCACCACTAAGTAGAAGCCAGCCAAACTTTGAGGCCAGAGATTTACACGCAACTCATTTCGGCAGAATTTGTCCAGCAGAGACACCGGAAGGCTCGAACTGTGGCCTAGTTAAGAATTTGGCATTATCTGCTATAATTTCAATAAGCACACCCCCAGCTGAGATTATAGAAAAGTTATACGAGCTTGGGGTAGAGCATATTGATGAAGCTAAAGAGCATCTCAAAAAAATTGGTACGAGGGTCTTCGTTGATGGTCAACTGATTGGTTACGGAGAGAGTGGCGAACAGTTGGCGCATACCTTAAGAACTATGAGAAGAGCTGGCAAAATATATCCTCATGTAGGTATCTACTTCTATTCCACTTTTAACGAAAATGCCACCAAACGGATGTACATAAGTTGCAATGCTGGGAGGGTTTTGAGACCCCTTGCGGTAGTTAAGGATGGCACTCCACTCATAACGCGTGAGATAATAGATAAGGTCACAAAGAAATTCCTATCTTGGTCAGATCTTTTGTATATGGGTATTGTAGAGCTAGTCGATGCCAACGAAGAAGAAAATTGTTATATCGCGATTGACGCTACTAAATTGCTAAGCTCTCATACTCATATAGAAATATTTCCATCTGCAATATTGGGGGTTGGAGCCTCGATCATTCCTTATCCGGAACATAATCAGTCACCTAGAAACACTTATGAAAGTGCAATGGCAAAACAGAGTTTGGGATTTTCTACACCATTAATGAATGCTAGTACTTACGTTAGACAGCATTTTATGCTATATCCACAACTGCCCATGGTAAATACAAAGGCGATTAATCTGTTGGGACTAGATGAAAGGCCGACTGGACAAAATGCCGTTGTAGCTGTTCTGCCATTCGAGGGATACAACATAGAGGATGCAATTGTATTTAACAAGTCATCAGTAGACCGGGGCTTGGGCAGGACTTTCTTCTATCGAGTATACGAGGCAGAAGCAAAACAATATCCAGGTGGGATGAAGGATAACTTTGAACTTCCACTTTCAGACGCAAATATTAGAGGATATCGAGGTGAAAAGGCTTATAGACTGTTGGAGCAAGATGGCGCGATCATGCATGAAGCAATTGTGAGCGGTGGTGACATTTTGATAGGAAGAACGTCGCCCCCGAGGTTTATGGAAGAGTATAAAGAGTTTGAAGTAAAGGGACCCTATAGAAGAGACACTTCGGTGGGTGTTAGACCATCAGAAAATGGCGTTGTTGATACTGTCATAATGACACAGTCCGTTGAAGGCGGGAAAATGTTTAAAATAAGAGTAAGGGATATGAGAATCCCAGAAATTGGAGACAAATTTGCTTCAAGGCACGGTCAAAAAGGAGTGGTTGGAATGTTAGTAAGTCAAGAGGATCTTCCGTACACTGCCGAAGGCGTTGTCCCTGACATTATGATAAATCCTCATGCTTTTCCTTCGAGAATGACTGTCGGTCAATTTATGGAATCGCTTGGTGGAAAAGCAGCTTCGTTGAGAGGTAAAATAGTAGATGGTTCAGCATTTTTAGGTGAAAAATTGGATGATATTAAAGATGTTATGGCACAATATGGCTTCGATTATAGCGGAAAAGAAATAATGTACGATGGTAGAACTGGCAAAAGATTTCCAGCAGACGTTTACATCGGCGTGGTATATTATCAAAAGCTACACCACATGGTTGCAGATAAAATTCATAGTAGAGCAAGAGGTCAAGTCCAAATGCTAACGAAGCAACCTACAGAAGGGAGAGCTCGTGGCGGTGGTCTGAGATTCGGGGAAATGGAGCGAGACTGTCTAATTGCCTACGGTGCTTCGATGATGTTGAAGGATAGATTGCTTGAAGAATCTGATAAAGCTGAAGTGAATATTTGCGAACGCTGCGGTCTTCTTTCTTATTTTGATGTCAAGCAACGTAGATATGTATGTCGAGTTTGTGGTGAGAAGGCAAAGATAACTTCTGTTATAATAGCATATGCATTTAAATTGCTTCTTCAAGAGATGATGAGCTTGAATGTAGCACCTAGACTAATAGCAAGGGAGAAGGTATGACGCGCATAGAGAAGGAGGACTCGTCATAATGGAAGAGTCCCTAAAAATCCTTGGCGGCATCAGGTTCAGCGTGTGGTCTCCAGTTGAAGTTCGAAAATTTAGTGTTGCAGAAATTACCGCACCTGAAACCTACGATGAGGATGGGATGCCTGTTCAAGGTGGATTAATGGATAATCGTCTTGGAACCTTGGAACCTGGCCAAAAATGTGCAACTTGCGGTAACACATCAGCAAAATGTCCGGGCCACTTTGGACATATAGAACTAGCTGAGCCTGTCCTGCATATCGCGTTTGTTGATGATATCCACAAATTGTTAATAATCACTTGTAGGTCATGTAACAGGATAAAGTTAGCCTCGGAAGAATTATCGAAATATAAAGACCTACGTGATAGTAAAGCTGCATATGCTGTTATTACATTAGAGAATGTGAAGGATGAGATTATTGATAAAGCTAAAAAAGTCAAAGTATGCCCTCACTGTCAGAAAGAACAGTATGACTTGGTTTTTACTAAACCGACCATTTTTGTTGAGAAGACTGATGCAGGCGAAAATAGACTTCTGCCTATCACCATAAGGGAGAGATTGCTTCACATCCCTGACGAGGATTTAACACTTCTTGGATATGATCCAAAAACTGCCAGGCCCGAATGGTTTGTGCTACAAGTACTACCTGTGCCACCAGTAACAGTCAGGCCATCGATAATACTAGAGACTGGAATTAGATCTGAAGATGATTTGACACATAAGCTAGTTGATATTATAAGGGTAAATCAGAGACTAAAAGAAAGTAAAGAGGCAGGTACACCTCCTCTAATTGTTCAAGATCTTGTAGATCTGTTACAATATCATGTAACTACCTACTTTGACAATGAAGTCTCTGGAATACCTCAAGCTCACCATAGGTCTGGACGTCCTTTGAAGACCCTGACACAAAGACTAAAGGGGAAGGAAGGACGTTTCCGTGGATCGCTTTCAGGAAAAAGGGTTGATTTTTCGAGTAGAACTGTAATTTCCCCAGATCCGAATCTCGCGATTTCTAATGTGGGTGTACCAGTCGATGTTGCAAAAAAACTAACTATACCTGAGACTGTGTCTCAGTGGAATCTTGATCGACTAAAGAAGTTGGTTATAAATGGGCCAAATATTTACCCTGGTGCAAATTATATCATCAGGCCCGATGGAGTCAAGATTAGGCTTGACTATGTCAACGATAGGAATGCTATAGCAGAATCATTATCCAGTAATTATTTGGTTGAGAGGCATTTATCGGATGGGGACATTGTCATTTTTAACCGACAACCTTCGCTGCATAGAATGTCAATTATGGCACATTATGTGAGGGTTTTGCCCTATAGAACTTTTAGACTACACCCTGCAGTGTGTCCTCCTTATAATGCGGATTTTGACGGGGACGAAATGAATCTACACGTCCCTCAAAGCGAGGAAGCGAGAGCAGAGGCAGCATTGCTTATGAGAGTTCAAGACCAGCTCATATCTCCAAGGTATGGCGGGCCTATTATTGGTGGAATAAGAGATTTTATAACTGGAGCATTCATACTAACGTCTGATCAGACTATACTTACTCGGGAAGAATTTGCAAACATGGCATTAATAGGGGGCTATAAAGGCACCCTCCCGGAATGTAGGACTAACAGCTCAGGGGAAGAATTCTACACAGGAAAACAGTTGTTCTCTTTATTTTTTCCGGATGATTTCAATTTTATAATCACATCAAAATGGAACAAGGCTGCAAAAGGAGAAGGAAAGGATGTAGTAATCAGAAATGGCGAGCTTGTCAGCGGTGTAATAGATAAGGCTTCGATTGGAGCAGAAGAGCCCGATAGCGTTCTACATCGTATAGCAAAAGATTACGGAAATGATGCGGCTCGAGAGTTCCTAGACTCTATTTTAATCATGCTAAAGACCTACATCACCCATAGAGGATTTACATATGGATATTCAGATTTGTGGCTAAGTGAAAAAACGAGGCAGGAAATTAACGATGTAGTTCAAAAAGCGTATGATAATGTTCATGATTTAATTTTACAATATGAGCAGGGGAGTCTTCCACTTACTAGGGGCCTTTCTCCTGAGGAAGCTCTCGAATTATACGTGGTGAACGAATTATCAAGGGCAAGAGATAGGGCTGGTAAGACTGCTGATAGAGCTTTTCCAGATAACAATTCTGGTGTCATTATGGCTTCCACAGGCGCACGCGGATCAACGCTCAATATCGGACAGATGACAGCAGCATTGGGTCAACAATCAATTAGAGGGAAGAGAATAAACAAGGGATATCACAACAGGTCCCTTCCGCACTTTGCCATTAATGATTCTAATCCAGCATCTCGGGGTTTTGTAAAATCGAATTATAGAGATGGTTTGAGTCCGTTGGAGTTTTTCTTCCATGCCATGGGAGGTAGAGAAGGTCTGGTCGATACTGCAGTTAGGACTCAGCAGTCAGGATACATGCAAAGAAGACTAATCAACGCCCTAGAGCATTTGAAAATTGAATACGATCATACAGTCCGGGATCCGCATGGGAATATAATTCAGTACTTGTATGGTGAAGACGGAATAGATCCGGCAAAAAGTGATCATGGTGAGGCTGTAAATATATTGAGGTTGATTGAAAGTGCATCGATCGTAGATACTGGAAAAAAGGCAACGCAAGATGAGATTGAGAACATATTGAAGGCTTATGGTAAGGATTTAAACGATAGACTAAAGAAGACGCTTGAAACGACAATTAGTGAAAATCCACTTAGCTTGGAAGGCATTGAGAGTGTTCTTAAAAAGACTATGGATTTAATCGATAAAGCTCGCGCAGAACCAGGCGAAGCAGTCGGGGTAGTTACTGCACAGTCTATCGGAGAACCTGGCACTCAGATGACTCTTAGGACATTTCATTTTGCAGGAGTTAAAGAGCGTAATGTTACTTTAGGTCTACCAAGATTGATAGAGCTGGTAGATGCAAGGAAAAAACCAGTTACACCGACAATGGACATCTATCTCGATAAGGAACATAGTATATCTAGGGAAAAGGCGCTAGAAGTTGCAAGAGAGATAATATTTACAAGGGTCAGCGATTTAGTCGAAAAAACAGATACTGATTATGACGGCGCACTCACATTTTTAGTTTCAGAACCCAAGCTCACTGAGCGCGGCTGTACTATACAAGAAATCTTTGAAGTTTTGAAAGGATCAAAGAAAAAGTACGAAATTTCAATGAACGACAAAAAATACTTTATCAAGATCACGATACCAGGAAATCCTGATGCACAAACACTGTTAACACTTAGAAATAAACTTTTAAACAACAGAGTAAAGGGTGTACCAGACATTGAACGAGTTACGATTGTCAAACAAGATGATGAGTGGGTAATTCAGACAGCTGGATCAAACCTTGCTAAGGTAGTGGCTATAGATGGCGTTGACACTTCCAGATCTACTACAAACAATGTATATGAGATATGGCAAACATTAGGGATAGAGGCATCAAGGACTGCACTCGTGAAGGAGATCACAAACACATTGGAAGAACAGGGACTAGAGGTCGATATGAGACATATCATGTTAGTTGCAGATCTCATGACTTCAAAGGGTTATTTGCAACAGATTGGCCGACATGGCATTGCTGGTACAAAAACTTCCGTTTTAGCTAGAGCAGCATTTGAAATTACTGTGCCTACTATTGCAAAAGCTTCATTAGAGGGCCAGGTTGAAAGTCTGAGAGGAGTAACAGAAAATGTTATTGTTGGCGCGACTGTCCCTGTTGGGACCGGAATGGTCGATCTTTATATGAAGGTGGAAGAGAATATTGGTGAAGATACTCAATAAGGTAATCAAAGATCTTGTATCGCCTGGAAAGTACAAGTGCGGGACCAAGGAGGTGTTGTCTTCGATCAAGACATCAAAGTTGCTAATCCTTTCTGAATCTGTACCACTGCCAATGCGAGCTCAAATTGAAGAAAAATCGAAGGAATCAACAATCCCAATCTGCTATTTTAAAGGCAATTCTCTGCAGCTAGGAAAGCTATGTAACAAGCCTTTCAGAGTGAGTGTTATTGCATTAAAGAGCGGCACAGAGGAGGATATTAGCGTAATTATGTCTTCTCAGCAGAATGTGTATGCCCATTCATAACTCTGACCATGACCATAAGGCTTTGACTTTCATTGACTTTGGATTGATGCCATCGGCCATATATACATGAAAGAGTATGAAGACTTAAATTGGACTTTAATATTCAGCATGAATTACCAATTGATGCTAATACCTATGATAATCACAGTGACATGAAAAATGACTGAGAAAATCAAGCTCACCTCTAATGAATTGAGATTAATGTCGCTCTTCCAGAGCGTCACCAGCGTCACGGCGAGAGATTGTGTCGTTGATGACAAGATGGATCGGGTAATATTTGTTATTAACAAGACTCAGATGGGTCTAGCTATCGGCAAAGGCGGTGCTACTATCAAGCAACTGCAAAATGTTGTAGCTAGAAAAGTCGAACTAGTTGAATATTCTGATGACGTTGCAGAATTTATAGGAAATATTTTGAATAGTAGTATGATTAATGAGATAAAGATAGATGAGAGGTCTGATGGGACCAGGCAGGCCCTAGTCGTAGTCGATGCGAAAAAGAAAGGTATAGTAGTGGGAAGGGAAGGTAGAAATGCCGAAAAAGCTAGACTCTTAGCAAAGCGATATTTCCAGATTTCTAACGTTTTTATTATCAATTCGGAACAAACTCCTAATGATAGTAATGAGGTGTATATCTGAATGTCTAAATCTCCGTTAGGACTGTTTGCTGGTCGTGTTTTACGTTCGAAGAGAAATCGTGCTAGATGGGCAAACAAGTATTATAAACGACGTATGCTGATGCTTGACAAGAAGGCTAATCCGCTAGAGGGGGCTCCACAAGCTCGAGGAATCGTATTGGAAAAAGTAGGAATCGAATCGAAGCAGCCAAACTCTGCAGTACGAAAATGTGTCCGAGTCCAGCTTATCAAAAATGGTAAGTCGATAACTGCTTTTCTACCCCGTGATGGAGCTCTAAATTTCGTTGATGAACACGATGAAGTGATATTGGAAGGTATTGGTGGGTCAATGGGCGGTGCTATGGGTGATATCCCTGGGGTAAGATGGCAGGTTTTTAAGGTTAACGGGGTGTCCTTGATCGAGCTTGTGTATGGAAGAAAGGAAAAGCCCAGAAGATGATTTATTATGAGTGGTAAAGAACAAATAAATAATTTATTGTTTAACAAATGGGATACTCGAAAAATCGAGATAAATGATATTGGTCTTCGTAGAGTCATTTCCTTGCAACCTTCGGTCGTGATCCCCATAACTTTTGGTAGACATGAACATCAAAGAATGAAAAAAGCAGAAGTTAACATTGTAGAAAGGCTGGCAAACAAGCTGATGCATTTTGGCAAAAAGTATGCCAAAAATACAGGAAGGATGGGTGGTAAAAAAGCAAAATTACTCAACGTGGTAAAGACTGCGTTGGAGATTATCCACCTCGAAACGGGCAAGAATCCAGTGGATGTTCTCATCAAAGCAGTTGAGAATTCTTGCCCGAATGAGGATACGACAAGAATAGTCTACGGTGGCGTTGTATATCACGTATCGGTAGATGTAGCCCCTCTTAGAAGAGTTGATCTTGCCTTGAGATTTATTGCAGAAGGTGTCAAAGAATCAACATATTCAAATCCGCAAGCAATCGAAGAGGCACTTTCAAAGGAACTAATTCTTGCATCAAATAATGACATGTCAAGCCATGCGATCAAGAAGAAGAATGAACAGGAGCGCATCGCAATGTCGTCGAGATAATTGTATCTAATTGGTCCACAAAGCTGAGACTCTTCTAAATTGGCCCAGATGCAGAGTAGCAAATAGTAATGATATATTGATTTGATTTGTTGTGTGAGCAATACAAGCAGCAAATTTAGGTACTAGTTAATATTACAAATGACGTTGACGTTGGTGAATCGTGACTACGATTTTATCAATTTATGGTCATAGACTATGAAACTTAAATAACGAGGCAATCTACTGAATGCAGTATACATGAATACTAAGGACGGCTATCTCTTTAAGAAGAGTACCTTGATGAGTACGAGGGCTGGAAAAGATATCATAAAGCAGGCACTATTGCGTGAAAAAGGATATAGGCAGTTTAAGAAATATGATCGAGAAACTGAGGAAAAATTCCAAGAATTTACAAAGAGATTTTTGTTGTCTTTACATAGACAAATTATTTCCGATTCAAATCCCACCATCACTTTAAAAAAGTTTACCGATGAAATCGGATCTTCTGAGCTTGTTTTGGAAGAAAAGAAAGTTATAGACACCATGGCAAGACTGTCAAGACCGGAGATTCTTGCAGATAGAGTCGAAAGAATTCTCAACTCTAATTTTGTTATAATGACTTTTCCAGTCTTAAATGCATTATTCGACGGTGCTGAGGACTACTTTAAGGAAGGACTTCCTCCTGATACTAGGAATTCTGTTGTCGATGGACATATTATCGCCATAGATTTGAGCGAACCAATGGACAGAATAATGGACAAGGACGAAGATCTGGAATATCTGGATGACTATAAAGTGATGAATCCTTACATTCTCGAAGTGGCTAGACAGAAAATCTCCCAAGGAGGAGATTCCGTGCTGGGAGCTTTTGAAGAAGGCTTTAAGGATGCAAGAATCGGACAATATATCGACACACGAATTAAGAAGAGGCCTGAATCTATAACCGATGAACAAATGATCGGATGCTACAAAAAATATCGAGCAGTTATGGGAACTGCAGCTCGCAATATGTCACTTAACCGCAGACCGTTGGCAGACGTATATCACCTTGGCATGGCAAAGGCAAGTGAGTGTGTTGGATGCGGCAACGAGATCCAAGATGCCATAAAGAATGGATCAGTAAAGATTCCATCATGGCCATTATATTACTCTCTAGTAACAGATGATGTAGCAAAAGGCTTTGAATTGACGATGAGGAAATGTAAGAACTATCTGGATGAAGCTTCAATGGCACTTGATATGTTACCGTATGAATTTCAATTAAGACCCTTTTTGGAATTTTTGTTCCTCTCCATTAGCCACTACAACCAGTACTGGTATAATGAAATTGTCAAAAGAGATCTATTTCCACTTTTGCAAAAGAACCTAGATAGCTTGCTGAGGCAATAAAAGCAGCAGCAATTCCGTACTGGAGAATGCTGTTATTACCGTTGCATGTTTAGTTTAGCTATATATTATGATACTTTTATGTCTCCAATTGTCAGCCACTTGAGGAGTCAGAGCTCATTCATTTGGTCTTATAATTGACATTCGTGAGTGAGCCACGATTAGAAAGGCTGAATAATTAATTCGCAAAGAATAAATCCAATCATCATAACACCAGACTTGAATGTCAAGCGAATATGAGTATATTGTAGCTGAACTATTGGTGAAAGAGAAGGAAAGATTGAAGGAATTACAAAAAAATCCAGAGAAAAATAAGTTAGAGATCGAGTCGTTGACAGATCGTTTGAGTACTATGCAATCATTATTTGAAAACTATAATATGGGAATGAATTACTTTCGTCGAGCAAAAGGTGGAAGAAGCGGTTTGCGTGAGTGACACATAATAGTTTATTCTTGATTTCCCCTAAGGCCGACCAACTCAGAACAATCTCGAAACGTCTCGATACTTCGAATTAATTTAATCATTAGTTTATTAGGTCGTTCTAGGTTATTTTTCAAAAGATTATCACCTCATAATTCAATACATTATCGTTCATAATATCGGATGATAATGTAGAAATTGAATAATTACGATTATAGTAAATTTGTTATTATCGTAATTTGTTAATGATGCCTATTAACAATATTGAATTAATCTGCGCCTACTCTAGGTTGTCAAATTTATCATCCTCAATAGATTATTTATGATAGACATTTGAGGATGATGCAGTTGTATTTTCGAATCGCTAGTAGAAAAAGAGTGGTTGCTATTATGCCATAACACTTTCAAGCCAGAGCAGTAATGGCATCCAGGATCTATTCCTTGCAAAAAATCACGGCACTGTAGTTATATTAATTGAGCAGTATTTTTATGCGTAATTAATTTATATATCCAACTGCTGGCATTAAATGGACGTCCATGCATGAAGATAAATTAAAGCGGTTGTACCACATGAAGAAGTCAGCCGAGGAGGGTGGCGGTCAAGAGAAAGTTGAGGCCCAACATTCTAAAGGCAAGCTAACGGCTAGGGAAAGGATTGCCCTCCTTTTGGACGAAGGAACATTTCTTGAACTCGACAAGTATGTAGTGCATCGTAGTGATGATCCGGCTACGAAGAAATACTATGGAGATGGGGTGATAACTGGATTTGGCGAGGTCAACGGTCGCCAGGTATTCATTTACGTATATGATTTTACTGTGCTGGGAGGATCTCTAGGCGAAATGGCTGGAAAAAAGATTTCGAAATTAATGGATCACGCAATGAAATCTGGCGCACCCCTAATTGGAATTATTGATTCAGGTGGAGCTAGAATACAGGAAGGCGTTATGAGTTTGGATGGTTATGGTGATATTTTCTTTAGAAACACTATGGCATCAGGTGTAATTCCCCAGATTACCGCAAGTATCGGGCCATGTGCAGGAGGAGCGGTCTATTCGCCTGCAATGACCGACTTTGTCATAATGGTTGAGAATATCGGACAAATGTTTGTAACTGGACCAGAAGTGGTCAAAGAAGTGTTAAGTCAAGAGGTATCTTTCGAGGAACTGGGTGGTGCGAGAACACACGCTACAAAATCTGGCGTCGCTCATTTCGTGGCGAAAAATGAATACGAATGCATGGATAAAATAAAGAAGATATTATCTTATATTCCACAAAATAATTCTGAACCTGCTCCAGTAATTGAAACAACTGATGAACCAAATAGAATTGATTCAAATTTATTGAATATTCTTCCCGAAAATCCATATGAACAATATGACATCAAACAAGTAATAGGTTCGATTGTTGATAACGGAGACTTTTTCGAAATTCATGAGTTGTTCGCAGAAAACATCGTTGTCGGATTTGCTAGATTAAACGGTAGATCCGTGGGCATAATTGCCAATCAGCCGATGTATCTGGCAGGAGCGTTGGACATAAACTCGTCAAACAAGGCAGCTCGTTTTATTAGATTTTGTGATGCATATAATATTCCGCTTGTCACCTTAGTGGATACTCCAGGTTATCTACCGGGAGCCGATCAAGAACACAATGGGATTATCCGACATGGAAGCAAGCTACTCTTTGCTTACTGCGAAGCAACAGTACCAAAAATAACCTGCATTATAGGAAAGGCGTATGGAGGAGCATATATAGCAATGGGAAGCAAAAATTTGAGAGCTGATATAAACTTCGCATGGCCTACTGCCGAAATCGCTGTCTTGGGACCAGAGGCCGCTATCACAATTATACATAGAAGGGATTTAAAACAGTCGGCCGATGCAGCTTCGGTTAAGAAAAAGCTTGCTAGGGATTTTCGAGAGAAGTTTGCTAATCCTTACATAGCCGCCGAAAAAGGGATTATTGATATGGTAATAGATCCTATGGAGACGAGGCCAATGATAATCGCTGCGCTTAATGCCCTGACAACTAAGAGGGAACCTAGACCATCGAAGAAGCACGGAAACATAAATCTATAGGAATGTGATTCCATTGGTAAAAAAAATCCAAAGTCTATTAGTTGCAAACAGGGGTGAAATAGCCCTAAGAGTAATTCGTGCCTGCGGTGAATTAGGGATTAAATCCATAGCAATTTATTCAGACGAAGATACTAGATCTGTCCACGTAAAAAGAGCAGATAAGGCTTATTACCTAGGACCACCTTCGCCTTCGGAAAGCTATCTAAATATTAATAAAATAATCGAAATCGCGACAAAAGTAGGTGCCGATGCAATTCACCCAGGTTACGGATTCCTCTCTGAAAATGAAAACTTTCCAGAATTATGTTCAAAAAACGGAATTATTTTTATAGGCCCAAAAAAACCTGCAATGGAAATTACCGGGGACAAGATGAAATGCAAGGCCGTGATGAAAAAAGCGGATATTCCATTTGTTCCTGGTAGCGAAGGAATTATCAATGATGTTGAAGAGGCAACTGATATAGCGGCTACGGCCGGTTACCCTGTACTATTAAAATCTGCCTTCGGTGGAGGAGGAAGGGGAATTAGACTTGCTAATGACGAGAAACAATTACGTCAAGAATTTGAGATGGCTGCGGCAGAATCAAAGGCAGCATTCGGAAAAGCCGCTCTATATGTTGAGAAATATCTGCAGCGGATCAGACATATTGAATATCAGTTAGTAAGAGACGCTCATGGTCAAGGTAGGCATCTGTTTGAAAGGGAGTGCTCGATTCAAAGAAGACATCAAAAGCTAGTCGAAATGAGCCCCTCACCAGTAATGGATAAAGAGACCAGGAATAGAATAGGAGAAATAGCTGTGAGGGCTGCTGAGGCTGTAGATTACCTAAATGCTGGAACCGCTGAATTTCTACGAGATGAACATGGAAATTTCTATTTTATTGAGATAAATTCAAGATTACAAGTAGAACATCCTGTCACCGAACTAGTGACTGGAATAGATCTCGTAAAGCTTCAGATTTCAATAGCACAAGGAGAAGCAATTCCATTCAAACAAGAGGATTTGAGCTTACGCGGATGCGCGATTGAGTGTAGAATAAATGCAGAAGATCCGTTTTATGACTTTACACCTTCTGTTGGAGTAGTACCTAATTGTACAATTCCCTATGGTCCTGGAATAAGAGTTGATACTTATCTCTATCCAGGATGCACAGTGTCTGGTTATTATGATTCACTGGTCGCGAAATTGATTGCTTGGGGAAAAGACTTCGAAGAGTCTCGAGTACGCACCAAGAATGCTTTGAATGAATTCACAGTTGAAGGGATTAATACTACCATACCACTTTTTAAGACTATAATGGATGAGGATAACTTCCTAAGGGGAGAACTCTCTACTGATTATCTTGAAAGATTTAAGATTTTGGAGAGAATGAATCGTGTTGCTGTGGAAAACTCAAAAAAAGATCTCATACCAGCAGTTTCTGCTATTTTACTAAGATCTGAATTTATCAAAAAGAGTCATTCGTATCAAAAGAGTACTAGCTTCAGACCTGGGCTAGGATGGCAAAGCAAAGGGTGAATGAGTTATGGACTTTGAACTTGGCGGGACTAGAGAAATAGTAAATGGTGAATTATTAAGATCTGTTGAGAGAGGCATGATTCTTGTCAAGATTAATAACAAAGAATATCAAATCAGGGTATTAAAGTCAGGATCAGATAACTTTGAATTCATATTAGACGATACATTCTATACTGCAAAAATTATTAAGTCTGAAAGTTCTGAAGTACGATTATCTATCAACGGTCGTACTCATACAATAAAACAGCACTCTAAACTGGCAGAAATATTAGAGAAATCCTTATCTCTGACCGGAAAGGTAGGAGGAGAAAATATATTAGTTAGTCAGATTCCTGGCAGGGTTGTCAACATCCTGGCAGCAGTCAAAACTGAAGTAAAGAAAGGTGACTCACTGGTTGTATTAGAATCAATGAAGATGCAAGTAGCAGTCAAGGCACACAAGAACGGGGTGGTAAAGGAGCTAAGAGTTAAGAAAGGAGCTACAGTAGCAAGAAATGATGTCATCGCAGTGATAGAATAATTAAATCAAATTAACACAACACAAAATAGATAATATAAGACCAGTTGAATTTGACAGATCAAAAAATAGAATACACTTGGATACAGTACATTCGCATGAAAGTGTAAGATTGGCAATAAATAACCTTGTGATATTTATGTGTTTTCAACATAATCACTGTTCACATTATCACTCTGATCTTAATTTCCTGTAGTCTTTCCTGTTTCTACAATTGAAGCTATTCGATTTCTGCATTTTGTAAAATACTATTGTTTCTACACTATTACACCAAATTTCTCTAATTTTTCAAAAGCTTTCTTAACTATTTTAATTATCCTAAACCAGGATTCAAATGATCAAATAAGGAAGGAGATAAAATGCGAGTATTCACAGGGTCCTTAGTACTTCT
>JARBAU010000149.1 GCA_029237525.1 Nitrososphaerales archaeon | reverse complement strand
TATAGGAAAGTACGAAAAAATGATTCGTGCGACAATTCCAATAATGAGTGATAAGAAAGACGATGAAAACAAGCTTTATCTACTCTTATCATTTGATTTGGATTCTAATGTTATTCATACTATTCAAAATAGAGTATTACCTTTTATATTAAAGAACGAAAATGTTTTTGTATAATTGGAATGCACTTCATTATTGAGATGTGAAAAAATAGATGGAAATTAACGTTAGCTAATTGTGATTATTATTTTAAAAACGAAAAATTCTGTAATAAAGATTGATGCAAGCTTAAGTTTAACATATTTTGAAAACCAAGCACTTATGCAAATTGTTATGAGCAAGAATGTAAGCATTCAATATTGCATTACACTCAGATTTTTGAATATATGATTAGTTCTCTGAATTATCATAAGTTATAGATAGGACATCATAAGCAATAACAACAAATTAATATATCATATCGCGCTAAATATGCAGAGTCATCATCACATAATAATATTGTATAGGATAATAAGATTTTATGTACCGAATTAATATTCAAATTTTAACTATTATATGGTGGATAGGCGCAATAGCTGCAGCGTATTCTTTATTCATCCCGGTGTATGAACAATATCTAATAGTTGGAACTTCTGGTTGGAGCGTCGTTGCAATAAGTACAGGATTGATAATATACGAGATTAAAAGAGTAAAACAAGAAGAAAAGTTAAGAAAAGAGTAAAATTATCTTATTCTTTTCCGCCTTGTTCTTCGATGACAACCAATGTTACAGTCGATGTAATGCCTGGTATTTTTCTTATCTTATTTGTTATAGTATGATTCATTATTTCTGTATTATCTGATTTCACTTTAACAAAAACATCATGAACACCGTAAGTTCCTCTTACCTCCTTTACATCATTCAAATTAGATATCTCGTCAATAATTTTCTCCTCAGAACCTAAGGTACAGTTTACTAAAATATACGCTGTCGGCATTATTCAGATTATACTAACACACTATTTAGTGTTTTCTGCAGATTTTCATTTTACGCCCAAAAAGGGCATCTATTAGGTAGCGATTCTAACTAAAATACATTGCAAGAAGCTTATAAACTTGATCAGTTTGTCTATTCGTAGACTTCCAGTCCTCAGTATTGTATATAATCTCTTTGAATTTAGACTTAGAACCTATCCGAAAATTCCTGCTTGATTAAACTCGGACGGTTTTGTCTAATTTGTTGACTATGACATAACTTTATTCCAAACCCTGCCAAGACCAGAATAACAAATCCTATTCCTGTTACTATTGGTATGGTATTACTGTTAGAAGGAATATTAGTATAAGTGATTTAGTAGTTGGCATCGTTTCTGACTTCACAAATTCTGATGTTTCAACATAACAATCAACGCTTACGTAACATGATTTTACGATAATATTTGTATCAGGTTCTGAATGCGATCTTAAAATATGGCAAAATTTAAGCTCATATATGGCAAAAGTGATTGTTGGAAAAACCTCAGACATACCTGAAGGAAAAATGACTCACATAACAGCAGGTGGTAAAGAAATATTAGTTGCTAATGTAAATGGAAGATATTATGCTACAGGTAACATTTGTACTCATGCAGGAGCTGAACTTCATGATGGTGAGCTTAACGACAAAGAGTTAACATGTCCATGGCATGGTTCAAGATGGGATATAACTACAGGTAATCTAATCTGGTTCCCACAGAAACTTCAATCACTAGGATCATATAAGATTACGGTAGAAGGCGATACCATTTACGTTGAGGCTTAATCGTATTAAATCTACTGATCAAATATCCGCAGTTGCAAGTTTAAGAGACTTTTATACAAATCTAACGGAAGACAACAACAGATAAACAAATTAGTATGAATCGGAGGGGTGTAGAAATAAAATAATGAGGGATGGGGGCTTTATTACAATCTCAAGAGAATTTGTTGATTTAACTCACATCATTAATAAAAATATTCAAGTATACCCAGGCGATCCTGAAACAATATTTGAGTCAGTTACAAATATAGGAAAAGATGCGAGCGTCAATATTACACGCATAACAATTGGATCT
>JARBAU010000148.1 GCA_029237525.1 Nitrososphaerales archaeon | reverse complement strand
GAGAATCTAAAATCAGTAATAAATATAGTCTCTACTACTATGTCTTTTGCAGACAAAGAGTTTCTTATTGTATTTGCTATAACATCCTTAACAATGGCTCTTTTTGTGATTAGCTCTTCAGCATTGTATTTTGCTACACTTGCTTTAACTGATTCTTGTATTGTAGGTGCAATTACTCTATCTGCATAGTCTGGGCCTAACTGCTGGTAAATCTTATTTACATCAGCTGGATTCAGATGGTAATTCAATGCTATCACAGTTTCTACTTGTTGTAAATCGTTAGATGCAGCAGATGCATTAGCTTGATATTTCAATGTACGAACTTCCATTGGTACTACTTGTTCCGCAAATGGCACTATCAAATGCGCTCCTTCTCCAAGTACTCTATTCTCAACTGCGCCTAAGTATAGAACAACCCCTCGATGTCCTGCCTGTACTATAACTACTGATTCAGTTAATACTAAAATAATAACTAAAAATGTAATCAATGCTGTAATAATTACTAGTTTATTAGTCCAAGCAGAGTAACCTGATCCTATACGTTCAAGAGGCTCTCCTTCTGGAGTCTTATTACTTGATTTTTTAAAAGGATTCCTCATATCTGCTAAACCTCTTAGTTAATCCTTAGTTAATCCTGTGACACAAATGTAATAGCCAGCTTCTAATATGTATATACATTTCTCAGTTCCTTATTATCAAATATGACTAGGCTTGTTGTCATCATCAGAAATGATCTTGAATATATGATAGATGACTTAATCGTATATTTTTCCTTCTTTTGTAACGATATAGGTATGATTAAAATAATGTCTTTTGTTAAAACTGAAACTCGAAAGAACAGGACTTACTGTCATATATATTATTTTAATATCGTCATAATTAACTCTCGATTAACATTGTTAATCCAAAATACTATTTCCTAATTTTTTTTTCAAGCCTTAGTTATCTCATGTTGTAATCAGTTACGGATTGTCACGTGCATAGTTATTAAAAGATCATCCAATTGCCCAGATTATTTGATTTATCTTGCTATCTTCACATTCAGAATGAACAATTTTGTGTGCTTTCTTTCGCCCTGCCTTCCTGCCTGCGATTATACCATTCCAAAATTTGTGTTCTCTATATATGGGAAGATGTTGTGACTAAGTATCATCAGCCTTTAGTTCAGTATTGCTAAGACCACATTCCTTACATTTGTAAATTATCGTCTTTTCTAATTCCCTATCTATTAGCATGTCTCCTCCGCAGCAGGCACATTTCATATTAATTATGATTCTGATACGGGTGTTATAGGTCTTGTAATATAAAACTAACAATTCACCATTCACAATATTTAGCGTAATTAATTATAAAGCCTGTTCATACAAATGCAACAATAATACTCTAGATGGACTGCATTTATAATACACTATATAATGAAATAATTTGTTACCTTATCGTACTAACCATGGTTGCAGCTTTAGTTGTTGTTATGTTATTTTTAGAATCTCTTAGAGATTTCTTCGCAGATTGAAAAATTATTCCTGCAACATAAGTGTCAATACCTAACAAGTTAGCAATTTCTCCCTGACTAAGGCTTGCAACAGATTTAACTGTAAATAACCCGCTTTGTTCTAGCAAGTTCTTAAGACCAGGAGCTATGCTTAAACATTGAACACTTGCGCTGTCGTTCATGTTTCTATACTAGAGTTCTAAAATACTTAAACCTATTATAAAGTTTTCACATAGTCTATATAGTTATACCATTACATACTCATTAATTATTATTTTAATAATATTAAGAACTGTTTTGAAATCTGTAGTTTAACTAAAATTAGACTATGTTTGCAATAGTTATCCCTGTCTGGGTTTCTCATTTTCATACTCATTAACTATGCCACCCTTCACTACTGATTTTTTTAATTTTCCTTGTCTTTCTAATTCTTCGATGATGTACTTATCTGACTCGATTTGTTGATCTTTAGTTTTATCATTATTTTGCTCATCATAGTCCATGCTCTCGATCCGATTTAGAATACTCTATATCGCTTATATGACTTATATGTATATGAGGCTTGATGATGGTGAGCAACAGTTTGGTAATATGCCGCCATTTTGGATAATGCTTAATATTTGACTAAATTTTTATCAGTTCGTCATCAGTTCATCCTAATGTAGTATCGTTGATATGTTGGTAATGTTTGGTAATGTTGTTATTTGTTACCATATATTCGTATGATTAGATTTGTCTAATCCTTAAGTCTAGTATTTGGGATCAATAAAGATCTAGCAAGTTGATAACTATAAAAGATAAAAAGATGGATGGGTGCATTAAACCTTAAGTTAAGGCATCTCGCACCTTTACTTTGGCCTTGTTAAGTGTCTCTGAGCTAGGCTTTCCTTCAGCATGATCTTTTTCAGTCTGAATTTTTGCTTCCGCGTCTTGCCCAGCATTTTTCACTTTCTTTGCAATATCTGTCATACTACTTAATTATGGTACACATAGTTTAATACCATTTCATTAGCAATAATTTGCAAATTTCGTCTTGTTCCATAAATTTTTTTACTAGATTACAAGTTGTTATAGTATAGTTATCATAAAAAGTTCTCTCAGAATAGATTTATATGATAATATAATTCCGATTAATGGAAATAGTAAATTAAAATAAAAAGCGTTATATTCTTAATTAGTATGGTTGTTTTCGATAGGTCTTTAGTTTACATCATTATTGGCGCAGTTATATTATTTATAGTATTTTATTTTAAAAAGCGAAAAAATATTCGCAAATCGAATTAATGTCACCCAGACATATTCAAACTGGAGACATAAGTATAGCATACCTGACTCTGAACAGAAATGACGTTTTTGTTCGGAGTTCGGAGTTCGGAATATATCCAATATTGCATGAGATATATGCTTTGGATAATAATTTACAAATATACCAATACTATGACAATCAAGGTAATCGATCGAATCGAAAAGCGATAAATAAAGAAAGATAATTGTCTTATCGTTCAATATTGATTATAAATAACTTGTCTTTTCTGCCAACTTATCCACCACCACCGGCCCCCATTCCTCCGCCTGTTGATTCAACTTCTTGCTCTTGCAGCTCCTTATCAATCTTTGACTTTACTTTTGTAATGGGCTTGAGAGTCTCTTTCGTAATATCTTTCTCATTTTGTTCTTCCATATTTGAATAATGGCCTACATTTTATTTGAAGATCGTTCATTGCCAGATTATATTTATATTCGAATATTGAGATTATTCTGTTTAAAAGTATATACGTTTTGCAAATACATATTTATTAAGTGCATCAGATGATTCATACGTATATGTCTAATATATTAAATTCTTAAAATTTTCGACTAGTAAGTATTGCCCAATTTCATTCATATGTGGTGCGGTATATTACCGTACCTCGCTACCCTCCCTCTCTTACAAGGACATGTTATAATATTAGCGTGTCAAGGGAAATATAATTTGAAGAGTGATTCAGGGTTTAAACAAAGATGTTTAATAGTTTGAAAAAAGGAAAAAGAATAATGATAGTAGATGATGATAATGACTGTACCTTTACTTTCCAGATCGTCTTGGAGAGCTATGGATTTAAAGTATATTCATTTAATAATGCTTATTTAGCACTAGACAAATATAGATCGAATTTTTATGATCTAGCGATCCTTGACATAATACTACCAGGAATGAATGGTTTTCAATTATATCAAGAACTTAAAAAGACCGATGGAAATTTAAAAGTGTGTTTCCTTTCGGCTGGTCAATTACTTTATGTGGAAGATTCAGATGTTTCTAAGATCTATACTAGCTGTTTTATTCGCAAACCAATAGAAAATCAGAGGTTAGTTCAAAAAATTAAAGAGTTGATTGAGGTGAACTATACGTAACTTGAGACAACTAACTTATCTATCAAGTTAACTTTCAATTTATTTCATGTAATAATACCTTGCCCTACTATCCTTATTCCGGAAGTATCTAACTTTAGTAATAGAAATATTTGATTCTCAAAATATACAATTGGTTTTTCAGGAACGATTTCAATGGAGCTAAGACTATGATCAGTGTCCTCCTTACTTATATTTTTTATTTTTGCTGGCTTTATTTGGAGACCAATTGCTAACATGTAGATTTGGTTCTCCAAAACTTGTCCTTTAAAGAATGAATTTCTCTTAAATCTAGCTGCAAGTATGTCTCCATTCGCAAAGACTTTTATCGTGCTATCGTTAGAATCTGTAAAGGTAGAACACAGCAAGTCACCTCTGGATAATTTATCAGCTGTAATTCCCTTAAGTGCTAGTCCGACTCTTGCAGGAGGAGTGGATTCCTCAACCGGTGTGTCATGCATTTGGATCGATTTGACTGTTACATTAATATCTGCAGGCATGACTTGTAGTTGATCGTGCACTCTGATAATTCCTTGTTTTATAACGCCCAACACAACCGTTCCGACTCCCTTGACGTCAAAAGCATGATCGATAGATACAATTTTACTTGACGTGTCAGAATTTTCAGATAGCTTTGACTCGGGAATATCTGTTTTCTGACCACTGTAAAATGAATTTTCTGGCACTATTAAGGAAAATTCTTGTTTCAGTTCAACAAGACTATTCACAAATTTAAAGTCTTTTATACTTGTATTTCGTATTAGTAACCTTATTTTTTCTTCATCAACATCATAGGAATGAAGAATAAACCCATTTTTAAAATCAAGTGAATCTAAAGCAATGATCTGCTCTCCTAAATTCTTGTCAATTCTTGTTATGTTTAAAATTGCATATTCTGACATATTTATGGCTTGAATTAATGATGGTAATTTCTCTGGATATGTTAGAGGTACAGTAAATGTGTATATGCTGTCAGACATTTTTTTATCATAAATCGAAATATCCGTAGTTGTTCCTTTTTTTCCCAATTCGCCTGCTATTGAATTATCTCCCAGGATTACAAAATTTATGCTTTTCACTAAATGATCCTATTGATTCATTTTTCTACAAATAAAATTGTTGTTATTTAATGCATTCTTTAATTGACAAAGGTAATCTATTTTGGAATTTCTAACATATCTACTATATTATTATTTAAATGATATTCTCGTAATAACGAAAATAATTCTTAATTGATCAGAATAGGATAACATGATACATTGTCTTAAATACAAGGTCTCAATATTTGTAAAACTTTTTCAAACAATACTAATATGGCTTAGTTAAATCTATATGATGTTGAAACCTTCAGATATCAGACCACCATTTGAGGAAGAGAAAGCAAAACTAAAGGTTAAGGCCGCAGAAACTGCATGGAATACACGTAACCCTGAACTCGTAGCTCAAGCGTATAGTGAGGACTCGATCTGGCGTAACCGAACTGAGTTTTTTTCCGGAAGAACTAATATCATAAAATTCCTAACTCGCAAATGGGCAAAAGAGTTGGACTATCGTCTAATGAAAGAGTTGTGGTGCTATACCGGGAATCGTATTTCAGTGCGTTTTGAATATGAGTGGAGAGATGCAGACAATCCAACCCAATGGATGCGTACACACGGTAATGAACATTGGGAGTTTGATGATGATGGTTTGATGCGAAGGCGTGATATGAGTGCTAACGATTACCCAATCAGTGAAGCTGAACGTCGTTATAAGTAGTACAGGATCTTTCTTTAGATTGTTCATCTTTTTAGAAAATGTACCTTTTGGAAGGCTATTTTAAGCTGCTACATCTAATTTGTTTATTATGTCAGAAAAGGAATTTCCAGATTGGGATAACCTGTATAAAAACCAAAAAGTTGAGACTATGCCTTGGTATAATAAGGACTTGGATGAAGATTTAAAGAGGGAATTAGACAGAAGACGTATTAGACAAGGTACTTTTCTGGATTTAGGCACTGGATCGGGGTCGCAAGCAATTCAACTTGCCAATATGGGTTTTAGAGTCAAAGCTTCTGACATATCTGAGGCAGCTATTATTGCGGCAAGAAAAATGCAAAGTGAAAACATAAATGATAATACAAAACAGATCGAATTTATTGTAGATGATATCTTGAACTCTAAGCTAAATGACGAGGAGTTTGATTATATCTTTGACCGCGGATGTTTTCATGTTCTTCCGATTGACAAAAGGTTGATCTATCTTATTGAAGTAAATAAAAAGCTAAAATATGGCGGATTATTATTCGTAAAGGTATTCAGTGACAAGGAACCAAGTAACGACGGGCCTTACAAGTTCTCAGAAAATGAAATAAGAGATATTTTTGAACGAGAATCATTTCTAGTCGAAAGTATTGACAAATGTGTTTTTCAGGGAAATTTGCTCCCTTTGCCTAAGGCTTTGTTAGTAACTGTGATGAAGGACTGAAAGAGTGTATGCCTATAATAGGAAATTGGGAAATAACTACAATATTCTTACTTCATACCTTGTTTGACCATTTTTTTTGAGTTGGCTTGGTTTTTATCTGAATCATAAACTCTAGGTAGCTAGTAATTATCACGTGGTTTGGATAGATTTATCTACTTTTTTGGTTATGATGAAAATGATATATGACTACTAGAAAAGAAGACACAAATACAAGTAGAAGTGTCAGCGATGACAAAACTACTACGATAAATTCTGCTGATGATAGTCATCACAGTAGTAGACGGTTAATCGATAAAACATTCGAAAAAGCTAAGGACAATATTCGAGTTGCAACCGATGAGGCACATAGAGAACTTCCAAGATATATGCAGACAGTTACCGATAACCAGGAGCAAATAGTTCAGGCTGCAAGAGGAATAGCGGAGAACTATCTCGAGTCTCAAAGAGAGATAACAAGCTCATTTCAATCAATATGGACTTCATTCTTTGACAATTATTTCTGGAATTCTCCGAAACGAATGACAGAAACTTATGCTAGAGCTGTGAGTAGTTTTTCAGATGGTACAATAGCGACAATAAGGATGTACAATAACATGATCTTTACAAATACTGGAGCCATTGGTATGTCTATGCAATATGTCAAGGCCAACACCCAGGAAATATCTAGGGTATTAGTAAACAGTGCAAAAATGATAGAAGAAGCAACAAATCCATTTCAATCAAGACGCGATTGAATATGATTATAATCGCGTGGTTTTTTGCTGATCTATCATATTATAGTATAAGGAAGCTACTAAGTTTCAATTAATTCTTGGAATAATTTGATTAAAATAATTTGATAAAACTATCTGTTAACAAAATTCCGAATTTGTACCTTTTAATTACACCGCCCAAGATCTAATAATTCTCTTCTATATCTTCTATTCTATTGTATTACGGCTCTGTTAACTTAAGGTAATTTGTATAGCTAGGCATGTCCTAGTTTAGTCTATGAATAGAACCAGAACATATCTAGCTGTAGTTATTTATGGCTTGTATTTATATTATAGTTCCAGAAGCTTCAGGTTAGCAGCCAAATGTTTGTCATCATCGTTTATGGTAAAAAGGAGTCATGTAACCATATGGAAATGGGTTCAGAGATATACCTTCTTGGCTGATAGATTCAGAATAGATAGACATAAAATCAGACAAATATTTGTTTACGAGACTCTTCAAAATTGATGGTCTGGAATATTGGCTATGGGTTGCTTACGAGCCTAACATGAATGTCTGTTTGATGATGCATTTATCTAGGGAAAGGACAATTTTGTATGTTATCAGTTCTTCAAGCAGTTAAGACATGACTACGGCAAGAAGCCCATTTTTACAGATGGTGTCCACTGGTACAATGCGGCCTGTAGATGGTTAAGATTACCTCATCAAATGTATGGTACTGAATTGAAGAACGTGATGGAAAGATTCGTTCAGCATACCAAGGACAAGACAGAATGCTTCGATGACCATTTACCATGCAGAAAACCAGATTGTAACATATAACATACCTGGAATTGGCTGAAATTATATTTACTGTATGTTTATATGAATATAGATAGAATAAAGTTTATGATATTCTTCTCTATGGATCGAGGTTATGTTAACAGAGCCATATTACATATCAAAAATTGAATTGAACTAGTTTTTACCCATTTTACGTACTATTTAAATAATTCTAAAGGCTGATTGATATTTTTACATTGACTTACACAATTTATTACTACGCAATCCTCATTCCAGGCGATCCAAAATTGATTAACTCAATTACCCCAAATTTGCAAAATAATTAGTATGATATAGAGATGATTCAACATGCATCTCTTAGCCTGAGTTAACATTGTTATTTAAAGGTTATATCTATTAGTAACAAAGATTGTACGTTGACTAGTACAACACAATTATCGCACAAGATGATGATTACAGCCATTGCACTTGTTTCAACACTCCTCCTTGTTTCTTTCGCTCTGCCTGCAATCCAAATTGTTAAAGCTCAATATGTTAGCTCAGGGGGACCGTCTGCGAGTCTAGAAGAACAGCTCAAACTTGCCAGAGAAAAGGTTCAAAATGCCAAACAAGCAGGAGCGTACGGTTCAGGGACCCCGATGTTGGGAGTCAATCTAAACGAAACTGAAATCTACATTATTGCAATTGTGATAATATTCGGTGCTATATCTGCTGGGTTTTTCTACATGGGACAAAGAGGTCCAAGAAAAACAGAAGTGAAAAGGTAGCAATCAGCAATCACAAGCAAGTATTATCACAAATTCATTTTTTAATCCTAAAATTAATAAATTTTTGCTAGGCTACCAACATTATAATCTTCTGTCTAATCCGATGATTGTCAACCTAAAGAATTCTCGCTACCATACAAAACCTTTGTCGGAGCAATCAAGCTCCGCACCGCAATTAGGACATAATAGATGACATGGCTGTATTTCGATCATTTGAAAACCACATCTAAAACATTCAACCTTTTTCATTATTCTTACATTATATAGGATCGAACACATGTTTATTTTTACTCTGCAACTTATCGATATCTATGAGTATGAGATAAATAGCATATCTGTGCCAGAAAAAGTAGTTTTATTACATGGCAGATTATATTTAATATAAATATTATCAAATTCAGGCTATTTTATCATTTTAGTTTGGCTTCACCAGATCTTCTAAAAGGTGCCTTTTCTCATAATAAAATCAACATCATCAAATTGCCTGAAAGTTTCTATAGTAATAGCAATATGTATATTAATTACAATACCCCGATATTTCCTACTACTATTTTTAATAGGCCATGTACTATATTTCTTGACTATATCTAAATTCAAGCATGAGCTCGTCAACCGGCTCTCTTGATTATATGATATCCAAATTCTGTCTTGATTGGTTCTTGAGTCATTTCTCCCTTGTTAAGCTTGAATGCTGCTTCTTCAAATGGCTTTACCATCATCCCTCTTCCAAAAAGCCCCAGATCTCCTCCTCGCTTTGCACTACCCTTGTCAATTGATAGATCTTTGGCCAGCTTTGAAAAACTTTCACTCTTTTTGAGACGTTCTAATATCATAATAGCTTCACTATGTTTTTTGACCAGTATGTGAGAACATTTAATTTTGTCAGCCAAGACTCTAAAATCACCCCACAATATTTGCTTGCCATATCAATAAATACATTACTTGGCATGATTTCATAGATAGAAAGCATTTCCAAATGTTCCTTTATTCTTGTCATTCTTTAATTTAGCGACTCTTGTATAATTGATGTGATCTACCGATGTTACAAAATTGACATTTTGAATGATGTTAGAATCATTTTTACCAGGTCCTTGCCAGACATAATAAATAAAGCTACTACTTCAATTCCCTGTATTCTTGTCATATATCAACTTATACAAAAAGGATAAAGAAATAGTTTTGTCTTAATTTTATATGATTTCACGTATAGTTTCTTATTACTAGATGATTTATCTTTTCTAGGTTTTCTTCAAATACTGTGAATATCTTGGAGGTATGTAGAATATCTGTTGTGGTTCTATCTTGAGAATTATCCTTTCACTATCTGCTGAATGAGCAGGATATGTATCAGTTCCAAGATATCGCTTAGCAAGATCATCTATGTGCAGATTTGCACCTTCGGTAGTTTGTTCAATAACTTTGCCTTTTATTGTTATCATACTATAAGGATTGGTTTCTGAATCGATCATGGAAATTGAGACTCTTGGATCCCGCGATACGTTCTTATGTTTCAGTCGACCCTTTGCAGTATTTACTAATATTATACTATCTTCATCATTATTCTTGACTAGATCTATCCATACAGGAGTAACCTGTGGTGAACCATCTTTATTTACAGTCGCTAAAAAAGCAAAATTCTTACTCTCAAAAAATTTAGCAACATGTTCGTTTTCTATATCCAATTGGTAACCCTTACTCATTCGTTATAGAATTAAGGTATCAATTTTAAGGTTATATATTTTTCCATAAACTGAAATGATAATATTTGATCTTTAGTCTCGATCAGTAAGAGATAAAATCACAATCAACTAGTACCATACACATGTACATTTCCTGCATAGATGATCTGTAACCATGAAAACGCTGTTTAAATTCCAATACTGTATCGATATCCTAGTCAATCATTAGACTATGCATACCTTAAAAATCAAAATCAAATAATTTAAATATTTATACCACCTGGAAGGATTTTTGCATCTTTGAATCATAATTGTCTTTTTTGATTTCTAGATTAGTATTATAAATCCCACTGTTAGAATGAGGTCCTATATGTATAGTAAATATTGCATGTCCGTCTTTATCTGTATATGCAGTTTGAGTAGTACT
>JARBAU010000147.1 GCA_029237525.1 Nitrososphaerales archaeon | reverse complement strand
GTTAGAGATGCGTGCAACAAGGTAGAATTTCTAAGGGAAGTTTATTTTGAGACAGGACTTCGATTCAAAGTATTATCTGGAGAAGAAGAAGCTTTCTATTCTTACTATGGTGCACAAAGATGTTTGAGAGGAACTGAAAACATTGTATATTTTGATTTGGGTGGCGGCAGCTTGGAGATACTATATTCAGAAAATGCTAATATCAAAAAAGCCATATCAATACCCATTGGGACACTTAGAATAACACAAGCATATAAAAAATCAACAAGCTCATTTTCAAAGGATAATTATGAGAGTATGAGACAGTATTTGCTAAACTCAATTCCTGATAGAACGGAACTTGGGATCAGGCCACAGTCAGTTCTTGTAGGCGGAGGGGGAACCATTAGAGCTGCTGCGAGATGCGACAGAGAATTGAAGGGCATATATCCTCTCAAGAAGGTTCAATGTTACAAATTAAACTACGGATCAATTAATTCAATTAACAACCTGTTATGGAAACTTAAACCAGAGGAGATTACCAAAAGAACAGAAGCAATTAACCGCAATAGAGCAGAGACAATTGTAGCTGGTCTGTGCATCATAACTACTTTGATGTCGAAACTAGGATTCGAAGAAGTTACAGTAAGCTCTAGCGGACTAAGAGAAGGGATATTATCATCATTTCTTGCGCTCAGAAATCTAAAAGATGATATTAACAATGGAAAAATGGCGATGCCACCAATCCTAAATATGCTTGAGCTCAGCTAGACAAATCTATATTCTAAATTTACATAAACTATCGAAATAGGAATCGAATAACAAGTAACGTCGGCGAGTTTATTACATTATTATAATGAAATGTAGTTTCAGATTGGATATTATCGAGATTTTCAGGATAGCATGCCAAGCCTGTATTATAGAATTAATCAAAAAGGTGGAATAGTATGTATTCGAAGGCTAAAATTTTAAGATAAGTTACTAGTGTATACATGCATGAAAACATTGCTAATCTTGCGTCATGCCAAATCAAGCTGGAAACATCCAGAGTTGTCTGATCATGATCGACCTCTTAACAAAAGAGGAAAACATGAAGCGCCACTTATGGGACAGTTATTAAAAGATAAGAAGCTAGTACCTGATCTTATAATTAGTTCTACTGCAGTACGTGCGAAGGATACTGCTTTAGCGATAGCAGAAGGTGTGGGGTATGTCAAAGAAATAATTTTTCATTCCACTCTGTATGCGGCAAGTCCTGACGCATATATAAAAGCAATAAGCAATGTAGCTGACAACGACAAGGATTATTCTACTATACTAGTGATTGGGCACAATCCAGGACTTGAAGAGTTAATCGAAGTCCTTACTGGGGAAATGCACGAGTTAGCAACATGTGAATTAGCTGTTATAGAATTGCCCACAAAAAAATGGTCCGATCTAAATATAAAACAAGGCAAGTTAATAGATGGGATTAGGATTAAGCATTAAGAACATAATCCTTCTACTAGTAATATAATATGATATGATATAATCAAATCAACATTGAATGAACGAACAAATGGGTATCCGCCAAATTTACTAATTATCCTCAAATTATTTCACTATATCACCATAGCGTGTTCAGAGTTTTTTGTATGATATCGACTCGTGGCATACCCTTCAGCTGGTTGTAGATTATGATTGACTATTAGAAGGAGTCTAATTACATGTTGGCGCGAATTTCTTAAATAGATATTTTCATTATTATTGATAAATGCCTACTTTTGGATTTGACGGCAAAGAATTGTCTCAGACCTTTGCCGCTGATATATCAGGTAAAGAAGATTTAGAGAAATCTACGAAAATAATTGCTATAACTAAATCTTGCTGGTATGGTACACGCTGAATTGCTGTCAGAACTAGCATGACTATACTAAACAAAGGCAAATGGGACGCACGTACGTATGATCAAATTTCTCGTTTAGTTCAGTACAGATGGGGTATTCAGGTCCTTAAATGGCGAAAATGGCGCGGGGATGAGATTGTAATGGATGCCGGCTGTGGATCAGGTTTACTCACAAAACAATTAGCCAAATGTGTTCCTAGAGGGAAGGTATACGGTGTTAATATTGACTCCAATATGATAAAACAAGCAAAAAACAATCTTCAATTCTTTGATAATGTTGAGGTAATACAGTCTAGTTTTATCGATATCAAGCTTCCAAGAAAGCTAGATGTCATTTTTTCTAATTCTGCACTCCATTGGATACAGGATCACAGAATAGCCTTTCAAAATTTTTGGGAAATGCTAAAACCAATCGACGACGACGCTAATAGTACAGATACAAAAGGCTGCAGTAATAGTAATGATACTAGAAATAGTGGCGGCCAATTATTAATCCAATGTGGTGGGTATAGAAATCTACAGAAAGTAATAAGTACATTAGAACGACTTACACATTCGGATAGATTCAAAGTACACTTTACAGACTGGAAGCAAACATGGTATTTTGCAAATATTGAGGATACGAGTAAATTGCTTCAAAAAATAGGCTATCTAAATACAAAAGTATACTCTAATACCGATTGTGTAGATGTCCCAAATCGGCAGCTTTATTCTAAATTTATAAAAACAGTAGTTATGAAACCCTATCTGGATCATCTATCGTCAGACAATTATGATAAGGAGATCGATAAACTAAAAGCTATGTTTTTGGAAGTGTTTTTAGATCACGTTGATAGACGTAGGACTAAATCAGACACACGCTGGTTCTTAGATTTCGTTAGATTGAATATTATTGCTCATAGATCTTAACCAAATCTATCTTTATTTTTATTATTATTGTCTATTTGAGGCGCATTTAGAAATGTATATATGCTGTTGGCTTTGGCATACTTTTTCAATCGAATTCTGATCTATAGGAGTTAAGATTCATTATGTGATCTATGAGTTAAATGTTTGTTTGTAGTCATGAATTTCCTTTTCAGGGAATTGAGCGCTTTGACTTATGGCTTATATATTATGGATACCTTGATACTATGAAACGTTATTGTCATGGTAACGTCTATTGCTGCAGAGGATGAGTTCCACGAAGATGATGACCTGATTTACGCTAGTGAATACTTGAACCAGAATATTGCGAAGACCTTAACTAATTATACTACGAGGCTAAAAACAAGACGGCTGATCTGTAGAGTATGTAGGTTGAAATTTAGAACACGCCAAGAAACTCAAGCACATATCAGGCGTGAACACAGGATCCTATATGCACAGGTAAAAGTAACATGATATGTTACTAAAATCCGAGTGCAGATTTGTAATCACAAATCTTTAGATTCAGATTCCCGTGAACTAATATGCTGCTATATATCATCAGCTTGCAGAGCTGATACATTTTGTTTATATGTCTGTCTATCAGGTCTGATTATTTTACATTTCAATAGGATCATCTAATCTTCATCAAGTTTTTAATACTTTTCATATTTGATCCTATGATACTATAGCAAGCAATTATTAATAATTTGAAATTTTAAATTATCAAATCTTCTGTACCATAATAAACGCTAGATTTTTCAATCAATCTATCCACGTTGAATTCAAACTTCTCAATTACAGACCACTGTATTTTATTATCGGGAGTTGCACTATATTCAAATATTACTTTACGATTTTTCAAGAAATAGTCTATCGATGTAAAGTGTAATGCTGGAAATTTCTTTAAACCCGAGCAGAAATATTCTTCCAGATCTTTCTTGTTTGCTATTGTTGCCGAAGTCCGGTTAGGATACACCGATTTTACTTTAGGGCTAGAGAATAGTATATTCTCAGAATATAGCGATAGAACTTCTTTTATGTTATGATCATTCCAAGCCTTAGTCCATCTATGAATATGCTCTTGTACAAATCTATCATCAATCTCCATATATTATGATCAATGATAGTGTGAATATATGTAATATTCTATCCAGATAAATGATGTTCAGTTAGGAATTGAAGTTCAACGTACTATAAAACATAGAATATTGAGAAAATGCCTTAACTAGAAGTGATTTCCACTAATTCATCAAAACTCTGCGAAATAGCGCTTCACTTTAATAAACTGGCTTATTATTGGGTTTTAAGTAGAGCATTGATCTATTGACTTATTGATTTATTTATTTGTCCATACATCCGGGCATATCCCCACCATGGTTTTCACGATATTCTTTTAGCAATTGATCTTTTACCTGTTCAGATTCCTCTGTAACTAAATAACTAAATCTTCTCGCCTTGCCTATACAAGGTTCGGATAGCGATTCTAACAAAGATCGTCTCAAGCCAGTAGAACTTCCAATGTATAGAATTTTCATGCTAGCATGTACCTTAAAGACTCCTGGCAGGTTAGGAATATCAGCTTTAGTAATACTAGTTTGGTCAAAATCTATCCATTCGGACCAAGTATTTTCTCCATTCTGTTCCCCGCTCTTCATATCAGATATCTATTTACTTTCAAACTCTATGTATAAAAAGAGTTCAAAACTAAAATCAAAGTTCTAATTATTTGCTGAGAATCATATAAGTGTCTAACTTGATTCCCAGACTCCTAACCGAAGCAAATGAAAGATGTTAGGATCTGCAGATGATCTGCTATACAAAAAAATGACAATAAAATATGGCTACGGATTTAGTTCAGGCTCGCTCACACTTAATCTACTGTACTAATATTGAAATAATGAAAGAGAGCAGTTAGTTTCATAATGAAGATAGGCATTATCTCTGACACACACGATGATCTTGACAGTCTAAGATCAGCAATTAGAATATTCAAACGAGAACTTATAAGCTATGTAATTCATGCAGGTGATTTCATATTTCCAGGAGTGGTAGATGAATTAAAGGAGCTGATGCTTGAGCTACCAACTATCAAGATCATCGGGGTATTGGGTAACAATGATGGAGAAAAGTTAATGCTATACAAGAAATTCATGGAGATTGGTGGTGAATTGAATACTGAATTCATTGATATAATGATCTCAAGCTTTAGATTTGGAATCTACCACGGTACTAATGAAAATCTTAGGGAGGCAGTTATACGAAGTGGAATTTATGATGTACTTATTCACGGTCATACCCACAAACGGCGCAATGAAATAGTTGAGATAGCGCTAAAGAACGACAAGATAATCAAAATAATACAAGTCCTCAATCCTGGTACTGCACATAGCAATTTTCCGAACATAGAAAAGAAAACTGAAAACATACCAAGCATATTAATTTACAATACAGATGATAAAAGATATCATTTTATCAACTTAATTAACGGTGAACCTATAGAGGAACCTCTCAAAATAAGTAGGTACTTCATTTAATATCTATTCAAAAAATCCTTGCATAGAATTATGGTTGCATGTTATTTAAATCCTGTAGCAGTAGATTTCAAAATCTAATACCATTATCAAATGATATCAATTGTATCAACTTGAGCATTTGAGTGATAACTATAAAGTACAAGACGTCACATAGTCTTGAAACGCAGCAAGCAACCAACCATTAACCTTATTAGATAATTCTTCGTAATATAATATATAGACAAATTGTCTTCAAAAAAGAAGAATGTCTTACAAGATAAAAATTTCACTAAAAGCGCTGAAGAAGCAGCAGAGTCAATAAAGAATGCAGCAAAGACTATTCGTGAGGTTTCTACTTCGACAAGAGAAGCTGTAAAAACCTTCCGTGAAAGCGGTGCTATAGCAGATTTAGTAGGGGCCGTACATGATGCTGCAACAGCGGCTAGAGATACTACGATAGATGTTAGAGATACTGTCAAGCAAATAGAAAAAAGTCGAATGGTAGAAGATACCGCTGCGACATTGGAGCAAACTATAGTTACAGCTGGCGAAACAGTACAAATAACCAAGAATACCGCAGAACAAATTCCCAGAGCTGCTCCAAACACTACCAAAGCCATAAAGAAAGGAGCCAAGACTGTGAAGAAAAAAACTGAAGCTGCAGCCGATGAAATGAAAAATATTGCAAAAAGAAAGGTTACTGCAAAGACAGATACTCAGTTAAAAAATCTCAAAAGAATCGGATTAGCAAAGTCACAGCAAGCCAAGAAAAAATTCAAAGCAAAGATAAAAAATCAATAACTAAGAAAGAAGCAAGTAATGCAGCGCAACGAGAAACATGTCACTTTAGCAGTAGGATTATTCGTGTCAACACTATCAAACAAATTATTAGTTCTGCAAACAGCAATGAATATCTACTATTAAGGATGTATTGCTAAACCATGAGTAAATAACAGATCTATTTGTAACCCAAATCAGTGTGTTTTGGATGTTCTGGCATCATCCATCCAGTTAATGATTTCGTAAAAAGTGACTTACAACACAGATGTGAGGCTAGCCGCATCATAACATTATCAAAAATGACGTATTTGATTTATAGGCTAAGGCATAGGTATGATGAAGACAATGTCAGTCATGGGGAGTGCCAGATCATTAACGCTATTTAAAATATAAAATATGGTGTATATGGCACAACAACTGTCTGATTTGCAATCTACCATATTGTGCATCAAATAAAATTGACGTGTGGATTACTATTGTAAGTTGTACGGATTAATAGTTAGATTTAAATGTAAAAGTTTATAGCGATAGTTACTGGACACTATCCGTCTTCATTTAGACACAAACTCGATAATTAGTGATGCACGTGTTAAGTAATGTTCATAATATTGAGAAATAAATTGTTCCTAGAGTTTGAGAGATCTGCTTTACAGTATTCCGTAAATTGCTCAAATTTCTTTTGCCTGTCT
>JARBAU010000146.1 GCA_029237525.1 Nitrososphaerales archaeon | reverse complement strand
TTTCAAACTTCTTTTTGATTATTGCCGGTCGTGAGACGGAGTACACTACAAGTGAATTAGAACTGATTCTGAGGAATAACCAAACTCGATTGGCACCTGAAGACGACTATCTCGCAATATGCATACAGGTCGCAACATCTGCAAATCTATTTAGTGTAACACTCATGATGTCTAATAATAGAAGGAGTTGTATAATCTGGTCATTTTCATTACCGCTATCTAGTTTAGTGAAATAGTGCAGAACAGTTACACAAGTAAATGGAATAATTTTGTTAATCAATCTTTAATAGGTTTTACGTATATAAAGTAATGACTGTTCGATTCATATCTGCTAAGGAATCCAGCCGGCAATCGTAGGTTGGTAGGCATAATCCCCTATGACCGCTGGATTCCAAAGCGGTCCTGTCAAAAGAAGTTATTTAATTGGGATTAGATATTTCACTTGTATACTTTCTTAGAATCAGTGCAGAGTAAATTCGTACCAGCTGACATCCGAATCATTCATACCTAAAATATGAATTGCTTGTTTGACATGAATTGACTTTATATCATTATGAAGTACCTTTGCAATGATGATACGTAGTCAACAAATATGTACTTTTAGCTATTTCAAGCGTATACTACTTATTATATATTATCTTCAACGATTCCTTGGATGATTCTTTTGATACGTTTCTTTGGATCTTTATTATCACTCTCGTTATTACTATTGGTCAGTTTAGTTGTGATATTCACAGTATTGAGCACTGGTGCTATTTCTGTAACCAACAAAATTCTATATCCTAGTCAAAATAACGACTATCATCTCGTAAAAGCCCTGGCCACAAAATATCATGATGTTGGGGTACCATCTCCAGGAGGCCCAATTATTATTGATTCACATCTTAAGGCAAAAGTAGTATCCGGAGGATTAAGATATCCAACCAGTATGACTTTTTTGGGCCCTAACGATTTCCTGGTCACGGAAAAAGATGCTGGCACGGTAAGAAGAGTAATGAATGGTACAGTGCTAAAGCAACCCTTGCTCGATGTAAGTGTTGCAACCTATGGTCATAGGGGATTATTAGGCATAGCCGTCTCTCCCACTTTTCAACCTACCACAACCTCCTCTAGTAGCTATGGGAGTCGGAACACTACTACATCCATTTTTCTATATTATACCCAAGCTAAGACACATACTAGTGATGATATTACTGAGGGAAAAATACCAGCAGGTAACCGACTATACAAGTATAAACTGGTGGACAACAGGTTAGTGAACCCACAACTGTTGTTAGACCTTCCAGCAATTCCCGGTGCAATTGGAAATGGTGGCAAGGTGATTGTTGGACCTGACGACAATGTGTATCTTACAATAGGTGATGTTGGCATTAATGGCCATAATACTAAGGCACAAAATATTCAGAATGGGAGTGAACCTGACGGAACTAGTGGAATTCTTCGAGTTCACCAGGATGGTAAGCCAGTAACACCTGGCATATTGGGAAATACCTATCCATCAGACCTCTACTACTCATATGGAATTTGGAATAGCTTTGGAATTGCTTTTGATCCAATAACAAAAATTCTATGGGATACACAAATTGGTCTACCATTTGGCGATGAAATTAACCTTGTCAATCCAGGCTTTAACAGTGGATATAATAAGATCGATGGCATTTGGCTGCATGGCTATGGTAACGATCAGACTGAGAAATATGATATTGCTCCTCTTCATCCGAACAACTTGGCAGATTTTAATGGAAGAGGCAAATATCATCCACCACAATTTACATGGTTTAACAAAGTAGTTCCGACTGGGATTACATTCATGAATTCTAAGAAGTTGGGAAGTCAGTATGAAAATGATATGTTTGTTGCAGATGATCTGAATGGAAATATTTATCACTTTAAGCTAAATTCACAAAGAACAGGACTAATGCTACCATCTGGTCCGTTAAGAGATTTAGTAGCAAATAGAACCGATCATCTAGATCAAATAAAATTTGCAAAAGGCTTTGGCGGAATTACTGATCTTAAAGTAAATCCTTATGATGGCTATCTATACGTTCTAACATTTGACCAAGGGACAATCTATAGAATAGCACCTATCGATCAATAAAACCTAATCATTTATGGAATAGAACCTAACATTTCAGAGTACTACTTCAACGGCTACATCAAATTTTGTATAATACTTCTTCATATCTCCTTCACCATACTTAGATCTGAATTTTCTGACTATTTCATCGACCATGTGAATCTCTTTTAGTATTCTGCCTCTTGTGAGTGTTTCAACGTCATCAATAGAAATCTTTAGTGATGGATTGGCTAGCAGGTTCTTGTACCAATTAGTGTCAGAACCCTGTACAGGTAGCAAATATAGAGTGTTACCTTCGTACGAAAACCATACCGGTCTAGCAATATCCTTGCCTGACTTTCTGCCTTTAACGCTGAGTGTGATCTCATAAGCACTAGCAAGTCTGTGGCGAAGATTAGCTTTGGACATGACATTCTATGCTATATATGACAGATATATGTTTCCGGTTACGCCTAGAGGAATAGTGAAGATCACCAATGTCAAACCCTGCTTTATAATACAAACGTTTTTTTATGTATCATCTTTTGCATAGTTTGCATACATTTTATATCAGTCTCGATTATATCGAGGAAGCAAAGTAAGCGATAAGAATAATGACAATGATTGTTTTGGAAGATTATCTATGATGGTGTGTTGCTTTGAACCCGACAAAATATGTTCAAAGTGGAAGCTGCTCTAAAATGGAATCATAGTTCAATTTTATAATATTGATAGACATTACTTTGAAATATGTACTTTTATTCAGGTTATATCTTGTTTTACCCAAATCTAGTATCCTTGAAGAATAGCATAAATGGAATATCCATTCGTTTTGATACCATATAAACTACTGTTACTGTGATAGCAATTTTTGTAGGTCAAGAAAAACTTCTTTAGTGATCTCTCCCTTTGCCAGTCGAATCCTTAGTATTTGTTTTGGGTCGTTTTCGTTTGAAGTATTGCCCTTCATCCTTGATCTCGTCAATCCAGCAGCAAGTGTGGAGATAAATGAGCTAGTAATTCCAATACCAACAAGCATGATAATGCTTCCTACTACTCTTGCTGCAAATGTGGTTGGATTAGGTCCAAATGTGGAGGTTGACGCAGTTTGGATCGTCCACCAGAGGGCATCACCCATGCTCGTTATTTCAGAATTGGGTAGGGTATGTTCTGCAGAATAAAATAGAAAAGCTGATATGGTTAGAACCAAGAAAAAGCCTATAAATATTTGCAGTAAGGTATGTCCTCCTAGAACTCTTGATTTTTCTTCCAAAGAACGTGATAGCTTTACAAGATAAATTATCGCTAAGACTCGTAGCATTACACCCATTGTTATGAATCCATCAGGTATTGTAGAGCCTTGACCAGCTAAGACAAAAAAGATAATTGGTATCATTCCAGGTACCTCATACCAATTCCGTAACAAGAATATCTTCCGCTGATTGGATTCTTTCATCCTTCGACAGAAGCTGAATATGATAAGAGCGACGACCAACAAGTCAAAAGAATAAATGGCAATGCTTGCCGCACCTTTTGGTGAAAACTGAACCATATTTATTAGCAGAACTATATCCACCAAACTAAGTATGCCAATTAAAATATCTCCTCTTTTCCTTTTCATGGTCGCCTAAGTGTATTGACGGTAATAAGTCTTGTTCTAATTGTAATTGTCATATGGAGAATACTCTAGAGGGTAATGCCTCTAAGCTAGAAACGTATTCCTATAGATGTAGTCAATAGTTGTTTATTCATACTAATTCCGAAATTGAAAACTAGTAACACGACATGAATAAGGATAGGCATATTCAGGTGAAGCATCATTCTCTTAGAAGTCGAACGTAATGTTTAATTCTAAAGTTGTCAGATTTAATCTAAATCGTTCAAACAGGTTACCATGAATATCTAGAGAAGTTTGTAAAATCGTGAGGCCAAGCGAACATACGCCGTAAGAATGACAGATTTGAGGCATACATTCTCTCGTGAATATTAGTAGTGTTAGTAGGTGAATCTGTCTGCAGCCATTTTTATCATAATATAATGTAATAGACTAGGCAATGTGGAGGAAAAGATGGGTTAATGTTGTCAATCCTTGTGTCCGCAGTATAATATAAAGTAGCAGAAAATCTAAAATTGGATGATATTGGTCTATCTATGGTGCAATAAAACAATAACAAAGCGATATGGCGACTATGGCAAAGATTGTGTGTCGATGCTCTTATTTACTATAGTTGCTATTTTTGCTGGACTCTCGACAACACAAATTACACACGCATATACCGTTAATAGTCTTTATCCAAAGCTTCATCTGTCAGACGTACAAGAATCGACAACCCCATATGGGCTCAACATAGGTAAAATTATACTTTATAGTATCGTTATCGCTATTCTAATTCTTACCAGACTCAAGTGGGCTAAATATGGGAGGAAAATAACAAAGCGAAAGCTTAAAGTCGAAACTATTTTCTTTTCAATATTAGGTTCTATTGTTATCTTTGATTCATTTTATGATGTTGGAGTTCCAATATTATATCTTATTCCCTATCTAGTTTTGTTTTTAGGACTACAGCAGTATTCATATCTACATTCAAATCGGCTCATATCGTTCTGGAAGGAATCCAAGTCTGGTTCCATTTATGTAAAGGGTGGAACTCACATTCATTTTACATATGTGGTAGGAACAGCATCACGCATAATAATATCTCTTTTGTTTATTGGCAGCTTGTTCTCATCAAATCCAAGAGGATTGATCCCAGCTGATGAGTCAACAGTAATGCTTGCGACCATAGCATTTGATTTCTTGTTAGTAATCTCTCTCAGCTTGTTAACAGGTATTAATAGAAGAATATATATTCGATACAATCTGATTATAGAAGGAAAAGAGAACATCTTGGAAAAGTAGGAGCTAAAACTTTACTCGTTTTAGATATTGAAGCACATTAAATTGGAATATTTATACACATCTACAATTATACATGGTCAAAGTTGTCATAACTTCTACGTTTTTGCTTGCAACTAAGTAGATTTTCGATTATTAATCGCTGTAATAATTATGTATTGTATCCGCAAGCAAGACCAAAAAGGAAAAATGCAAGTTATAATATACTATATTTGGTGACCAAGTCATAGATATATCACTACCGCCCGAGGCCCCACCTGAAGCAGCATTATTGATATTCGTGCCCTACTTTGCTGCGACAATTGCCGCAATACTATATACAAATAAACAAATTAAGAAAGGCAATCAGGAGGACGAAAGCAGCAACAAAGATTTGATCAGCAGCAATAACAATAATGATTAGATGTCACCTATCGAGAAGGCTTATCTATCGGCTGTGGGCGAGGTTTGGGAAGCAGTGGAGTGAGTGCCTTGGACACCATGAAACCAGTCACTGCTCCTATGACAATGACTGGGATAAGGTCAATTTGTCCTCCAAAGATCCCCAGTAAGAGGGCTATTGTTAGAGGAATTGGGAGGAAAGCACACGTAGCAGCTGCCATACCTGCGAGTACACCCACGCCTTGCGGAATGAATGTTAGAACTTCTGATAGAACCTGTCCTAGCGTACCACCTATAAATAGTATCGGAAAGATAGGACCACCTACAAAGCCTGTACCAAACGATGTACCTGTGAGTAACATCTTGACCAACATCATCAGCAATAGTATCCCTATACCAAATGAAGCCGGATTATGAACAATTTGTAGTAACTGGCTCTGGCCAGAGTAAAGTGTCAGTGGAAGAAATGAACCAATCAAGCCGATAATTAAGCCACCTATGATAGGACGGATGACAGGTCTCTTATTAAATCGGCCAAAGACCCGATGCATAATACCAAATATCAGCTTATGCAAAATCCCAATAGCCCCTGCAATAACTCCCACCAGCAATGCCCAGACCAGATCAACTACACGAAAAGTTGCGAAGTTAGGGAAGTCGTATACACCTAAATATGACGTATGCAAAATCGCAAAGTAGACACCATAACCCACTGCTCCTGCAATGAGTCCTGGGATCAAGTGACGATACCAATTGAGCTCCTTGATCAACATGTACTCGACTGCACCAACTGCTCCAACTATCGGAGATCCAAAGAAACCACCAAATGCACCTGCTATGGCACTGTACACTAGTACCTGGATATCGTCTTTCTGGAGCTTCAGCCGTTCAGAAATAAAGGTACCTAATCCACCAGTAAGAAAAACAAGCGTTCCCTCCGGACCCACTGCTGCACCACTCCATAATGCTATAAATCCTTGAAAAAGTATACTTGGGAGGTTACGGTAGTTGATGCCACCGGTCTGCGCGTATTGGATTTGAGCAATTCCTGGTCCTCCATGCTCCCCTAAGAATTTGATTACAAGACCAATGAATACACCTGATACACCCAACAGGATTAGCGGCCAAAAGTTAATGTTAAATAGGTATACGCTATGCTGCCCAAAGAACTTGATACCCTGATTAACGAGTGTGATGTATCCAGTAGTTATAAGAGAGAAAAGACCACCGAATAACCCCGCATAGAGCATTAGTCGATAATAGCCGCCTTTCGATGTCGATTCTTCTGCGCCACTACTCATATCGAGATCTCCTGCTATGTTTTCTATTGTTGACTTCTATAATTCTCAGGACAGATTCGGCCTTTGGAGTTTCGTTTGAGTCTGGGGCCTGTGACTGCATAATATGAGTTACTCCTAGCTAGTCCGTATTGATAAACATGCTGCTATTGTTTCCTTGACAAGGGTAAAATGTGAACACTAATTAAAAGCTGGCTTGATTTAAAACGGTCACATATCTATCTTTTTAAATTCTAGACTCGTACCGAGACAATAAGCATGAATGAATTCAATCGCTCCAGTGGGTCTCAATTCTTGAACGATCTTATAACTGGAGACTTTGACAAAGTTGATATCCTTAATCGCGTGAGGATCAAGACAATGAGCACCATTACTTGTACTAGTACTTATTACCAGAGAAGTTGGTGAATCATATCTTGTCATAAATGAATACCATTACAATCAGAATTGAAATACTGCAAACGATAATCCGATTGTGGCGGCACCAATTTTTAGAGTAGTTGGTCGGCTGTCCAATTAACTTGATATTGTACCCTGTTCCTGATTTTGTTCTTTTACGAACAAGGAATATGAATAGACCATTGACAAATAGCAAGTCAGCCATTAAGGTGCTTTTCATCTCTTTCATGACAAATGTTACTCCGAAAGCATTTTGCATAATGACGTATATTGAGCAATTCACTGCTCAAAAAATCGTTGCATAAAGGCATGAGATGACATATAATAGGTTGGTTGGCCTGGATCCGAAAATGTTGCATTTCATTCTTGATATAACCGGGACATCGGGTTAAAGTAGCCTAATTGATAAGTATAACCATCGACATTATTCTCAAATGATGACATGGTTTGAAATGTATAATGAATTTATCAAAAACCTTGAGAAGGTAAACCAACTACAGAGGGACTATATTACAAACCTAGAACGGATAAACTACTTGTATAATGAATCTATTAGGGGCATTGAGAGGGTAAATGATCTTTATAATCAGTCCATTATAAATTACGAAAAAATGAACAGATCATATGAACAGCAATTTGAGAATATTCAGAGAATGAATCAGAAGTGGCTTGATGTCTTTACAAAATCTTGGGAGCAACAGCAAAATGAAAAGCGTTGAAGGACTTTTTTTACAAGAAACTATAAAAAGAATAACAAGTATGAAACACAGAACTACATGACTCTATACTTCGATGTCTAGTTTTAAGATAATATTTATAATGTGAGATTCTTCACATTAGCAGACCGCCAAATATAATATTAAATAAGGCTGTTTGCCAGGCTTTTTGTGGTTGAATCAACCAGTCTAGCAAAGCAACCCGACATGTGCTGATTTTTGGTTATGGCATTGGTGTCTTGTATTGTAGTCTATTGTATCTTATTCGTCTTAATATTTATCCTCTATTTTGATACTATTTGATATGACAGATTGTGGATATTAACACTTTATGGTACAGTGGGTAAGTAACACAAATTTATAATATTAATACATAGGGAAGTATATCATTCATTCGCTCAAAACAGCCGTATTCATATATTGATAGGGCCCACCGAGATCTTTTTGCCTAGCATGATCAATTGAGATCGGACTATTGTTTTACTATATATAGAAATTATGGTGCTAGTAGTGCTGCCAGCATCTAGCCAAGGCGCCTCAGCTACCACCTGTGCTGGTCACATTACTATATCAGCAACAGTATCTGGCTACTCCATATTACTGTACAACCAATGAAACAAAGGTGAAACTATAGTCTCAGCCATAAAGAGATTTTCGGAAAGCATCTAATGCTAGATTAGTTATAACACGGAACATGGAATTATCATTCAAATGCAGAACCTATAACATGCATAGACTAACTTTCTCGTAATATTGATGAAGTTTTCTGCAAAGCCTCGGAAAACTAATTCTTTATATATTTCCTTTTGTTTTCATCAATTAATGAGACAAGAACATGTAACTCTACAAGAAGTCGACGTTTCTCAACTATATGATCAAATTAAGAAATATCTCAAAGATTTAAAATTGGACATTATTCATGAAGGAAAAGAAGACAACTATTGGGATATAAAGGCACATAAAGGTACTCTTGGCAGCGTTGTCATTGGAAATGTGCGCGATGTTGAGGTAATGATAAGTGGTACTCAAGGTAACTATGACTTGGTCCTACGAACTGGTGCTTGGGGCAAGGATATCGTGGTTCCAACAGCAATTGCAGGCGTTTTGACTGCTGGAGTCGCTGCAATTCCTGCTGCCGCAGTATCAACTTATAGAGCCCATTCATTCGAGAAAAAATTCTGGGATTTTATAAAAAGTACATTATCAGAAATCGGAAGCGCTAAAGCAACAATGTCCGAACCAGTAGTAGTGACACACTAAATAGCCTACATTAACCTTAGTTGTCTGCTATAATGTCAGAAATCCGTATAACAATTTCTTAATAGGATAGAATGAACACAATGATTAAAGATAATGTACGCTTGTTAGGAATAGGATTGTCTTTATTGCTTGTCACTCTGGCTTTTGCCACTCCATTTTCAAATCCTACCCTAACAACATATGCTCAAGATAATACATCTTTTGCTAACTCAATCGCAAGTTTGGTAAAGAAGGCCCATGACGTGAGTCTGAGTTACACCAATGAGACTGGTAAATCAGGAAAAGGACAAGTAGATAATAAGACGAAAATAGCAATAACCGATAGCTTTAAACCGAAATTTCAAAGTTTAATAAACGAAGCAAAAGCGCTGCAGCCTCCAAAACAACTCCAAAATGCAACGGATCTATATATCAAGAGTCTTGAATCACAGCTTCAAAGCAATAATCATTACCGAAGTTATTTAGCTACCAATAATGCTACTGAGAATAAGTTGTCTACTAAATTGTTGTCTGACTCATCCAATTACGAATTTGAGGCATTCAAAAAATTCAAGGATAGTGGATTATTTACAATCGCGCCAGGATAGTGGATTATTTACCGTTGTGTCGTAACTAATTCATAACTTACTGTAGACGCATTTTTGTTTTTTTCTTATGCTCTAACCTATACTTACTGTGGACACTATATAGATACTGATCTAGTCTTTTGTCAGAAGATATGGTAAAAGACTACCAATAGCAAGTGCTATCTAGCAATAATGGTATACAAACAATTGGGATCTGTTCATAATCTGATAAAAGTGGTAAATCTGTCATTACTCTTTAATCTCTTTATGCCAGATGGTTGTTTTTCAGTATCATCTATAATAGCTTGAATCAGCTATAGATCCAATATGCTTTTCCAGCACACTTTAAGCTCCATGGCAATTATTACTCTGCATGTAAGCAGTAAAATAGATGGAGCGTTGATGAACAATCAAAAAACTGATGCTGTTCTGTAATATCATCTCATCCAAATTCCGACAGTTTCTTAGAAATTTGTCAGAAAAATTAAGTTACACTTACACTATACATAAATTCATTGATTCCGTGTATATATTGACATGACATGCCTATAGGACTTCAAAATAAACCGTGTATTCACATTATGGGATTCTTTGCCCTTCTAAATGGTATTTCATGAACATGGACTGTGATACTTGCGAAAGTACACCTTACAAGGATTGCTTTAGCATATATACGATTACACGACAGGCATCAGTAAATTTAGGTGGTATTTGTAATAGAATTGGGCATTGAAGAAGAGAATATTGATGAACCAGTGATAGGGAATAAGGAAAGGTTATCGAAAACCAGTCTAGATAGAATAGTACCTTCACTTCATTACGCATCTGTAAATCGTAAAGAGGGACTGAAACAGGAAAATAGTCACAGTAACATCAAACAAATCTTTGTACTGGCTTTTGACGCATTAAGAGAACGAAAAGCTAGGTCCATACTAACAATACTGATGGTTGTTGTTGGTGGTGGATTGATGGTTGCACTCAATGGAATGAGTGCTGGAGTAGCTAGTCTAATTAAC
>JARBAU010000145.1 GCA_029237525.1 Nitrososphaerales archaeon | reverse complement strand
CTGTAACACAGGTTTGGTCTCTATGGAGGATATTCATACCAGACCCAACTACTAAGAAGTCGCACATCAACTGGATTCATCCCAGTCATTCGGATATCGTGAAAGCAGGTTGATTGACTGATTGTTTTAGACTTTACAATTCCTAATAAATAAATAGTATATCAGTTACAGTATTAAAAATATTAATACTAGAACCATTGCTCTATATCATGATAGACTGACTCGTCTCATCTTGCCTTAGCATTTTGGCTTGGTTTTGACCGCTGTAATAATTCAAGGCATATTCCTTTTTTAACAGAAAATCGCAGTACTCGTCTACTGTCATATCATATCTGTGTGCATTTTGCGCTAACCGATCCCATAATCCTGGATTTATCATCTTTATTGGTACATCGATCCCGGTGGCTCGGCCTGTAACCATTTAATTCACCTCAAATTCATATGTGATTCTCTCTTATTTTCCGTCTTAACTCTCTAATAGTTACATAATGATGAAAAATAATCGACATAAAAATTGGATTTATCCTTATTGGATTTGCAGCGCACATACAAGCCGAGTTATAAAGATGACAAGTTGCATACATTCTATCGAATAATCTCTTATTGTACTTATCTAGTTCATTTCTAAATTCTTTCCAATCTTTTAATTCCTCTACGGTAGCCATTCTAAATGATGGAATTGTACGACCCATGTAAGATCGTAACTAGAATGTTACTACATCTATTATAGGCTAAGGCACATGTTAGGGAGGGACTCTAACTAACAAATGAAGGAATAACGACTACACATGATAATTATGAAAGGCTTATTAAAGAAATTGTCTCATAACATCAGCATACAGGATCTATATATGGCTATAATCTATTTTACCAATAGACAGGATGCAGAAGATGGGTTTTATCTATTATTGTCATCTGGTTTACCTGTACATGCGTTGGGTAAAGGAAAGTATTTGATTAATTCCACGCAACGTACGCTATTAGATATTAATCACATTAGTTACCAGTTAGATCTGGATCTGGATTAGAAATAAATTTGACTTGATCCAAAAAAGATGTTTCTACATATTTCTTTATATTATCTGATTGTTGGTGGGGGCTACTTGCTTGGTTGATTATGTATCCATAGATTTATTGTATACGTGATTCAAAAGTTTCTGAGCGCCAAAAGTGGAAGTTTTCATGGTATGTTATTATATTCTAGAGTGAACATGCTACTATTGTCCTCATATTCGCTTCTATGAGTAACATATGTACTTACTTAGGACAATCTGCTAGCATTATTAGTCAAATTGATGAGAACGCATATCGTCATTGTTTCACGTTCTGATTCATTTTAATTCTTTGTCAATTAACTTCTTTTGCTCACTTAATTCGCCAGATCTGTTTTCTAAGATACCTAGGGCATGACCACTATTGTTAGCAATATGATAGCGTGAGTGGTCTCTTTCGGGCTCTAAGCCTGCTATCACTTACTAGACTCATATATTATGATGCTGTGAATAGGAAATGATCTTCATACCGAACTCCTGCCTACATCGTCGGAATTATTTAGATTATTGCCACTATTGCAATCATCAGGATTTCTTAAGTCCTTCTTTGCCTTGGCGACATTCATAGATGTATACAGGGGGTATACAGAGAAACTCACCAGCGCAAATCTCATTGTCATGGTCACTGATGATGCAAATATGAGAGAGATTGTGATACCTAGAGATGCGGTAATAAGATCATTTGACAAGTTAGTTCACTATCATCATATTCTTGTGTCCAGGTACAAATATGAGAGTAGATGAGAGTAAGAGACATGCTCTATATATCTTGAACGAGTGGACCTAGGATCCTTTCTTATATAATTCCTACTAAGACCTTGCTGATGTAGATAACCGGGAACGAAATTTTCACCGTCTAATTCCAATCACAAACGTTCCCTAGACAAAATCTCGACAACGAGTTCTTTCTGTTTCTCGATACCAGGTTTTTTTCTAGCCTAATACTTCGAATAGTTTCTATCATCATTTCTAAAGTGCTATAGAATTCTCTGCGCTCATTGATGTTCAAAGTTTTAAAAAATACCTCCCATTCTTCAATTGGTGCGAAGAAGTCTGGTTCATTTGGATTATCAGTTAATTTAGGTCTCAAATCTGCACTATCATAATGGTGGACCTCTTAGTTCTTAACTCTACCATTTCCACAGGTTTCGATTGCATGTATGCTAGGATTTTTATCAATTATGACTTGAATAATGCTTTGAATCAATAATATTGACTGCCTTCCAGCCTCACTACGTATTACTCGACGATTCACCTGTTATTCTAAAGCGGTTTCTGGAACCAGCGACATGTCAGTTGTCAGAAATTGTACTTATACGTTAAACTACTCATCATCCAATATGTGATCCACTTTTCCGTGAACTAAACTAAGATAATCACGAAAATCGCGGTCCTGATATTCAAGATGAGAAAGTTGCTTGACACGGTTATGCTTACTCATTGGCTTTATACTATTTTTATCAATACTTATATGCCTCTTGGTGAAAACTTCTGTAAAATACAATAGCTCTTGACACTCTCCTAGTTTGAATCCGAGTCTATATTTGACGGGCTTGAGTTCATATCCGTGAGTTCCCTTCAGATATTCTCTTGCCACATCTGTTATGAGTATACATCAGAACAGCTTTAGTCGAGGGTGATTTAGACAATGATAATTGTTCATATGTCTATCGAGGACCACTTATATTAGAATCCAAAAAGCCAGACAAGTATAGCGGTAATAAATCTCTACGGTAAATCCTTAAGTCGTAATTACAGATTAGAGGCGGCCATACAGAATAGATAAGTCATATTCAACAATCTGCAGCTCCAAAAAAAGAATAATTCAACACTTATCTCATTTGATCCTGACTTGCAGTAACCATTATGATGTGTATGCTAGCTCACTAGTTCTAGGACCTGTTCTGGTTGTAGTTTCTGTCTCGCTAACTTTTTTTGATCCAGTCTTTTCCTAACTTCTTTTGCCATCCATCCGTCGTAGGAAGTAGTATCTGTTAGCACAAACAATTCAACTCTATTCACACCCGTAATAGACTCTACCTCTTTGAGAATTCCATCTGCTGTAAAAAAGTCCCTACTGAATAAAAGAAGGGTGATTATGTTGTCGGGATCTATGATAGGCGGCTGGCAGAGAATGTTTTCCTTTAGACTTCCATATATACGCTCAATTATTTGGCTGTTGAATGATTTGTCAATTGTATTTATTACGAGTGCAAATTGAAAATAACCTAAAGTAGAGACAGGATTACATAAAATAAAAAATTTTAACACATTGCTATCCTTTAACTTTGCAAGTCTTCTATTAACTGTCCTTGGTGATATTGATATTTTTTTAGCGATTTCATTCATATCCATCCTGGGATTTGCTAATAGGCAGTTTATTATTTGCAAATCTATCTCTGAAAGCTCACTTGTATCACTTTGATGTGATGATGGTGATGTGAACATGAAACGTATACTGGCAGGCTTAAGCGAATCCCGCAAAAGTTCTAGTTTATCTTCATGTCCTTCTTTAACTGCCAAACAGAATGTGGAGATCCCTCCCATACATTTAGAATGGATAGATACATCCCCCAGCAAATTGAGCCGACTTACTATTTCATCGGTATGTGAAGTGTGCTCCCTTACTATCAACATACACGACATTCCATATCCAAGTGAAGCAGGGTCAACTTTTACAACGAACTTTTCAATCACTCCAGTTGAAATCATTGCATCTACCCTGGCTTTTACACTCTTCGAAGTCATGCCAACTGCATTCCCTATGCTCATAAATGATGCTCTACAGTCTTTTGATAATATGCTAATAATCTTTAGATCTGTTTCGTCGAGGAAATGCCGTTCCTTCTGCATATTTCCATTGAGATAAGTCATTTATTTAAACCTATTGTCCATTATTTGGAGTATTGCTACCATCAACGATAAATAATGTCGATACACAGTAGATATAATGAATATCAATCATTACGAAATTCTCACGTTAGACCCTGATTACTGTCTAGAACACGACAAACAAAGTAGAACAGGTTTTTTCAGGGACAAATATAGCTACGAGAATCTGCAGGAGAGCTACAAGAAAATGAGTAAACTGAGTAATGAATATTGGAGGAATTCAAATGTATAAAGGATTTGATCTTTCGACTTTTAGCATGTGGAAGTGTCGTAGATGTGGCCTAGTATTTGTTGAGGATTGGATAGCATCCTTACATAAATCAGTGACAAATCACGTACCAAGTCTGGTTGGACCTAAATCTTGATTCCTAACTATAAGCTGGACTGTAAGCATATCAATCGTGTAAAGTTTGATAAGGTCCTAGTCATTGGGCTTGGTAGATTAGGACTACCTGTGGCAAAATATGTAAAAGACAAAGGATTTGACACCTATGGATATGATTCAAGTCCAAGAGCAATTGAGAAGGCAAGGGAAGAAGCGATTGAAAAATCTGTTGATTTTAGTAAATTTGATGTCTTTATCATCTGTGTTTCTACACACAAACCAGATGACATGTTTTCTCCACAAATATATGGTCTACTATCCATAGTTGAAAAGATATCAAAAGAAGCAAAGAATGGAGCACTAGTTTCAATAGAAAGTACTATTCCAAAAGGTACATCAAAGAAGGTATTTGAAATG
>JARBAU010000144.1 GCA_029237525.1 Nitrososphaerales archaeon | reverse complement strand
GAGAAAGGATCGATAGCCAACGATCTTCCAGTAACAGGGACGCCATTAACTGTAGCATTGAATGAGCCTGCAAAACCACTACCAACAAAACTCTTCCAGGATTTTGGAAGCCTGAGTTCTTCATGGACAAAGATGTTTTGTTTCTTTATTCTTGATAAATTCCAGTCAAATGGCATCTGCCATGTTATATTCTTTGTATTTGGATTAAACTTGAAATCGTTAATTTTATCGTAATAAGATATGAGCGTAGTGTTATATTTTTGACCATTAGTAGGATCAGCAATGTTGTTACGATAAACATCTCCTACGCTAAGATAGGAATCAAATTTTGGTGCTTGATCAGGAACAAAAATATTTCTATCATTATCAATTGCAAAGATTTCTATGTGGATATGGTAAAGTCCCCCTTGATTAAGTACTGGCCCTCTTAAGTTTATTGTACCACCAGGATCGGCAATCCATGCATTTTGAAACGGATCTTGTTCGCCATTAATTGTAACATGCCCACCTGGAGTATTGATTGGTTCTACTTTAAGAGTCAACAAACCATTGTGAGCATGGAAAAAGTCTCTCAGGATCGGTTTTGTACTAGGTCCTGCTTGAGAGGTGCCCTTAGTAACGGTAATATCGTAAGTAACGTGTTGGATAGTTTGGTTATTATTCGCATCAAATAAACGAAGTTGGATATAGGTATTACCCTTTGTGTCAGTAGTTAGAATGGGAGGACTAATCTTTACGAAGAGACTCGCTTTTCTATTGCCAATTGTAGCAGGTGGAAGATTTTCTTGAGTCAAACCATCAGCATATGCCTTTTGGTTAAGCAAAAATATGTAGATTATGGAGAGTGAAAATATTAGGTTGAACAAAACAACCATAGTAATGAAGAAACGTAAATTAATTAAATTCATATCAGAGCAGCCTATTTGATATTAATGCATAGATAGATATAACCATTAGTTTTATGTAATCCAAATAGGATATAAGGATTATCTATACGATTGATATGGCTTAACCTAAACGCACATATGATCAGATTCTGTATCCATTATTCCATTGTTGAGAGTAGGCAAATTAGGCCTATGTTTCCCTCATATGCATTCACTGGTACATCTTAAATGAAGCAAATGTAGTCTCTATATCTTTGATGAGATTATGCTAATATAGATGTGTTTACAGGTATTATAACGGTTGAAGTCAATAAATTACAAGAGGATTTTTTAGTACATTGATGTGATGGGGATACCTAGACTTGTAGATCTAATTAGATCGTCGTATTATTGTTATGACTGTTATTATTATCGTGTTTATTCTTTATAGTTGATACGACATGTTGGCTTTGCTTTAAACTGATGATGCTCCTTGTATATATTATAGCACTAAATATTATTCCTAGTGCAACAGTAGGACCAACAACGTCAGCATAGCTGAAACCTAGTTGTGGAATAGCATTGTTATTATTATTTTTAGTATTATTCTGAGATGAAGAGGGAGAAGGGGAATCAGCTGAACTTAGACTCGATTGCAATGGATTTAGACTTTGTTTGATTACGCCAAGAGAGCCACCTCGTTGTTCTGCAAACCATATGTTACCGCTTGAATCACTAGTCAACCACTGAGCAAAGGGATTCCTTGCAGGAATATTTACTTCCTTGTGTACCCCTGTTCTCGGATCAATGACTGATATTTTATTTATTACATGTTCTGCAACCCATATGTTATGATAACTATCGAAAGCCATGCCAAATGGCAGACCTTTGGGATCAAGACCAGAATATCTTTTGAATGTTTTCAGTATGGGGTCAAACATAGTTATTGCATGACCATCATGTTCCGTTATGTAAATATTATCAGTATCAGGATCAATTAATAATGCAGTAGGACTCTTTAATGAAGATCCATTTTTATAACTCCCTAGATCGCTACTTGAACTATTATTCTTTGGTTCATATTCAGTAATTTTATAGTTCTTGTTAGGATCTATACTAGCTATCTTGCCAGATCCACCTTCCGCAATCCACACTAATCCATCATCACTATCTATTGCTATACCAAGAGGGCCAGCATTTGGTGTGGGTAAAGAATACTTGGTAAAGTTTTTGTTCTGACTATCAAACCGGAGTACTGAATTATCGGAAGGTAATGTAATCCATACTTTACTTTTATTGGCACTATCTCCTCCGTTAATGCCGCTAGTAGATTCGACCGCAATTCCTGAAATTGGCCCCTGACTTTCAACCTTGTAATTTTGGTTGGTTTTAGTAT
>JARBAU010000143.1 GCA_029237525.1 Nitrososphaerales archaeon | reverse complement strand
TCTAACCCTTTAAAGATTCCCTCAACAGCAAAAACAGAGGGAGCTTTTGTTGTAGGTAGTTCACCGCAACAACTTTCTTCAAATTTCTTAATATCATATTCCACATAGTCTATGCCCGAATTTCTAAAAAGATTAACAGCTTCTATCGAGTCTTCAGACTTGTCCAGGAGCAAAACTGGTTTTCGCGTTACCATTGAAGTGTGGAACAACTCCGTGAGATAAAATTGTATCAGTTCTGTATTAGGACAAACTCCTCATTGGATATGTTAGAAAAGGGGTTATTCAGCTTAGAGCCGAATACAAGGTTTCGGGTTGCCTGCTACGAAGCAAACTATCTTCTATGATTAGGAGGTATTTAGCAATATAGATGTATTCCTGTAAGGTTTAGATTAATATGGTTTGAACCGAAAGTAACGCTCTTCATCTGTAGTGACAATCAATTGCATTTTTTGGGATGAGTGAGTTTTCATATTGGCAACTGGAGCAATACTTATAGCAGCTGGCACCGAACATATTGCACTAATATGTTAGCTAATGTAGAAATTATAGAAAATTCAAAGGAATCAGTAGATCGTGCATATGATATATCAATTTCTGCAAAAGAAGAGTTGTTGGTGGCTTTTCCTACAATCAAATCTTTTCGTCGTAACGTGCGCACAGGCTTATCTATACATATTTTGAAAGATGTTTATTCACAAAATAATGTTAGAATTAGAGTACTTACGCCTGTAGATATTCAAATTATGCAAATCGTAGAGGATTTGAAGAAGGCACTATCGGGACTCGATATCAGAAGTCTAAAGGAAAATACAGAAAGTAGTAATATGGTTGTTATTGTACTAGCTGACAGAAAAGAATCTATCATAGTGGAGACAAAGGACGATACAAAAGACAACATGTACGATGCAGCTGGAATATCCATATACTCTAACAGTAAAACGATTGTCTCATCGTATCATGCCTTATTTGAAATTATTTGGAATCAAAGCCAGCCCACTGATTTAATATAAGTAGTATCACAAAGTATTGGTACAAGCAAATGCAAATAGCAATACCGAAAGATGGAAAATAAACTACTATTGATCTAATTTAGTCCAGTCGACAACGTAATACTAACGGATCATACTTACTAATTTCAAGCTCACGTGTATGAAATTGTGATTCTCCAAAAGCTTTTGTAGACAAAATCGAATTGATCTCATGAACATCAGACTAGCATTTAATTCAAACAGTTGTTTGGATGAGTGGTAGAAGATGCTGCTGTCAACGAGCAGCCGACATGCTGCTATACACATAGACATATGGAAGGAAACCTACTACATATTCTAATTTGGTTATATTAGAACTTAGGCACAGTTGCACAGTTGACCAACTGCTCTATTCCCGCATTAATTCGAATTTTAAACTTTCTTAATACCCTTTAATGGGTGATATACAAAGTCACATACAATTCTTTCAACTATGATCAATATATTTTAAAAATTTTATGTTTTATCAGAAGTTCTAAAATTTAATATTCATATTAATCAAATCTATCAAAAATAGTAGTCTAATTTAATACCCAAAATAAATGAACTATTATATCACATTGTGTAGAAAAAAACCATTAAAACTGACGGTTCATGTATGGAATTCGTTATTGTGATATGAATATGTATGAGAATATTTATAAGAAATTTAGTGGTATTAATTTTAAGCTATATTTGTTTAACTAGATTGGGAGTGAGACAAGCTGAACAACTAATAATGGAATTTGACGAAACAATTAAGGTCTACTGGTATATAATGTAGTGATATAATGATATAATTTCATTTACTCTCAAGAGTAATAATAGATATGCATATATAGTTAGGAACTTTGTTATTGCTTAAATGTCTACTCATTTTCGTTCGAACAACAAGACAAAAAATATGATGTCATTTTTGGTTCTATCTTCGATCCTTGGCATGGCTGTGGTCAGTACGACTGCAATTCTGACCGCTCAAACACTACACGCACAATTCGTGGTAAAACTGGGAGGGCCTGATACCGATCAGGTAAGTAGTCGCATAATTGGTACTCTATTAAAACCTGGATTTAGTAACAAGTATAACCTCACAGTGAATGGAAAGACTGTTCCTATCGATTATAGTGTACTAGACGGCTCACTTGTTGGAATATTGTCAGATCCTTCTAGGAAGAGTCTAGATCTTGCCGTTAATCCCCAAGCAAATGGAGGAGCATTAGAAGTTAACGTGCCCAGACATCTCATAGATTCCAAAAATGCTGCAGGACAGGATGCGCCATTCATTGTCAAGATAGATGGCAGTAGAGTAACCGGAGAACCAAGTGGTATATGTGTTGGAACTTGTCCTAACATCGCAAACAGCTTTAAAGAAACTCACAATACGAATACAGATAGAGTATTAACTGTACTCTTTGGACCAGAAAGCAGATTTATAGAAGTCATTGGTAATAAGACTGCAAGCGGTGGTAATGCAACTGCTGGAGCCATGTCTGGCGGTGGCAATATGACAAAGTAAAAGATTCTTAATTCTTGTCAAAGAAATCAGCAACTGGATGATCATGTCGATTATGCTCGTTGTAGAGCATACCATCTTCCTTTTTTATTAGTTCCAGAAATAAAGGTATAATAAAAGAAATAATTTCTTGATTTCACTAGATGTGGATAAAATTCCTAACCGCGAACATATGCTTTTGAATGATATGTTACGTCCGGCCAAGATTCACAAAGTATTTGACGCTCACTGTCTACCATAATCCCACGTAGAGTAGTATTTCGGACTGATTTCTATGACGACCGATTGGCCATTCTTCTGAAAATCTAAAAGTGCCTTAGCCATAGGATGTTCTAAATTTCCCAAGTACTTGACCATGATCTTTTCTGCAATGGGAATATTAAAGCTCACGTCTTCATGTATTTTTACAGTTCCCTTACCTCGTACGCCCTTATACGGAGGATTTGGTTCATCAATACAAAAGTAAACATTTTCTTTATCTCTAAGATTGTAAGTTTTCTTTGACTTCTTTGAAGTCTCAACGTATATCTTGTTGGTAGGAAGATCATAATAGTACCATGCAGGATGAATATTTGCGTCGCCTTTCTCATCCACTGTTCCAATATGTACATTCAATTTTCCAGCTGCCAAAAAATCCTTCGTCTCTTGTTCATCTAAAGGC
>JARBAU010000142.1 GCA_029237525.1 Nitrososphaerales archaeon | reverse complement strand
CATTTTTTGCGGTCTTGTGAGTAATTCCGAAGAATTTTCTTCTCATTTATTATTCTAGACTTTGATTAGTGAAGATTGTTTTGCCTAAAAATCGCGATTCTAACATCTTTTTCGTGAATATCATGCCCAATGTGGCCGTATAATATTTGTCCCTACTTTTTCAGTGCAACAGGGTGTCATAACGTTAAATTTACAAATGCCCTGTCAACGTCATGGTTTTGGTGAACACAATAAAACATCTGTGGCGCGACGACGAGGCAATCACATTATTCATAATTTAACCTTATGGTTTGAAGTCTTTTCTGTTTCAGATTTACTATATTAATAACTAAATAAATTGATCTCGTCAGAATCAATTTCCTACTTCACAATGACGGTAACACAACCATAAAATTCATGATAATTTCCTGCTCATTGAGAATGTCTGTAGCTGTATCTTCTAAAATAATCTAATATTGGTTTACAAACTGATCGTATCTATAATTAAAAAAGTAAAAGATCTTGTAAAACAGATACTGGCTGTATTATTCCATATCTAACTAAGGTAGGAATCCTATGACAATGTTTTGGATTCAAAATATACCAACTATGCCTCCCTGTTTTTATAGTAAGTTTTATTTTATACCAAGACTCTTGTAAATGAAATTATCATATTAGACTAAACTCCCCTCTGATTTGACCAAAGTAGAATTTGTAAACGCAGTGACAGGATATATCCTTTTGCAATACAAATTTCAGATAACCATTTGCCTCGAGCTATAATTTCATCTTTGTCTTTTCCTTGTGGAATTAATATTATTCTGTTTGCAGGTATGCTGTATTTCTTTATTAGATCCTGAAGCTCTAGAAGATCTTCAGAATCATTTATTACGTATTTGAAATAAGATTTTGAATGATTAGTAAAGAAAAGATAGCATGCTTCTATTTCTCTTACTGATCTCTCAATCATGGAACTTTGTAGTTTTGGGGAAATATTCCATTGATCAACAAGTTCATCCAGAATTCGATCTGGCAAAATAGTACCATTTGTTTCAATTTCTACGAAGTAGTTCATTTCCTTAACCTTCTTAATCAAATTCAACAATTGTCTTTGTTGGATCATTGGTTCGCCGCCTGTAATCACCAAGTGCTTAGATTGATACCGTGAAATCGAATTTACTAAATCCTCTATATTCATTTGTTTGACCTCGACCGAGTAATCATAGTTATCCCAGTCCCAAGTGTACTTGGTATCGCACCAGGTACAAGCCAAGTTACAAAGCGATGTTCGCAAAAAAACGACAGGTCTTCCCGCATTTGTGCCCTCTCCTTGCAGGGAGTAAAAGATCTCGCTAATTTTAAGATTAGAATCAGTCATTTCTTTCTGCTCACTAATGACATTCGTCGCGGCCGTTATTCCAAATAACCGCCTAGAAGGTGTTGATATATTTTGTTACTATGAAAAACAGCGATTGCAGCTTCATCTGATAATACACATCTGCAAGCTGAACAAAAGCTACATATTAAATAACTGCATTTTGGACATCTATCAACATCCTGAATGCAAAACTTTTCACCGCATTTAAAACACCACATGTCAGGTTTGATTATAAATTTTAGATAATTCTCGACTAACCGTGAAAGGGTAAGACTCCGTTCGTCAATAACTGCCTGTACGTCGTTGCGGACTTGTTCGTTGATGCTCAAAGTAAGTTTCGTTTTTCCTATCATTGTCACACTTACTTGTACGTATTAATACGTGAATATACATAAATTTTTTGTTTGAATTTGCGTATCTACTAATGTGGTGGTCAAAAAAATCGCAATAAACGATAATATTTTTAATCAAATGTGCTAGGGAATAATTTGAAGTATCAATTGAATAATTCTTACCGGTTGCATACCACTCGATAACCCGAACTATTCTGTCAATTACACTTTAATACATAATTCAGACGAAATTAGAAACAATAAAACTAGGGCGTCAGTAGAAACCAAGCAATTTTCAAAGGGACTTATTTATTAAGCGTGTCGGAATAATCTGTCTCTTAAAGGTTTGTCTCGCGTATCTCCGTTTGTCACTAACGATACGAAAACATCGTCTAAAGTTACTGGAGATATAGTAAACGCAATGTTTCTTCTCAATGCAAATTCAGATAGTTCTTTGGCAGCCTTCTCGAATGCAAAAACTCGGATGGTATTCGCCCCGGTATCTATAACCGACCCAAATGGACGCAACATATCGTAGTCTACGTTTTCTTTCGCGATGTCAATTCTGACTTTCTGTGGTATAATTTTCCGAAGATCTTCCATACTTCCTGTTGACAACAAACGTCCTTGATCTATAATTGCTATTCTGTCAGAAAGCATTTCAGCTTCATCCATATAATGTGTAGTCAAAAAAATCGACTTGCCTTGTATCTTCCATTTTTTTATTGCAGACCACACTTGCCGCCGTGATACAGGATCTAATCCTATAGTTGGCTCATCAAGGAACAACAATTGTGCGTCTGTTGCCATAGCCATTGCTACCAGGATCTTTTGTTTCATACCACCTGATAGGTTCATCGCCGGTGAATCCTTTGCATTATACAGTTCTAGGTCTTGGAGAATTGCTTCAGTTTTGGTTTTAGCTTGAATTCGATCTTCACCCCGAATCTGTAACCAATTATATATATGATCCCATGGTGTAAGAGCCCTCAATGGTCTAGCCTCTTGCGGAACTATAGATATTAAACTTCGAATCCTGTTGGCTTCAGTGATCACATCATATCCAAGAATATTTACTGTTCCGGAACTCGGCATAAGTTGTGTAGCACATATTCGAACAAAGGTCGTTTTCCCAGCTCCATTCCTGCCCAGAAGGGTAAAAATTTGTCTCGGCTCAACCCTCAGTGAGACCTTATCTAGTGCAGATAGTCTTGAACCCTTGTATGTTTTTGAAAGTTCTTCTGTAACTATTGGAAGCATTATCTCTCCCAGATTTAATTGTGTTCCACATTTTTATTCCTAGGCATAAAGATCTATCTACCAACGGCACTTTTGAATTCCCTATCCAATTGGCGGAGTAATTCTTTTTGAGTATCGCTTAATTGGGTAGGAACCTTGATATTTAATCTAACGAGCTCATCCCCCTTTCCAAAACCTCCATAACGTGGAAGACCTTTTCCTTTGAGCTTTACAATATTATTTGGTTGACTACCGCCATTAATTTTTAGTTTTTCATCACCATCTAAGGTTGGTACTCTTCTTTCAGTTCCTAAAGCTAGGTCAGTGAAACTAGTGTCGAGATTATAAAGTATATGTCCATCGGCTAATCTTTCGAAAACTGGGTGGGGTTTGACATGGATTCTAATCAATAGATCACCAGGTTGACCGCCTTCAGAAGGCTCTCCCTCTCCGCGTAGTTGTAATGTCATTCCATCTTCGACACCCTTGGGAATTTCTAGCTTGATTTTCTTATAGGTTCTTACAGTTCCATCTCCGTTACAAGTTTCACATGGACGATCAATGATTTCTCCTTGTCCACGACATGTCTGGCAAGGTTCTAGGGATACGAAGGTGGAGAATCGATTTTGACTGTAAACTCGTCTCATTTGTCCTTGGCCATCACAAACGTTACATTTTCTCGGCTTACTTCCCGGAGCAGCACCTGTTCCAGAACAAGTTCTACACTTTTCGAGTTTAGGCAGTTCGATCTCTTCCTTTCTTCCCCTAAACACGTCTTCTAAAGTCAATTCTGCGTCATAGACTAGATCTTGGCCTCTTCGCCTGCCACCACCCCCAAATCGGAAGCCAAAGTTAAATGGATCACTAAATCCACCTTCACGACCACCAAAGACCTGTTCAAATATATCTCTAAATCCCCCGAAACCAATATCCTTAAATATTTCTTCGAAATTGGCTTCCGAACCTCTGAATACTTCTTCGCTTCCTAAATGCCCATATGTATCGTACCTCTTTCGCTTATCATCATCAGATAACACAGCATAGGCTTCAGAAATTTCTTTAAATTTCTCTTCAGCTTCTTTTGATTTATTCCTATCCGGGTGATATTGAAGGGCCAGCTTTCTATATACAGTTTTGATATTATCTTTAGTTGCATTTTTTGGGACACCGAGGACATCATAGTAGTCCCTTTTGGTACTCATCTTCTACAAACCCATATTTTTACTGCCATAAATAACGGATTATGGTGAAGATGGTCCGGACGGATTGCCACCAGCGCCACCAGCGCCACCAGCGCCACCAGCGCCACCAGCGCTTGCATCTGTGTAGCCTGCAGTTGTTTGCTGGTCTTGTGTACCCGCCGTCTGACCTGTGCTCGCTGCCGCTGCAGCACCAGCAGTTTTGTATACCTCTGTGCTAACTTCGGCAAGAATATTTTTAAGCTCTTGAATTTTTGTTTTGATAGTATCTATGTTGTTCGCGGTAATTGCATCTTTTAGTTCAGTTGCTGCTTTATTGATCTTTTCGCTTTGTTCGGGTTTTATTTTATCTTTCAAATCTTGCTTTACTAGCTTTTCAGCTGCATATACCAGGTTATCTGCCTCATTTTTCACTTCAGCTTCTTCTTTCTTCTTCCTATCTGCTTCGGCAAACTGGTCTGCTTCTTTCTTTAGTTTTTCTATTTCATCTTTTCCAAGTTTACTATTGGCGGTGATTGTAATTTTTGCCTCCTTGGCAGTCGCCAAGTCTTTTGCCGTAACATTGAGAATACCGTTAGCGTCGATGTCAAAAGCAACTTCGATCTGGGGTACTCCTCTAGGAGCTGGTGGAATCCCCGAGAGATTGAACATTCCCAGTGAAACACAATCCGATGCCATAGTTCGTTCTCCTTGTACCACGTGGATAGTTACTGCGGTCTGATAATCTGCTGCGGTTGTAAACACTTTGCTTTTCTTAGTCGGAATAGTCGTGTTACGGTCAATCAATGGCTCCTTCAAACCGTTCAGGACTTCAACGCCGAGGGTTAGGGGAGTGACATCAACCAGAAGTATGTCTGTAGAAACATCTCCGGCAATGATTGCACCTTGAATTGCAGCACCCATTGCAACGGCCTCCATTGGGTCGATTCCTCCTTCAGGCTCTTTACTCATAACTGTTGAAACAAATTGTCTAATAATCGGCATTCTAGTGGGCCCACCAACGAGTATAATTTTGTCAATTTCTGGTGGAGTTAACTTGGCATCTTGAAGTGCCTGAAGCATTGGAGCTCTACATCGTTCAACTATAGGACGCAAAAGTTCCTCTAGCTTAGCTCTTGTTATTGATAGCACTAGATTCTTAGGACCAGTACCAGGATCGTACGCCAGAAATGGTAAATTAATTTCCGTTGTAACAACATTTGATAGTTCAATTTTAGCCTTCTCAGCGGCTTCACGGACCCTCATCATCGCCGCCTTATCATTTCTGATATCTATGCCAGATTGTTTCTTGAATTCATCTAGTACAAACTCTACAAGGACATTATCCATATCGGTACCACCCAGCTGGGTATCCCCTGACGTACTTTTGACTTGAAATACTCCTCCGCCCATTTCCATTACTGTAACATCTAATGTACCTCCACCCAAATCAAAGACTACAATTTTCAAATCCTTCTGAACTTTATCTAATCCGAATGCTAGCGATGCTGCGGTTGGCTCATTAATGATTCTTACGACTTGCAGCCCGGCAATTTCTCCAGCGTCCTTAGTTGCTTGTCTTTGGTTGTCATTAAAGTATGCAGGGACTGTAATGACAGCCTTGTCAACAGTTTCACCGAGAAATGCCTCAGCGTCCTTTTTGATCTTTTGTAAAATAAATGCAGAAATCTGCTGAGGAGTGTATTGCTTTCCAAATACGCTGAATTTGAAATCAGTACCCATTTTGCGTTTTGCTCCGACAACCGTCCCTTCTGCATTGGATATCATTTGTCTTCTTGCGGGTTCGCCAACAATTAGCTGACCGTCGCGAGTAAAAGCAACAACAGATGGAAATGCTTTTCCACCGATAGAAGTACCTTCAGCTGCTTGTATAATAGAGGGTTTGCCACCGATCATTGTAGCAGCTGCTGAATTACTTGTTCCAAGATCAATTCCAATTATTTTTGCCATATATTATTCAGATACCTTTTCAATGTTTTCTGTATCATTATCGATATTTTTAATTATCTTTTTGGAAACTTCTACTAAGCTCGGTCTCAGAATCTTGCCATTTATCATGTATCCCTTCCTTATCTCTTTCGTGACAGTACTTTCTGGCAAATCGTCACGATAAGAAAAGCTTATAGCGTCATGAATATTCGGATCGAATGGAGTATCAACGGCTTCGATCTCCCTTACCTGTTCTGCTTCTAATAAGTGCTTTAGATTCTTGTTGATCCCCTGGAGGCCCTCTATTACCATCGGATCTGAATTACATTGCTCGGCCATTTCTAAAGCTCTGGAGAAATCGTCATAAACATTCAAAAATCTCGATAGAAGTTCAGCTCTGTTAGATTCAATCCTGGTATTCATTTGTCTATCTATTTGTTTTCGGTAATTATCGAAATCTGCCGCCATATACTTTAGTTTGTTAAGATTGTTGTCAGCTAATTGCCTTGTAGTCGTCAATAGTTCTTTCACCTCATCTAATTCCTGTTCTAGAGCTTTAGTCTTATCAACCTCAGCTGAATCTGATTCTTTTTGAATCTCATTTTCTTCCTCATTATTATCTATTGCTATGTAAATTTCCCTCCAACTGTCTTCAGCAGCGTGAAGCTGTTCATAAGCCTGATAATTACATATCGGTTGGTTAAGAAACAGTTTAGTAAATATTAACGCATTATCTCATTTACATGCTGAGATTTCCTAACGGTTACTTTGTAAAATGGCTGATGTCATTCACAAACTTCTAAAAAATTATAAATGTTGTAGGTCTGAAGCGTAGTTCCTCATCAGTAACTCAAGTTTAGGAAATTCCTAGATTTGGAAAGATTGAAACTTGGACTCCCAATTCTCCTTGTATCTTTCTTATCTTTGTTGCGTACTCTGTCATCTTTGAATTATCATTCTGGACCTTTGCAATCCTGTAGCCTTTCCACGCTTTTCTGAGTGCTCCCCAACTTTGTCCTTTCGAAAAATTGGTTTCAGGTGATGTGACCGACGTATCTTGATTAAGTGACATTATTGCAGTCATTTTATGAAATCAAATTATAATTTCTCTACTTAGAATAGTTAGTCAATAATTTCCAATTTCGGGGTTAAATCTGATGTATAATCGGCTTATCGATACATCAAATATGATAAAATGACAAGAGTGGTTTATATTTGTAGGGAATCTACAGCTTAAAAAACAATAAAATATACCATATTGATTTGATTAGGCGTAATTGCCTTTAATTGATGACCTTGCTCCGCATGCTTCACATAATAGGAAGCCTAGTTTCTTGCTTTTTTCAGTCCTTGTATCCGGGCTGCCACAAACTGGACATATCACATAATCCTTGACATATCTATCAATTAGAGCCCCAAACGAGGATGGTTCTTTGCGCCCTAAGAAGATTACTCTGTCACCTGCAATATACCCTGCAGATGCCAATTCCTTGTTGAGATATAACAAGAGCTTTTCTGGTTCTCTTCTTAAAGCTTTTGGGAATTCCATAAAGTTCCTGAAAATGGTACGTTGCCCTATCCAGATTACATGTGGATCAGGAATTTCCAATCTGGAAACCTCTCTTCGACTAGTATTACTCGCATTCTGCTGTAGACGCCCGAGTAGCTTTTCATATTCTGCCTTCGATTGTACAGGCATTATTGAAATTCATACACACGGCGGTCTAATGAGCTTTTTGATTAGTTGGGTAGAATACATAAATTTGAATCGTATCTTAATTACTTCCTTTACGGTATTGGTCGAAAGATGGGGTCGTGAAAGATTTAAAAAGGATGATATCTTGGAAATTTCTTGGTCATCCTATTTAGAGCAATTGAAGATAGGCATATTTGAATCAATTTGTGATAAGATGGGGTCTTTGGTTACCCGTAATACTGTACTCAATTTTAATATAACGACAAATCATCAAGCCAATCTTATCAATTCATAATTAGTATTCGAAAGCCTCTTTTGAGCCACTTGAATAGCCTGAGATGAGGAGTCGCACCCAATCCAATTTCTTGCCAAACGAGCAGCAGTAACTAATGTTGTGCCTGAACCACAAAAGAAATCAGCGACTAAGGCTTTTGGATAAGAGAACTGACCAATAATTCTCTCCAGCAATTCTTCATGCTTTTCTGTCTCATAACCAGTTGAGTATCTATAACTTTCTACATCTAGCCAAACGTTGTCAAGGATTGTCTTATTCTTAGGAGGTATCCAGTACTCGGCATACTTTACTCCGTTTCGTTTGCGGATAAATTCTAGCTTCTTTCCAGTTTGAAGCCAGTATTGTTCGAGTGGGACATCAGAATAGTGATTTAAATAATACTTGTAATTCCTCACGGCCTCAGCGGCCCGAGATCGGCTCCATTTCCATTGCCCTCTCTCCGGAACATGACCAAATAGACGATATCGCATCGTCGGCCTATCAACATTACTCCAAAATCCCATCCATTTTGAATCTATCTCATTCTCCTTCATCGGCAAAGGGAACCGTGCTAACTCGTACTTCGAATACCAGAGCAATGAATCGTTTGCAATATGCATTCTGTCCAAGTACTCGAACTGATACATCAAATTCTTTCTTCGACCTCTTTTAATTATTATTTCATTTCGAAAATTGTTGTATCCAAACAATTCATCCATAACTACCTTTATGTAATGCACCATGTGCCAATCTAGGTGAATAAAAAGGGATCCTGAAGGTGAAAGTAGATACCATATATTTTTTAGTCGTGGATACATGCTATCCAGATATAGTTTTAAAGGATTTTTCCCACTAAATCTGTCATCGAATGCAAGCTTTGGACCACCTAGAGTTCTTAGAAAATACTTATCTCTTGTCAGAAATGGGGGATCTATATATACAAGATCAATTTTATTCTCAAACCCCTTGTGTAATAAATATGACATAGCATCGCTATTATCACAGTGAAAAAGAATATTCGTCATTGCTTTATTTCTTATTGTCCAGGATCTCTGCGGTTTTCAATGTTCAGACAAATTCCCCAATCTAGCTGTACAATAACTGATATTATATTGGTCAAGGACAATATGAATAAAGTTTACGCAACACTCACTGATTTATTTAACGATTAAGCTTGTCAAAATCAATGAAATATAGTTGATTAATTACTTTGTTTTTTCCGAATGTAAATCTGGTTATCACAAATACTGTTGCAATTCTACCCTTAAGTACATACTAGCTCTGGCATTTGCTGAACATTATTCATTAATACGCTATTACAATTATATAATTGATAGTTCCTCCATTCCATCCAACTTTGGGAGTTATGACTGATTCTTATATGGGTATTTTTGTACCAGCGGATATTTCTTCAAGAATATTGCGTTTTATTGATGGGAAAATAGATTTTCCGATCCTATCTAAACACGAATTAATGGCGATTTTTTATCTTTTCGGGAAGGATTATGGAATTAGCGATCCAGACCTCTTAATAGCGGTAGATTTGGCAAAACGAACTGTTAGCCAGCTTGATCGTGAGATTAAAACTTTTGCAGAGACCGCTTCAAAGCTAACAACTGAATCTGTTCGTGAAATATATAATCGGCGTGTATTACAGTTGCATGCAGAAGGCAGTTCCCAAAGTTTCGATATGTCCCAAATAATTTCTCGAGATCCTACTATTTTATCCGCTTGTTATGTGCAGCATATAGCTTATTACAATCAAAAATTCTTTTTTGAGCTATTTCCTCAAATAAAAAAGGATGATATACCTCTAGACTTACATATACGTCTGTTCCGCAGAATGGTATTAGTGGGATATAATATTGAAAGAGTGAACACATTGTCATTTGGAGGGCCACTCAATTATTTTTACGAGTGGTTTAAGAAGCACTAAGTTCGAAGTCTTAATCATACGGCAACTGAAATCCATAGTTAAGTTTGCAAATGCAAATCGGTATCTTTGATTTTGGAGCATGAATACCTTATTTTTTAGCTTTTCATCTTTTATTGATTTGTTCGTATTTGGCCTTGATGTACTTTATCAGCTTAATTGTGTCCAATTCTTTCAGGCTAACCCTTTTAGATGATATATACGACCTAAATAATTCGAGTTGGTCGGTGTATTCTGGAGCATTCTTGACTGAATAATCGAGTATGTCGTTGTAGTTTCGCAACGGGAAGTAAAACTTCTTTGCTACATGGGAGATCATTTTTCTGATATGAGTGTTAATAATTCCTCGCTTCTCTGCTAGAAAAAGGTTAAACCTTATGTCGATCATTGCTTCGGATTGCAGCCTATAGTTACTTTCTTCAAATGTGACGGCAACTTCGTCATCAGCATTCACTTTCCCTTTTCTATAAAGATCAAAAATTTTTCCAATCCCTATCATTCCAAATCGCTCCAATTCTACAGCCCTCAATGCCCCTAAACTTGCCGCACCAGCAACAATGAGGTTCCTTTTGGTTACAAGCTGATATACTTCTATTGGTGTTGGTGGATAATCTTGCATAAACATACCGTCGACCAGGCCGACTATAGAAATATCCGAGATTAGTCCTAGCCGCAAAAAATCTCCTTTTTTTGCAGGGGGTCTATACTCTGCATCAAATATCAACTTTGCTTTTTCAGTACTCATACTCGGACCGAGAAAAATAATTGGTTTGTTCATACTCTAAAAAATTTCCTCCCCCTCCAACCTACGACAGATTTGGTTATTTTGAAGGTTTCTAGACCTGGTACTATTGCCCTAACTACAGGCACATTGAGTCTATTATTCGTTAAATTCACGATTATCACCTGAGTTAGGCCTGCCTTTGTTAATCTATCTAATATCAATTTGATGTCATCAAGGATATCAGAGTTGTAATAAGATTTCATCTCCGAAAACCTGATAGTACGGTCCGATGGTATGAACCTCCATGATCGCTTCTCGTCTGTATTTTCTTGGTTGTACTTTATCTTTCTGAGATCGTCCCTGGCGCCTTGAATATTGGCTGCCCTAGTTTGTGACACTTCTGTTATAGCGCGCAACAATGCAATCCGAACATCTGGATGAGTTCCATGCCCTTCTGCCAGGTAGCCGTAGTCGTGTGTCACCCATTCCACGCTTGCTGCATTAAAGGTTGGTATACCGATTTCCGTCGTGATATCCTTGACAATCAGTGATATGTGATTTCGCTCGAAAACTTTGATCAGATTAGTTATTGGTTTGAAATCAACATCTGTAAAATCAACATCAGGGAATATCCTGAACTCATCCCTGAATTTATCAATTGTAATAGTAGGACCAGAGTAGCCATGTGATCTCAGCGAATCTGCGATATGTCTCACATAATGAAATGGAATTGCGCTAGCACGCAATTCTGCGATACTGAGGGCGTCACGTTCAATAAGTTCACATAAAGAATGGCATACTGCCTCTTCCATAACGTTCCCGGAAGCTAGTCCATTTGTGTGGTAGAATGAGAATGGATTCACAGATGGCGGTGTAGGTTCGTACCTGAATAAAGCAAGAGGCGCAGGCACCATTACCTCCCGGTCGTTTATCAAGTCAAAACCAGCCAGATAATCCATCTGCATATCGTTTCTAAATTGAAATCTAGTAGGTTCGCAGATTTGGTCAGGATGAATGACAGTAAATTTTTTTGATAGTTCATCATGACTAGATTGGATTATTTTTCTGGTATCTGTATTCGGTAAAGCTGAATATCTTTCTATCGATTCCATGAGAGCACTCGCCATGGCGTGTTTCCTTGTGAGACCTTTTCCACTATAAACCCATATGTAATCCGCCGTGCCTGGTACGACTGCTGAGTAATTCGGGATAGAAAGTACGTCCAATCGAGTTATGTCTGCTAGTCTCGTGAGACCGATAATTCTTGATAGCGATCTGATGTTCCCTAGAGTCAAATTCGGAGGCATAACTCTAGAGGTTCCCTCATTAGTCCATTTCGTCTGACTTTGCAGTTGCAATATTTAATTGACTATTCCCTTTGATAGCCAGCATTTATTTCTTATCAAAATCTTCAAAGGACTTTCACTTTTCGAAATCTGTTTATAGGATTATCCTATACAACCACTAATCGAAAATTGATAGTGAGATGAAATAATGATTGACTTGCAAATAAGGGGATACATATTTCATATTAAAGATTATTTCGAATAGTTATGCGACCATTCAGCAAATATCCTGTATTTACAGATAATATTCAAAAGGGTATGCGATTCATTCATTAAGATTATATATTAGAATCATGCAATCGAATTGCTAATTGAACTCAAGACAGAGGGAAGCTGAGATTATTAGCGATATACTGCTCAAAGCCGCGAGCGAACCGGAGTTTAGAAGTCAACTCTTGAGATCTCCAGGAGAAGTTTTAAATCAGTATAATATCTCTGCTGAGGCCAAAACCGTTATTAAAAATAGCATTATTGATCTTACTCAGTGAAACTCAAGACTAGACTTTGAATTTTTATTGCATATGCAATCTTTCACTGATGTTGTTATGTGAAGATCATCGAATCGATTATGAACTAATTTGAGATCCCAAAAATGAAATGTGCCCCGCGTCTGACTCACACTTAGTCATAGGTAGCCATACATCTTCGTGTATTCCTCATAGTGCACTCTCTTTCACGGGGTTGCCTATTGCTCATATCAAGTCTTGATGCCATATTGATCCGAATGATCGCAAAGCAAGTCATACTCGAATTGGCCTAGACAATTTATGTAATGACACTGCTAAGATATAAAATATCAGGATTCTATATTCAACATTTTAGAAAGATTTATCTCGAAACCAGATACAGGAACTCTTAACCTAAAGCAATCTATAACATGGGAAGTGAACTCGCCTAATTCACCAATCTGATCTGACGCTATGACGATCTTTGCACATCTTCCTTCGTTAAAGTGGGAACTCGTTACAGGTTCAGTTGTCATGTCACTACCAAATGAAGTTGAAAGAAAACCTTGCAATACTGATTTAGCGTCGGTAAAGTTGGCTCCCGAGTATGCGAGCAAAACTGCCAAATGCCACTGTTCTAAAACTGTCTCATTATTATACACCTTTGCTATTTCAAATATCTTCTGTGGGTACGCTTCGTGAACATTGCGAGACAGATTCAGCATTAGTGATGGCATTAACGAAGTGCGGAGTATGTCAAGGTCAGCATTTTGTGCACCTTCGACAGTCAGTGATTTGTCAGGTTCACATTTGTCTCCCATAAAATCGAATTGTATTTTTCTGTCTATTAGACTAAAATTATTTACTTCCAAGAATCCTAGACCAACCATGATTATTCTTATAACGTTGAAATAGCGTGAGACTTTGTTCACGTTTCCAGAAAGATTAGAAGAAGGTATCGACGGGATAAGATTTTTTATCCCGTATCCGATGGCTACCTCTTCGACGATATCAGTTTTATCGAAAATGTCAACTCTGTATCTTGGAATAGTGCATTTGATAGTAGACTTGTTATTCTTAACCGCTCTAGCATCTAAGCGGCTCTTCCGTAATGATGTTATGATTTCCTCCGAGGATAGCTTTGTACCTAGAGTATAGTTAACATGATCTACTGTTACCATAATATTGGACAGTTCTAAACTAGGTGAATAAGTAATAGACCTTGGAGTTTCAATAACTATCGTCTTGAGCTTAGAGCCCATATCATGTACCAAAGCCGCTAAAATAGCGATCATATCCTCTGCGAGCTTGCGGTCAACTGAGGTCACCTCAATGAATAATTCTCTTTCGCCTGACTCTAATGTCTCAGTACCGTAACTTACTAGTGGCGGTACTGAGATTAGTTTATTTTCATTATCAAGTAATGCGGAGTATTTATTATCATAATTTCTATGCGATTGACGATATTTAATTGCTATATCATGGTTAATCAAATCAGAGACTATTGTTGGCAAAGATTTCTTTACAAAAGTAAAGGTAAGATTGTTTGATATTGAAGTATATCTTAGGGGGAATTTTATGTCGTTAAGGGGATAAATTCCAATCGATGATTTGATCTTACGTCTTCCGATACCTTCGTGGAGATCATCTTGAATTGATGATAACTGTTTAATAGCCTGAGCATCTAATTTCAAACCTTTGACAACTAGGCCACGTATAATAGGACGAGATAAGTCCTTTGGCTCATCGCTCAAAATTTTATATCTATTCGTTCTGACCAGATTAATTTTGGGAGCTCCGGTTTCGATACCGAGATAACCCCTTAGCGCTCTAGCTATCCCATAATCAGAGCTAAAATCTGGCCTATTCGGATTATATTCAATTCTTATCTCATTGTCCGAGATACTTTCGATATCTAGGGCAATAAATGGTAGTGCATCAATTAGTTGCTGAATCGACCTCCCAGGGAACCATTTTCCCAGCCTATTCAGATCTAAGTTTACAACCGGCATTTAGCAGTATTCCTTAGCCAATTAATTTTGTTGTTATAGAGTTCTCTTACATCATCTAGGCCGAGGCGAAGCATCGCAATCCTTTCGATTCCACCTCCCCAGGCAAGAACACGATTTTTAATTCCAAGTGGTTCAGTAACTTGAGGTCGAAATATTCCCATCCCAAAAAGTTCCACCCATCGATCTAGTTTGTCATTAAAAATCATGGATTGTAAGGATGGTTCAGTGTAAGGAAAGTATGTAGGCCAAAACTTTACTTTTGTTATTCCTAATTTCCTATAGAATTCTGTCTGTAAACCCATTAAATCAGTTAAGCTAACTTCACTTCCAATTACGATACCTTCTACTTGGCTAAATTCAACAAGATGCTTGTAAGACATTTTTTCGTTTCTAAAAACTCTGCCAATTGAGAAAATCCTAGCAGATCCAACTTCGTTATTTGCGAGATATTTTAATGTAACTGGCGTTGTGTGAGTTCGCAGTACCATTTGCTCTGACTTTATCAAATCCCATTCATAGTTCCACCATTTCCTATGTGTTTGTGAAACATTCCGTATAAGCTGATTACTCGCAATATCTTCTTTCTTCAAACCTTTCATATAAAAGGTGTCTTGCATTTCTCTTGCAGGATGATCTTGTGGAATAAACAAAGCATCGAAGTTCCAAAATGTTGATTGAATAGTCTCTCCTTCAATTTCCGTAAATCCAAGACTAACAAATGTCTCCTTGATTTCTTGGATCAGATCAGTTAAGGGATGAGTGCGTCCAGGGTAAATAGTACTAACTGGAGAAACTACGTCAATAGGAAATATGTCTGACCTAACAGATAGCCCATTTGAAATGTTCATGTTCTTCAAAGCCTGAAGCCCAAATGAAGTCACCTCTAATTCTATATCTCTATGATATTTCTCATTTACAAAATTAGGACGTTTCTTTAGTAGGCTAAGGGCTTTAAGCTCTTCATCTGAGAGATCAGAGGCCTGAACACCATGATGTTTGCCAATCCGTGTGATTAGCTTTTCCTCCTGCGAAAATTCAAGTGCCGAATTATTAACGAAATAAAATCTTTCCCCAGACTCTGTTGTTCTTTGCTCGATCCAACCGTTTTGTATCTTTGCTTTGTTTATGGCTGCTTCTAGTTCTTTTCCTTCCAGAACCCTACTTTTTTTTATAGAATTCAAATCTTTGAATCCAGATTTTAGAGCATCAACAAGTCTTCGTTCAGGGAGCTTCTTGGTTATAGCATCGAGTCCGTTTGACCCCAGAGTAATTATTGTTTTAGTGGATTCTTTTACATGGACGTACCCTTTGAATTTAAGTCTCTCTATACCTCTTCTGAGCTGGTCGATATTCAGTTTAGTCGTACTCGCCACAAAATTTAGATCTATCAGCTGCCCAGATCTAAGTTCCATCAAAATAGTCTTTTCTATTGGATGTATTATGTCGGTGTCGCTCATTAAACCCTGAATTTGTCAATGGAAGAACACTTTTAAACCTTTAAACCAAGATGGCGTGTTGTATAGATAGAGATGTCCGACCCCGACGACCCACACGCAAACATATCTCAAGAAAAGATATCTGTCGATCAGAAAGATCCCTTTTCAGTTACGCCGTGGGAAGTTGAAGGACAAGTTGATTATGACAAGCTTATCGACAAGTTTGGTACAAGTGAGATCACTTCTAGCATTCTAGATTCATTCAAAACTATTACGGGAGAGATTCATCCCTTATTGAGTTTAGAGTATTTTTACTCACATCGTGACTTAGACTGGATTTTAGAGAAATATCGACATGGCGAAAGGTTTTATCTGTACACCGGAAGGGGGCCCTCAGGAATGATACACATGGGCCATATTATGCCTTGGCTATTCTCAAAATATCTACAAGAGAAATTCAATTCGAAACTTATATTTCAGCTGACTGACGATGAAAAGTTTCTTTTTAACCAAAACCTCAGTAAGGAGAAAATAAATTATTTCACTCGCGAAAATATTTTAGATATTATAGCTACAGGCTTTGACCCCAAGAAAACGAAAATATTAGTCGATTCTAAACACATACAGCATCTTTACTCAATTGCAATCGAAATAGCTAGACATATCACTTTCTCTACTGCAAAAGCCGTATTTGGCTTTTCGAATTCTAGTAATATAGGGATGATTGGGTTTCCTCCTATTCAAGCCTCACCTTGCTTTCTTCCATCAATTATCGAAAAGGCACCTACTCCAGTTCTGATTCCTGCTGCAATTGATCAAGATCCGTATTGGAGGGTAACCAGAGATGTAGCTACCAAAATGGGTTATTATAAACCAGCGCAAATTCACAGTAAATTTGTGCCTGGGCTAGGTGTATCTGGCAAGATGTCATCTTCAAGACCGGAGACAGCTCTTTTTACTACGGACACTCCAGAGCTTATCGACAAGAAGGTGCTTTCTGCCTTTACAGGGGGTCAAGCAACTGTACAATTGCAAAGAAAACTTGGAGGAAACCCAGATGTCTGCCCAGTTTTTTGGTATCTTCGCTATTTCTTCGATACAGGAGAAGAATCGGAAGAGAGATTCTTGAAGTGTAAAATAGGCAATCTTCTATGTGGAGAATGCAAGGCTGATTTATCAAACCATTCAAAAACATTTATCACAGATTTTCAGAAGCGGAGGGAAAAAGCTAAGGATTCTGTAGACGAATTTATTTACACTGGAGATTCATTTTGAGTATAGGCTCATGATATCCAAGTCAACTATAGAATGTGACGATACCTATGAAGCTGAAAAATTAGCAGCATTCTTCGTAAATCAGAAGGACGAATCCACACTTATCAAGACCGCAAAGAATTGGGAAAATGAATTAATAATTACTCTAGGAGATAAATCCTCTCATTGTATTGTGTTGGGTAACGAACTTTCTGCTTTGAGATTAAAAACCATTATTCATCAAATCTTAGATGGAAAGGCTAAGTTATCCGAATGCAGAATCGAGGGATCCGTCATACATATAGAATACTTTCTCAAGTGATCATATCTTTTTACCGATGATAACCCACGCAATTGTAGTATATTACTTTGCTGTGGCGATATTCAAATAAATGGCGCTGAGTAGCTAGAACGTATGCTACTCAGATTTAGTCATCGAAGTTGTCTCACCAATTCATCTGTCACGATTTGTTGCACATTCCTAAAGTACAAGCCGGTAGAATAGGGCATCAAGTCAATGTACTCTTCTATAGCCCGCATTAAATATGGAACAGCTCTTCTTGAAATATTTAATTCAAATTTCATCCACAATATACGGTCCTGCCTAAAATTTAATTTCTCTTTTAGATGGATTGGTGCTATTTCTCTAGCTTTGTCTTCAACCCTTTTATACCAATAAGCCAGAATATCTGGATGCAATCCATCTTTGAAATTCGAGATCGCTAAATCAAGTTTATTGTCTGTATAGTGATTATAATTTGTCAAGTTATTTGTCCTTTTTCTAGTTAGTAGAAAAATGATAAAATTTAAAATATCAAAAATTATTGAGCTATGTCTGATTTCGAGTTAATAACTTCCCTAAACTATCGATCTGGCCCAACCTTATCCTAGTAGATGAGATAGACTGTCCGTCATCCGCTTTCACCATTTCAACAATCACGATTGCAATCGGTTTTAAACCATTTGCTTGTCTAATCTTATTCAGCTCTTTACCTCTCACTGATGTGTCTCTACTAGCTACCAATACCTCAACTTCACCAGACAACACAGCTGGTCCAAAAGTGGTTTGTAATTTGCTAATCAAATAATTCACGTCACCAAACTTGTTTCTGATTGCCTTTTTAAGGACAGCAGTCCTATCTTCATAGGAATGTTGAATTTTGGCTTTCCCTTTTACCTGACTCGCGAAATCATCGCTAGTCACTCCTATTATTACACTGTTTGCTATTTCAAAGGCCTTTGACAACAAAGCAAAATGGCCCACATGTAATATATCAAAAGTGCCACCAGTAGCAGCTAGATTAAATTTCTTCAACGCTTATATTTACACTTAGAAACAAGACAATGCAAAGTTCTAGACCTCACATTAGATCTTTATTTATGTATCTGAAGATGGAGAAAGGTTGGCTACGTTCCTTTCTGGAATATCTTCACACACTGTGGAGGACAAACATTTTCACAAGCCATGCAGAATATGCAATCCTTTTCTCTTATCATGAATGGTTTCTTTTCCGAGGCGGGATGTCCTGGAGTTTCTAACCATTCATACACATTGACTGGACAAGCT
>JARBAU010000141.1 GCA_029237525.1 Nitrososphaerales archaeon | reverse complement strand
TAGCCAATATCTCACTAGAAAAATTAAGCTTTTCTATTTTCAAAATAATGTTTATCAGAAAGCCTCTTTAAATTTTGTAACTTTGCCGATGTTAGGATCCACGATTATGTCAAAGTATTGATTACCATTTTTTACAAGCTCTATCTCATACACTGATTTTCCGTATCCTATGTCATGTGTTACAGATTGGATATCTGTTGAACCACTGTGCAGCGATAGACTGAATGTCACTAAGGCTGATGTCAATACTCCAATTATTAATAACACGTATAATTCATTCATTGATAAAATCCTCGCTGGCAAGGGTATCAGATTTTGCATATTTAATGATTACTGGACATTCGTATATGAATAATATATGAATAGCGTGATTATGATTGTAATCTCGAATAGTATTCTAATTCGTTCCCTATCATCATACGTTACCAGTAATACAATATCTCTTGAAACATAACGCGGTTAGTTTTAATTTTATAAAAAGTCTATGCTATTGGATAATTTTAATGTCATCCTAACTAGAATGTGCTTATGAACATGTTTTCATTCTGATGCTCATTGTGGTGTCATTTCCTGACTTCTTATCTCATTACTTTCTTGTGTTTACTTGATCAGTTATTAGTCTGAATAAAAATGTTTTGCATTGGGTAGTCCCAAAATTCGACCCATTCGAAATTACATGTATGACATTTGGCATTTTGAATGCACTTATAATTATCAATCTTGAATCTTTGAAAGGGTGGATTGAAGTGAGTCACAATTGAAGCAAGAAAATATAGTTAATGCTGGTTTATACTTTTACTCCAAAGCAGCAATCTTTGCAGCATATACCAGACGATGCTTTAGCCACTTACACCTTTTGTTATTTACCTCCCATATTCGTAGTCAAAAGAGTTTGTGCATTTGTCCAGTTCATGGCTTTCTGTATACAATTTCTCATCGCAGGTAGTTTTGAGTCAGCAGATAATTTATAACACAAGTCTAATTTCAAGGCCCAAGTTTTTAGTCGGTCATCTATTTTATGGAACATCTCAGTTGTTATTGCTAGTTTTTGCTGATCTAATTCTGCTAGGACTTTGCTCGCCGACATTCCAACGACCAATAATAGCATCAGTGTTACTATAGGTACAGAGTAAACTCTATTCATTCCTGTTTCCAAACGTCCATGTCATCATCTTGAATCATTTTATCAATAGTCGCGAGGGCACTTTCTAAGTCTCCCAACAAAGAGGGACAGTCCTGCTGAAAATGCGGCTTGGAAAAGATAAGACATGTGTGAATTATTCGCAGTTGTGTCAGATTCAGATTGTGCTGTATAGTTGTCATTTCTTATCAACTCCTTGTAACTGAATAATGAACGTACGAGGTTAGATTCCTTTTGAATCAGGTTCAAATCGGCTTGATGGAAAGTATGAATATAAGAAATAAAATCAGTAGTATGTATGTATCTCCACCAGAGTTTGCACTTGTAACTAAACTTGTTTGGTGTTAGTTTCAATTCGAAATCAGCAACCTTGCGTAGTATTGCCTATCACGATTTACTACTAGCCATAGTGGTCTATGTCTCCTCTAATCTTCGTTTCTTTTTTTCATTTTTCGCACTTCGTATTCTAATAATTCTGCTGCTGATGGTGAGGCTGCTGATGATGGTGCTTTTGTTGTTGTAGCACTTCTCCATATTATTGCTGAAGATCTTACAATGTATATTGATATACCAGCTATAGCTGTTTGCAGTACTTTGGAAAGTATATCTATTGTACCTATATCATCTTGTAGTCCTATAGAGGGAATATTCAAGGTTCTTGTAGATATATAAAATGCGATAAGCGCTATTGAGCCTATGGCAGCTATAATGTAAGGTACTTTACTGTAATACTTGTTCTCCAGCATCCATATTCCAGCTGCAGTATATGCTATGCCGACCACAGTAAAAAATATTATTTCATTTACAGTTGCAATTGTATCTCCCTCCCCCTCGTTACTTTCAGTTGTAATACTACTTCCAGGCGAGGATGAGGGGGATGCAGATTGTGAAAGTTCAGAGTAGTCCTCAGAAGCAACAAAAAAGTATATAGCACCAGTGCAAATCATCAGAGCAGCAATAACGTATACTATTATTGTTGATTTGTTAGATACGGCTATTATTGTTTTAGTGTTATTGTATTTTTTCATTTGTATTTACCTGTATCGATATTTCTAACAAGTCTTGTCGCAAAGGTCTCAGCAGTATATCTTGCAGCAATCCTGACAGGAAATGTATTTGCTTGTTTAGTTCTTAATTTAACAAAGTCATGCTCATGAATTAATTTGCTCTTTCTATGTGCTGTACTATCATATATGCCAACTGGCACGTTATTTGTTTTCATAAGAACACATACTTGAACCTATTATAATAGGCTAGAAGTAACTTAGTTTTCCTAGCGGTGAACTTAATTCCCCTCTGCTTTATATATTTTGAAAAAGGAACTT
>JARBAU010000140.1 GCA_029237525.1 Nitrososphaerales archaeon | reverse complement strand
CGACTGTTAGCAACTTACTATATCATATATCTTACGCTACTTGTCCAAAGATTACGGTTTAGCTAAATCTAAAAAGACATCAGTATAAAAGTATAAAAATTTAAAAATGTAATATTATTTAATATGTAATATATTGGAATATTTGTCGCTAAATTTATCAATATATTATTTGTAATTAAAATTACCTTTACTATCAGATTTGTATAACTATAGCAAAAAAATGAGTAGCCAAAAGATATCAAATCTATAACAATTGACAGATCGAATACTCATAAAAACACAGAGCATGGAATTGTAGGTGTGATAATAGTTATCATCCATTTATGTACAACAGGTTTTCTTATGTTCATGTATTGTATAAATGTAGAATAAACATTGGAAAAATAGTACTTAAATCAATCATATCCCCAGATATTTGCTGTCTTGATTTATATTGAAATTCAACAAATGGAATGCAAAATGCCATCATTTTTCTATTCCTCACTATCTAAGGACACTCTGCTCTTTCTGTTTCAAACGTTTATGTAAAAGAGGACCTGGGAAATTCTAATGTATTAGGCATTCAAAATGCTTAAGGCTTAGAACATTTCTTTAGAGTATATTATGCTTGATAAGGCTACACTTGATCTATTATGTAATAATATTTTTGCACTTGATTCTACCATACGCTTCGCAGGTACTATAAATAAGATGGGCAAACTCGTTGCAGGAGGAATGAGACAAGGATTACAATCTATGGAAAATAATGAAAAGTCATTGGAATTATATGTAGAATTTGTTCTTAAGAATGAAATGAATAAAGATTTTGATCCTGAATTTGGTAGAACTATGTACAGTTTTTCAGAAAGAGAAAAAATTAAACTAGCATCATTTCCACTAGAGGATAATTATTTGTTACGAGTATCCATTAACAAAGATGGAGCACACTACAAAATAATCGAAAGGATATTGGAACTACTAAAGAAAAGTGGATTGAATTGATTTTTTAAGGTATTGATCTAGATCTAGATTAGTTATTTTACAATGAAACATTTTTGGAACATTTAGATTTTTTGTAGTTGTGGTAACGCATAAAATAATCTTGTCAGAATACTACTATTAGTAATAACTATTTGGCTACTCATCCACAAATGAATGACACAAGGATGGATATTTACCAGAGTACTATTATATAGGAACGTCCATAAATAAATAAGGAAGAAAAAATAAGTATATAATGGCCATGAATAACGATAAAATGCTATTACCATTACCAAAAGAGCTTGACGATCTACTTGACACTTGGATGACGGGTTTTGCAGGTTATATGAAGGTCTGCGGATTACCTCCAAAAATTATGGAAATAGCAAAAAAACACAATGTAGACAACATGACGATTAGGAGTACAATTATCACAAAACTCACAAAAATAGGAATATCAAAGAGAACAATTGCAAGATAATGCCAAAGGAGTTACGCCTTCATAATTATCCAGAGGATAGAAAGCTAGATGGATTCGCCAATGTGGCGAATCAAGAAAATTCAAACAAACCATTTTCCAAAGAATTGGTTAGGGCGATGGATGCGGCCGTTAAGGTAACTTATGATGGGTTTGAAAGACGTCGCGCTTGCCTTATAGTGGTCAGAGAACAAGGTATGAAAGAAGCAATTGCTCCAAAACAGTTAGGTCACATGTTACTGAACATGAGTGAATTAGATGAATTAGATGAACTATTTGAAAGTCTTGGTCTGCCAGAAGTATTCGATAGAGAAATTGCCATGATGGAGGGGATATTTTTTGATGAGAATCAAACTGACAGATTTATTATTCACATACAGAATGAAAACAGGCAACTAAAAGATAAACTCGCTACATTAGAAACACAATTAAGGATCAATTAATTTTGTTTTATTTTGTTTCACCTAGCTCACATCCTTCATCGTGCTGCCATAACACATCTTGTTAGTGACAAGAACCCTTCTAGTCATCTAGTCACGATGACATTCTTTAGGTTAATAATACACTCTTTTATACTTGGTTAGGACACTAGGATAGGACGTCTATATAAGCCAGTGTATTAATATACTATATGCAGACCATTGATCGACCTAACGAATGTGACTTTGATAGTGTTAAGATAGAGTATCTTAACATCTACTACCGACCTCATATTAGAATAATCTGAAATGACGCAGGTTATATAATAAAAGCGGTTAATGATTATGGTCAGTAAGTGAGTTAATTCAATTTAATTACACTCGAATATTCTTTCAGAGTATTCAGCTAATTTTTTTAGAGCTCGAATTCTCTCGTCTCTTTCTATTTCTGCACCTTCAATCGCAGACTCCAGATAGCTGATTGATTTAT
>JARBAU010000139.1 GCA_029237525.1 Nitrososphaerales archaeon | reverse complement strand
TTTGTTACTTTGTCTTATTCTTACAAATCTGATTGCATAGCTATCTGCAGCAACCTTAGTATGCAATTCTAAAAATAAAAAACCGAATAGCCTTCTTTATGTAAGGGCGATAAACAGTGACTATCTTATTTTCTTTCTGTATTTTGAACTTTAACCGTGCAACGGTTGGGATAGGTCTAAGTCTGACCATTGGCTTCAAATACTCTTCTCGTACCCTATATGGTGGTAACATCGGAATATGTGTACAGAGAGCGTCTTAAAGTAAGTATTTATTTTTACGCCTAATAGTATATTGATTTACTTAGCTTTTCAGTTTTGTTTACATTGAAGCACATTCCTAAACAATGTGTTCAGTAGAGGTGACGACCAAGAAACCAACCTTGTTTTAAAATTATTGTCATATATGATATGATGTCTGGTAACAATAATGATTTACAACAATAACCAAATCTAATAACGGGTCATAACAGTGTGAAACATCTGATAAGGAATTAGTCGTCAGACATTCGCTTATTCATGCGAGGATGAGTCCTACAAAAATGTATATTGATTATGAATATCATGTCGATATCTAAGGCCGGTTGAAATTCAGGGATTATGACCTGAAATAGGCACGGTTAACAGCCGCCACCAGATCATGCATGGCATTTATTGATATTGATTCATGAACTGGATCTGACCTTAATTTAAGGTCCAAAGATAATGTGCACAAAATAAAGGATCTTCGGTGAAACGACACGCTGGTTCTGGGAATTCTTTCACAGGTAATAGAGAGATATCCCTGAATGTATGATTGTCAGGTTTATTATTACTATTCTTAATTTCATTAATCTTGATGAGCTCTTGATGCTGCAGGTTTGGCGTCTGATTCTGCTGCTGTTGTTGTTGATGTTGATGATGTTGAGATTGTTGTTGAGGCATAGACGACTTAACTGGTGATGACTGTAGAGAGAGTAGAGACGGTCTTTGAGTTGATTCCTGTACATTTGTATTTTTTATTGTATTTAAGTCATTACTATCTGAAGAACCTTGTTGTCGGACTGGCTGGTGCGAATGAAAAGAGGATGAGGACGATGAGAATGTTGGGGACATTCGGGATGAATGTGCATCCGCTAATTGTATGGAAGGATAAGGATAAAATGAAAACATCACTGTAGTTAGGGCTGCAGCTAGAGTCGGAATTATTATACCTAACATCCAAACTATTGTCAAGCAGAATCCGACTTTAAATTTCATTTTAGGTATTGTAAAAGAGTTGGTTTTTGACTTTATTTCGGTTTACGAGAATTGGTACGAACAATATACACGGCAAAATAGTGGATATAAAGCTTAGTAGATAGTTTTAGAAGAGAAAACTAATAAATTATACAAAACAAATACTATTCTAATCCCGATCATTAATTGATATAGAAAAAAGAGCACTTTTATGTAACAATAAGGAAAATATCTAGCTGAATATACCATTAAGCTATTTCATATTATAGTAAAAACCACAGCCTAGAATCTTAGCAAGTAGGATTGTTACTAATCCTAGCAGCAGTCGAAGCTATTTGAATATCATTGCTCAAGTAGTTAGGATCAGAACAAGCAGTATCAGCTACCACATATGCACTGCAAATGATATATTGGTTTCGCCGCCCCATCCACTAGTGCTGCAAGTCCCGCAGTTTATGATAATGCGTTAGACTTCTCAGCAAACTGACGCCAACTCTCTGAAAGCGACAGAACTTCTGAAAAACCAGTAGCTTATCCGTATCGTAAGATTCAATCGAATATGGAGTGACTATTGCTTTCCTTTTTATCCTTACCCCGATTTAACGTACGCAATGCAAGTATTCTCATCGATCCAGAGGAAAAGAAATAGAGGTTTAGAAATCTTGAACTTCCTATTCAACCTGGTAATAATGAACACTCAATTCTTGATTTCACATTTCGTTACCTATAATTCATCAAGAGTTAGGCAGGATGCACAATTATCTATAGGCCTATCTACGCATATTCGACTTTGTAACCTTTGATTGGCAGATGCATGACGGGCTAACTATGATGATAGACTCGGCTGCATACTGTTATATCTTTTTTTTTTGGCTTGAAAACTCGCTAAATCATTGATTATATGCATCAAGTGTGATGATACGATTATCTTCCAACGGCTGTGCAGATTTCACTTCCCTTACTCTGACAGTTATATGACTGCAATAAATCTACGGCAATCTATCAGATTCTAACACGATATGGTAAATCTTTTACCTACACTAGAGGTGAACGGTGCAATTATGCTTAATGAATACGAATCAGGGAATCCATCATATTCTACCCTCTTTCATGCTGAGTCTGTGGCCTATAGGCGAAGACAGATTCAGTTTCGCAATTCGTCTCATCGACGGTTATAATCAAAAAAGCTCTAGACAGTACAATGAATAGAGATCGAAAAATAACAATTGATACCCGTAGCTAGTGGAGGTAACAGATGGTAATCTTAAACACGCAAAGAGAAAGATAAAAAAAGAAAAGAACCTTTGCAGGTTATGCTTTACGCTATTATGCTATATCTTGCCTCTATTTATGATCTAACTTTCTCGCCGCCAGAGTTTGAAACAGTGTTTGTAGCGTTATTGTTGCAGGATGCGCTAATTGCAGAATGTGCACCACCAGTTTCACAGTCTGAATGTTGAGTTATGTTAGTTGGTATTGAGATACTTGCGCCACCTGTTCCAGCTAGATTAAGTACGCCACCAGAATTGGTAACGTTGTTATTAAAGCTACTATTGCAGGAGTCACTTATTGCAGACGAAAGTCCAGCTGTATCACAGGTCGTGCTTTGATTGTTAGCTGTCGGTATTGAAATATTTTGCGCTGCTACAGGTTGTGTTACTAAAGCCGCAACAGTTGCTGTTGCTACCATCATAGCAGCAATTGCTACTACTGACAGCATTTTATTAGATGTTGTGCGATTTGTCATTTTATCGAGTAATATAGAATAACACAAAATATTTGTGTGTTTGAAACCATTAGTAAGCTATATTTCTATTTAGCTATGATAGCAGATTC
>JARBAU010000138.1 GCA_029237525.1 Nitrososphaerales archaeon | reverse complement strand
TATGATGGAAGTTGCTTGTACGTTGCAGTACCAAGTGGACTGGTTGCTGGCAAGTTTGCTAGAGATACCGAACCCACACCGGAAGAGTTGGAAAGATTAGGAAAAGAAGAGCCTAGTAGACCCACAGCTGGAAGTACTGTAACAGAGTAGTATCATTACATTGCAGCAATGCAATTTTTTCAAATACACTTTAACCCAAAAAAGAGTTAGAATTATCATAACAAAGTGATAAAAGAAATACTATTTGATACGTACTCATATTATGAGACATGGAAATTTAATGTGGAATTTGTGATCTGAAGGTGAAGAAAATAGATGCAGATAAAGAAACAACGAATGAAAAAGACACTTTATTGAAGAACAGCCACTCTTCCAAGATCTCTGGTGCCAAAGATACACTCAAGTCTTTAGGTCCTGGCCTGATAACTGGCGCATCAGATGATGATCCTTCAGGTATAGCGACATTTTCTCAGGCGGGAGCACAGTTCGGCTTTGGAATGCTATGGATGGCTTTGTTTCAATATCCTATGATGACAATCATTCAAGAAATGTGTGCAAGGTTGGGCCTTGTAACTGGCAGTGGGTTGGGAGGAATAATAAAAAAGAGATATTCAAAAAAAATTCTTGTTCCACTTTCAGGCCTAGTGCTTATCGCAAACACGATAAATATTGGAGCTGATATTGCTGCCATGGGCGCATCTGTTAGACTGTTGGCTCCTGAAGTACCAGTTTTAGTTTCTACAATTATTTTTGTGGTGCTTATTATTGGCCTAGAAATATTCATCCCTTATCAAAAATATATGAGAATTCTCAAGTATCTTGCCCTTTTCCTATTGTCTTATATTATTACTGCAATAATTGTTGGAGGCAGCTGGAACCAAATATTGACTTCCAGCATAATTCCACATATAGAGATTAAACCTGAATTTGCAACAATGTTTGTTGCTATAATTGGTACTTCGATATCACCATATTTATTCTTCTGGCAGGCTTCGGAAGAAGCTGAAGAGGACGTTGCTAAACAAAAAATTAAGGAAATTGGTAAAGGTAATCCTAGCGTAACGAAAAAAGAAATAAAATTGATGCGAATAGATATAGCCGTAGGGATTGCTTTTGCAGAGCTAATTGTTTGGGCTATAGTTATCACAACAGCCGGAAGTCTCCATTCTCATGGAGTTACCGACATACAGTCAGCAGATCAAGCTGCAAAATCGTTAGAACCACTAGTAAAGACATTTCCACACGCAGGAGAAATTGCAAAAGCAATATTTGCAGTCGGCATAATCAGCACAGGATTACTGGCAATACCTGTATTGGCTGGTTCTTCAGGTTATGTATTGGCAGATACTTTTGGATGGAAGCAAGGTCTTAACAAAAAATTCAAACAAGCCAAGGCATTTTATTTAGTTATAGCCGCAGCCACGTCGATAGGACTTTTAATTAATCTCGTACATATTGATCCTATTAAAGCATTAATTTATGCCGCTGTTATAAATGCTGTCACGTCTATTCCTATTCTCTTTGCTGTATTGAAAATATCAAACGACACGAGCATTCTCAAGAAAGAAACTAACGGAAAATTATCAAATACAATAGGCTGGCTAACCTTTATTGTAATGATTATTTCAGTTGTTATCATGTTTATTACTTGGGGCAAGTAACAATATTGGCAAAGTGATGAGATTTATCATAACAAATTATAATCGAGGTTAGGAGATAAATATCCATGTTAATCATAGTAGTATGTAAAGACTCTCTAGACTCTAAAATAAGGTGGTAGATTACTACCTTTATATCCTATAAATTATGTAGTATTGTATGATATTTGAAAAGTTGAAGGTTAGAAGTAAAAGCCGATCTAGATCGGTTCAGGTTATGATGTTGGCTATGGCAGTTACAGCTATGCTGTTATGTGCAACTTCTTTTCAAGGAGTTTTAGCTCAAAATCAGTCATCTACAAATAATAGCAGTAGTAGTAGTAGTGGCGGCAGCAATACTGGCAATAATACAAGTCCAAGTGCGTCTAGTAAAACGGTGGTAATTCCACAAGGGAATAAGGCGACAATAACAACAGGTCCCTCAGCGGCCAGCCAGAAAAATACCTCGCAGGGGAATAATAATCGAACAGGTTTTACTTCAGTTTCGAACTTGGTAGTAAAAGATAAGACATTTCCAATAAAATACAATGTAACTCAAGGTAAACTTTTAGGAATTGTTGGCGATAAGGATAAGTCAACTCTTGTGTTGATATTGGGCAGTACCGCAGACAATGGGAAATTAACCATCGAGCTTCCAAGAAATGTCCTAGACGCAAAGAGTCAGGGAAATACTGACGCGAAATTTAATGTCCGAATTGATAACAAGGGAGTAGACTATAAAGAACTTGCTACTAATCTTAACGCTAGAATATTACAAATCGGGGTTAACAAGGACGATAGAATGTTGGAAATAGCAGGTACCCAGATGGCCTCGTAATTCTGACCAAATAATAATCAAACTTTCAATCACAAGACTCATTACGATGTAGATTCCGAAGCAATGATATCAATAAATCGTGAGACGGTACTTACTATGCTATCCAACAACTGTGCTAAACCGCGAAAATCCAAAATTATGGATATTATGAGAAACTGAAAATACTTGTGATGATGATGTCCGAGTCGAAAAGTTAGCATGAAAAAATCCTGGAAGAACAGTGACAGGACAGAAAAGAATTCAAAGTCAAGTAATGCAGACTTGCTTCTGAGAACTCGAATATCTTTTCTTTTAACTTCTAGTTTAGTTATAATATTTGCTGTTAGCTACGGCTACTTAGAATATTATTACATAAATGACCCAGTCCAAGGCAAGACCGCCAATCTTACAGTAAAATCTGGCACTCATCGCGTTGCTACTCCTATAATAGCCGGACTCTATTCCTATCACATATTTCCCATGATCGTCCTCTTCATACTGGTTGGTTTTGGTCCTTTCTTTGATAGTATCAGCTTTAACATACTTGGGAAACATGAAAGGAGAAAAGCTGCTTCTTTGGGATTTGCAAATGTGCTATCAGCTATCTTGGTAGAAGACTTTACATGGTTTTTTTACAGATGGTGGTTACCGCTTGATAATGATCCCAAGAGAGGACTATTGATGCAAGCCTCAGACTGGACTACAAAGAATCTTAGTGGATTGCATATACCTCACGTTGATTTTATAGGAAGTTTTGTTATACCCTACTGGTACATGATTGTTATTATAGTTGCAGGTGTCTTTTACTATTTCGCCTTCAAAAAGTCAAAGTGATTATGACGAAGAGTTTTTAACATGACATAGGCAAACAACTTTAATCTATAATAACTTGTAGTGTATTTTTCGAGTCTTACTGATAAGACTGTATCTAGTTACTAGTAGACTGGAATTGGAGTATAACTATTAGTTTGAGTTATGAATAGATGTTATGTTTGATCATAAAATAAAATATATAATTATTAATTACCAATAACACTGAGAATACATATTATTATAACGGAAATTCTCCTTAAAACCGTAAGTCGTGTTTATTTTCAAGCGTCACGGAAGTACTAAATTGCGCACAATGTTTGCTGAATTAGTATAAATCATTCATTCCTGTCAAACTCATGATTGCACCATGTTATATCGCTAGTGATAGTTATATAAAGTTTGTAGGCCAATAATGAATATTGGCTAAATTAAAATTCGTCAAAACAGAAACAGAAGATTCGCACCAAAGAGCATCATTTAAATTTAGAGCTATCTCTGCTTTGGGAATATCACTAGTCGCTGATCTTCTAGACTATATCGCAGCTCCAGTCTTTGATATGCCACTCCTTGGCGATATACTGGATGTTATCACAATGAGTCTATTGTTTAGGATTACACAGAGTAAGGTATCAACAGCTATAAACACAATTGAATTTATTCCATTTATTGGGGATATGATTCCTGTATATACTTTTTCAACAATATTGTGGATAGTAAGTGAATGGCAAAAACAGACACATCAGAGAAAAGCTCTTGAAAGTTATGATGATAGTCTATTTCAACCATGAGCATGAAATACGAATAAGTCAATTGGCAATAGTATAGGTATTTGTTCCTCGGTGGAGAAGCATGAAAACAGGGTAATGAAGTATCTCCACCTATTTATGCCGGAATTTGAGCACGAAGTGCCCTTGGTGGAGGTATTTTCCCATTCTTGGTGGGTCATATGGGATATTGATCTTCCAATACCACGAAATCAGCATCTCGTTTATATCTCCATGGGTAACTATTTGCTCTAATCTCGGCTAGTCGTATACTTCTATCTCTCTGTTCCTGGTATATGGATCAAGATGTAATCTGATCCCCTTCCAGAGTCATTTTCTTGGAACTTGGTTCAGAGACATGTTGGGACACCCGTCCATCAGAATCACATAGAACTACTCCACCGTCATTTCGCCGGCTCTCGAGCTGTAGTATATAATGTGATAGGATGATAGGATCGAGGCCACGAGCGTAGGCTGAGTAGGTATGATAGACGACGCCGTCGGAGAGTGCGAAAGCACCCATACCCGGCGCCTCGCGGGTATAGGTGGGGAGGTCGGTGCCGGTCATGGCCGAGTAATCGCCTGCCCAGGATTTCGGGGGTCGTAAATCGAGGCGCGATCGAATCTGGTCATGGCGGCCCGGGTCGGATTTCGATGCGAGTATGCAATAATTGTAATCGATGCTGTTAGACCGCTGCTGTTCTTCAGTAAAGGATATGTTAAAGCCGTAGTTGAAATCGCTATCCAGCGACTAGGCCACGTAGACGTCCAGCCCATGCGTCGCTTGTAGTCCCGAATCGCGGCTATCGGCGCGCGTGACACAACAATCATTGCTACATCGTGGTGCTCTAGGTGGAATGTAAATCCGTCTGCGATCGCAGAGCATGCCGTGCAGCCTCCTGTGTACTCGGGACCGAACATGAAGTGATAGACGAGTAGCTGCGAGTGCCTTCTGAAGAGATCGAAGTGTACAGTACCCTCGTCCGTCTCGAATCTGTACTGTTTATCAATACGAACCCACGGCAACTTCTGACGCCACTTAGTCAGTTCGTCGCCACACTGCGTCAGCTCCTTCTCTGCCTCCAGCAGAAGCAGCCGAGCTGAAAGCCACTCTTCGCGTGTTCCGATCTTGTGTACAGTCATCGAATCTCTCCGTCCCGACTGAAACGCACGTTCATAAGCTATTTCTCATAGATGTACTATTCTTAGCCTTAGGTCACTACGCCGGGTCAGCTCTTTTTTCGGCCTCCAGGTGACGCATCATTTAGTGTTATAGGCCTAACTGCTAATTGGAAGAATGTATTGCTGACCATATTTATCTGCGGGCTCATTTGTACTATCTTTTGTATTATATACGATCCAATTGAAAGAAAATGACCTTGCAAATCGGCAGCCATATTGCTAGATATAGAAGTCTCAGCAAAAATATAAGATTTATGAGCGGCTAACCTGCGTTAATATTACATGTCAGAAACTGCCCTGCTGCTATGATACCAGTTGCTTCTTGTGAGCCAGGGGCAGTTGGCTTACAGTTACCTGAAAAGGAGATAGTAGTAACACCAAGGACATTTTCTGCAGTTATTGTAAAAGGGCCGGGACCAATTGCAATATCGTGGGTACATATAAGACAAAGGATTGTTGATATTTGAGGATTATTACCTGTAAGTAGTATAGGAGCTGGGCAAGCCAACTCAAGAGTCAACGAGCCACAGATGATTCTCAGGATTCCTGTAGTTTCTGGCATTCCGGTAGTCTTTGGTACTCCATTGTTGACATTATTTGTTGACCTCTGATTACAAGTATCTGAGACTGGACTATTGACACTTACTGTATCACAGATTGCAGTTTGTTTGGTATCTTGCTTCAGAAGCCTTGAGTCAGCCAATACACTTAATACATTTGCTGTAAATATTCCGGTTATTAATACAGCAGTTAGTAGAATTAATACTATCAGCGTTTGGCTATGATGATTCGTGCTATTTTGCTCGAATTGTCAGAATATCTAGCTTGGGTATCCTGATTCAGAGTTATACACTAGGATTTATTGTGTCCATATTTGTATGTTAGATAACACTGAAATCGATTGTATAACCGGCTGAAATAATACATTTTGCAATGGTAGTCATGCTACTATGTTATGTTCTTGAAAGATAATGAAGTATCCGGTCTTCACCACTGTTGCGATTCTAGTCCTGCTTATCTATTATTCCATCATATAATAGTACAGACAATAGGTGAATATCTTCTTCTATAATTAATATACACAATGTTCAATAATATGTGTATACTAGAATTGTGATAGTTTGGATAGGACCAAGACAACTTTTTGTGATAACTATTACAATGGTTGTAACGGTATTGTTATTGATAGGATCGCCCGGCGAGCAATGTTCCTACAAAGAAATATACCGAATGCTTCGGTTGCGATAGCCAAGCTAATTAATTCAATGCTACTCCAACATGTGTCACTTTAATTATAGTTAGATCTCGTTGACTTGAATCAGGGGGAACTAAGTTAGTCTAATTCATGCATATTGAAAAACAATTATGAGCTTAATTGACGACTGTACACATGCCATATGTTATTTCATATGCTATAGACAAAAAACTATGGCTATACATACTACCTTGACTAAAAAAGAAAGCAGATGGGAGATCAATGATATAAACAATTATTCGATATATAATTATTAATTACTAATAGTGTATATGATACATTTTATATATCTGATTTGGCCAATATCGTAGTGTATCCTTAAGACAGAAACACCTACTAGTTCAGTATATAGTTTGAATCCGTCTGCCATTGCATGCACATGTTATGATGTATTACCCAATGTGATATACATTGGTCGATCTTATACACGTAAAGATCCAATAAAACAGACTTATAATAGCAAACCTAAAGTGTCAAGACGATTTATTCTATGACGACGAGAATTTGATAATTTTGACTCAACAATGGTTTGCGCATGTCCTCTTCAGGAAGCAAAAGTGCGTGATTTTTAATATATAATTGCCTAGGATTGTCTATAATTCATAGTAAATCTTTCATCTGTTCAGAATTAAAGAGGAATATGACAACATTTTGAAATAGTGCAAGCCAGAAATCTGAAGGATGGCTTAGAGAATAATCTAGGTGTGGAAAGTTATATATGTCATTTTAAAAATTGATACTATAACATCTTAATATTACTTTATTGTAGTCTACGAATTTCCCTAAAAAAAGGAATTTATTTATTTTATGATTCGAAGTGGATGAGTAGTTTCTTAAGCAATGTCTGCACGACATTAATATGATAAATCGATATGCCGGCCGCTCAGGTGTGATTGGCCATGGGAATCCCAAGAATGGACATCAAAGAACAGTACAAGATAGAGATAGCGTCAAACACCTTGAGATTTTTATGAATGGTCGTTGGATTCATGATAGTAAATGTAGGGAATTTACTAATAAGGAATGTAATAAGATTAGACGTTAGTCAATTGTTAGTTAACAATCTATTCGTACTACTGACTATAATCTATTTTTAAGTTTGATAACTGATTGAAATTAAATCTGATATTGAGTATCAATAATCAATTTCTATGGCCATTGGAAGAGGTTTTATTAATAATATTCTGATATAATATCAGATTAATACCACCAACTTTTTGTCTCTACAGGTTGCTGTTGATAATATTTCTCTAATTCACCTAGTCTTTCTAAAGAGCCAAAATTATCTCGAAGAGAAGAAAAAGAAGAATCATTTCGTATTTTCTTTAAAAGGGATACAACCTGTTCATTTGTCGCTCCATGCTTTATATCATAATTTATTTGTCTACAAACAATACCTATTCTACCATAACGTTTATTATTTCTTTTTTCCCAAGAGGATGCATTTTCTGCTAGTCCTACTACATATTTCAAAACTACCTTTTCCAAATGTTTAACATGCCATTCTATCATTGGAAAACTATTTTGCATTAAAAATTGTTACCACACATATTTATATGACATACTTATAGACATATAAGTGTATTATTATCAGTTATTTACTAAATAAGACATAGTTTACATATTACTATTTGTTGATATAATCATGCCAATCAGTAATCGAAGGCTGATCCTACTAAGTTGTATGATGTGTAGTTAGTATTATGGAATTACGTCCAATGTAACGTTCTCGTTTAGTAATTATATATCTTCATTCAAGACAAATACCTTTTCATGTTTGTACTAAAAGAGATAACAGAGATGTAGTAATCAAAGTCGATCATACTATGCAGTAGGTTTTTTGAGATAAGAATAGATAGGAAGTAACAGAAAACGTATCAACACATTTAACTCGCATTCAAGTCTATCATTTCGTATCTTGCTATAGTCATTTTCTTGACTCACAAGATCGGCTATATTAATGTCTATTTATTAAGCGACTATGGTAGATCATACCAAATCATATCCCCAATGCTTATCTATAACGTATAATATCATCTACTATGGATAGAAGGCAGATGTAAAGTCATGGTAGACATTCTTTATGGCCGTGGTGTGACTGATATTATACATGAATTACCCTACTACCTAAGTATATTCAAAAAAGTTGTTTCTATTAAGGTTTTCAAAGCAAAACCAGCTATGTACGGCTCAGTAGACGTTAACAATATCTGCAATTTGCATTGCAGCCATTGCTATTGGTGGTTGAATAGAAGAAATGATGCAGAAGATCTGAGTGCACAAGACTGGAGGATGATAATCAGAAATACGTTTAAAAAACAAAAAATATTTGTAGTGACACTAGTAGGAGGAGAACCTACGATGCGACCAGATATTATAGAAACATTCTGCGATGAGATGCCAAAAAGAGTATGTGTCGTGACAAATGGAACACTCCCTCTTAGAAGATTTGAAAAATTATATTTCTACTGGGTATCCTTAGATGGTACTGAAGAAATTCACGATAAAATTAGGGGAAAGGGATCCTATTCAACAACTAAGCAAAATATATTAAACTATATTTCATCTGGCACAGAGCGAAATGGCAAACCATTGTGGAAAGATATCTGGATTACTATGACGATTAATTCCATAAACTATTCCACTATTGAAGATTTGACAAATGAATGGAAGGATAAGGTAAATAAAATAGGCTTCCAATTCCACACTCCATTCGTAAAGCAAGACCCATTGTGGCTAGAGTTTGGAGATGTTCGAAATCAAGTGGTGGACAAGCTTATTGAGTTGAGAAGAAAATACCCTTCATTTGTAATCAATGGAGAAAAACAATTAAGGCTAATGAAAGGTAATTGGGGAGGACGAGGTACAACACCAGTTGATTGTCCTTCTTGGGCTATACTTTCATTAGATCATATGGGAAGAATCAAGCAGCCATGTTGCATAGGATCTGCTGACAAAGGGTTGAAACCGATATGTGAGCAGTGCGGCCTGGGCTGCTATTCTTTACTTGTTGCACAGGGGATTAAGGGCACATGAGAATATAACATTTGGATTCAGTAATCCTATGTCTTAATAAATGAAAAGACCTTAGAAGATGATTAATCTGCCTTACATTACATTATGATTCGAATTCTACATTTATCAAGATAGAACTTGTGCGGCAATTTTTTCTTTGACCATTCTTAAGTGAAAGCTAGTGTTAGTCGTGCTGCAATCTTTAAGTCAATGCATCTCAACTAAAGCATCAAGTTACTCCTTTACGTTAGTCTAACCAACTACCAACCCTTTCTCTATCAATTAACTTATTCAGGAAGTCATACTATCTTTTTGTCGTAATACGAGCCCCAATAGAAGAAGCTATTACATATATCCAACACTCGCTGTCAACAGGTCAACTGGCATGTTAAGGATAAGTAGGTCTCATCAAATAATAATATATTCTGTGTTGTTATGTGTTACTAATCATTTAAGAGATGTAACTTGTTGAAAGAATATATCAAAATGACCTATGTGATAATATGGTAAAAATGCATTGTTATTGACCAAAGTGTTAACACTTCTAAATCTATTTTTTCAGAGGCATTGAATATTCTATAAAATGTTTAATAATGTAACCTACTTGCAAAATAAATTTGATATTATTCTATATTTTATTATCCTAAGCAGTCCAAACTATTATTTAGATTTATTAATGGCACCAACATTAAAAAAGATATATTTGTCTAGTAACGTAACTATGTTATCTTTGTTTCAAACT
>JARBAU010000137.1 GCA_029237525.1 Nitrososphaerales archaeon | reverse complement strand
AATAGGAAGACATGACAATTCAGGGAAAATGAGCTGGCGTGGTTCTCATTTCTTTAGCACATCGTCTACAGGTAAACTAGCGTTTCTTAATAATATGATTGGAGTCTTTGAGTCTGTTATCGACAGTGAGGGCAATTTTACTGAGAAGTCCTGGGAATGGAAATAACTGACTAAAACCTTTACAGCGAGCTCACATATTGTTAACGGCACACCCGTCTTCTGATAAATCACTATTCATGTTGGAACTAGAGAAGCATTAATTATATAATAAATGATAAACAATAGATGTTTTCTGGATGTAGACAAAATAAAGACTACGTCAGAGCTGTTTGTCCCGAAGGCGAAAACTATTCATCTGAATCGTTATTCATGCTCTTAGTATTGCAGTAACAATGATGCTAAACGAATTGATAAACAAAGTATTCGAATTTAAGTTACAAATGCAAACAAAGTGATTTATGCTAGTTTCAAATCCTATGCTGCTTGAATTACCTATTACTAGGACAACTTTTTGGTGTTGGTCTGATTCGTATCTCTCATAGACTAATATCAGAGGGGAAGTTCTTATGTATTTCAAGAACCAATCACGAAGTATTGACCTAGATACGTGAACAGACAACATTAAGAACGGTTCGAATTCCAAAAGAACTTGACAATGCCCTCGAAACTATCTCTAAGGAGAGAGGCCCAAGTGTCAACTCGTTTGTTTCTATGTTATTAAATAATATATTAAATGGGACAAATATGCAGATAGGTTCGGTTATGCCACTCTGACACGTGAATCTCTAAGACATATCCTTCTTGCTACAGATGATAATAAGTTGATAGACTCTGCTCAGGATTATGGATCAATAGTACCAAGAGAGTTCCTGATGTTTTGGTTTAAGGAATTAAATATCGATTCTTCCTTTTTCTGAGACAACCTCTTCAACTGCAGCTTTTACCGAGCTATCATCAGTAACATCGAGCTGGATTGGTCTTAATGGCAGTCTTTCAGCTTCGGCTATCGATTGTAAACTTGAAGATTTATCAATATTACGTGCTGGAGCGTATGTATAAAATCCCTTTCTTGCTAATAGTAGTGAAGTCGCATATCCTATTCCACTTGAGCCACCTGTGATAATAGCGACTTTTTGGTTGTTGGCTTGGTTTGTACCCATAGACTAATAGTAGAAAGGAAGTTGATATGTATTTTCAGGCCTGCGGAACAGTAGAAAGATTTTTACGTCATTATACCGTCGCTGAGTGATTGGCAGATGACATGGCCAGACTTTTTGATTATATTCTCCATAAAATCAATCAATCTAACGGGGGTCGACATCCACATTAGTATAGTATAGAGGCTTAATTCTGGCCCACTATCACCATTCTTTATGTCATCACCACACTAAGAATAATATAGATCATCTTCAAGGAATTTATTAAAAAGTTAGAACTATTGTATCCTCTCATTACGCACTTGTCAATGAATCTATACACCTCATGACTTTGACCTGAATAATAATGTATTCTCAATATCAGTATTTAGCTTCGATGTATTACCTATACCATCGTAACTTGTCTGTTATCCATTACTGCAATGATATTCATATTATTAATGATCATGATGATGCTCAACCGAATCTATGGTTGGCTGAGTCTCACTTTCTTTCTTTATTACCTCTAGTACTTTTTGCCAGACATGTTTCTCGAACTCATAAACCATTATACCGCCGACAGCTACACCTGCGGCAAGTCCGACTGGTCCTCCAACTACAAGACCTACCGCTCCAGGCCAGATAAGACTACCAAACCATGCACCAGAAGCAACTTCTACTGCATAATCATTTGGATATCCTGTCAAGGATACATGAATTTCTCGTAGAGAACCCACCCATACCTTCAGGGATTTGTTGATTGCTACAATGCTTCTTAGAGGCACAGCGTTAACAGTCCCTTTATATTCTGACACAATCTCTAGCTCCTTTTGATCTTGTAATAACCGCTTTATGTCATTGTATAGATTATCTAAATTTGTATTCAATCCCCTATAGTGTTGTACTTTTGCCACAGTTCACGTGTGTATTGAGTGTATATATATTTAAGTTACTTGAAAGATGTTGAAGCTCTGCATTCATCCAGCTAATCCATTATTACAGAACAAGATTAGTTATTTGGCAACTTTGACTAGCCTTGGTAAAATATCTTTTCTCTAAAATGGTAACATCAATGTCCTGAATAGAGGCGATTATTTATTATCAGACCTAATGCTAGAGCATAATACGAATAACTTAGCCCGATGATGCAGGCGTTAACTTTCGGTTTCATTGAAGACAAATTAGAAATTGTAAATGTAAATTAGCAGTTCGATATTTGTGAAATAAGTCCGAAGATTATGAACCAACTGGAACATTCTTTCAAGTCTTAGTTATAAGATAATTGTGATTTGGCAAATCACAAACTTGAGGTCTTTGTCAGAGTTCATTTTAGGTTCCTTGGAGTGTGCTAATCTCTCTAGCAGTCAGAAGCTTTTGTTGTAGACGAGTTTTTTCTACTTTATGCTCAAAAAAAGAGATTGCGAAAGTGACGACCGTTATGACGACGAATTCCTCTCGCAGTGGTATTTTAATGATATCTTATGCAATATTTTGACTGTTCAGTATAGCGAATCCATTGTGTATAAGAAACGCAAATATGAGATAATACTGTTGATTGGCTAGTTGCCAAAATATGGAACACAATCAAATACATTTTAAAGCAGAATTCATTATAAACGAAGGAAAAAAAGAAGAATACAAGAAACTGATACAAGAAATGAGCAGATTGGTAGAAGCTAACGAGCCAGATACAATAAATTATGAGTTTTATATAAATAAAGATGAGACAAGGTGTATTGTTCATGAAACGTATGCGAATTCAGAGGCTGCTCTTGCTCACAACAATAGCATTGCATCACAAACTCTACTTCCAAAGATTTGTGATGTCGGTAAGATAAATAGAATTGATGTTTACGGTAACCCTAGTGAGGAATTACAAAAGCTGCTAGCAAGTTTTGGTGCACAGACTTATAATCTATTTGCTGGATTCAGTCGTTGATGTCTACATTACTTTTAGATTATCATTATTTTCAAGCTATTAGATCAAATATTGATTGGTGTATAGTATTTGAAATGCAGAGCCCAAGTAGTTATTCCTGATTAATGGTCAAGAAACGTTAGTCCTTATGATATTAAACAATATGTGAATCGTGGAGGAGCACCACTTCCTGGTGAACTACGCTGAATTCAAATTTGTTCACGAGAAATACCTACAAGTTTATAAAATTCGTCACGATATTTGGTGTTAAGAGTTTGAGAAAGTTAAAGCTGCAAGTGCGAATATCGATAGACGGCTACATCGCAGGACCTAATGGTGAAATGGACTGGATGATTTGGGACTTGGATGATAAGCTCAAAAATCATATATCTGAATTAACTAAATCTGTTGACACAATTATTTTAGGGCGAAAAATGACAGATGGATTTATTTCATATTGGTCAGATATAATGACTAAACCTGATGACCCATTTTATGTGTTTGCCAAAAAGATGATAGAAACACCAAAAGTTGTTTTCACAAAAACGCTAAAAGTATCAAAGTGGATGAATACGGTTCTTGCTACAGGCGACCTTACGGACGAAATTATGAAGCTAAAGAGCGAAAGTGGTAAGGACATTATTGTATATGGTGGAGCCACACTTGATTCTTCCTTAATTAAAACAGGACTAATTGACGAATTTCATTTGTTAATCGAACCTGCCGCTGTTGGAAGTGGCATGGCAATATTCAAAGATTTGAAAGAGATCCAAAAATTCACCATGATAAAATCTACGCCATTTGACTCTGGAATAGTTGAGCTTCACCTTGAGCCTAAAAGAAGCTGAAAGATACTCAATTGAGGGAAGATGGATGTAAAAATAAAAAATATTGGTATCTTATCTAAGTAACTCCTGACTGACTTTTGCGGGACTAACGATGGGAGGGAATCGATTGGTTCAAAGTAATTAAAAAGATATAGAGTGGGAAAAGCACTCAAATAAATCTGTGCAAAGAATAAAATAATGTTACCACTTTATTTACACAATCGATGAATGAGGCTAAAAGAAAGGGTTGTCTAAACTGCTGCTATTCTGATAGTTCAGAATGTCAATAAGGGTTATGGACCACTCCAATCAAAAGGAATGTCAATAAGGGTTATGGACCACTCCAATCAAAAGGAATATGCTTACTTGATCTTCCTTTTCTTGTCCATTTGAAGCCCATTGCATCAGCCTTATCAGCAAGTGATCTTCCCCAAGTTGCAACTCCCCCTCCTGGTCCTACCTCGCTTCCAGGTGGATTAATAGTTTGAACTCGTTTGCCTGGAGGCGTAGTAGGTCCGGTTAACGCTTCAGCTCTTGCTAGAACTTTGCCTGGTATCTCTGCACTCCAATAAGAGAGATCATCTGCAAGTTCAAATTTGATAGGAGCATATTCTATTCCGCGAATTTCACCTATGAGTTTTGCAAATTCAGCCATAAAACCACCAGCTTTTCCGCTAAAAATCATATTGAGCGCTTCTCTCTGCTTTTCATCAGCTTTATCATCAAAAAAGATAGCCATGTTTACTTTTGTCAATCCATCACCAGTCCAAATATTACCTTTGAAACTTCCTAAGGCCAATACGTTCAAACCGTCAAGTGGAATATCACCATAGTTACCTT
>JARBAU010000136.1 GCA_029237525.1 Nitrososphaerales archaeon | reverse complement strand
TGATATTAGTCAACTAAATTTGAAACCATTGGTCAAAAAAGAGGGATTCATTATGGTCTACTCTTGAGAATTGCGGTTTATTCTTGAGAATTGCTAAAATCGTTATCTTATAACGATTTTTCTGAATCATGCAACAAAGCAAAAATAAGGAGAAAAATCTGAAGGCATTCAAAGGATAACATTTCTTAGGAAATACAATATATAGAAAAAAATGCTAGAAGGTTCATTCAAAAAGTAGACAGGAACAGAATTTCATAACATTACGGATAGAAAATAAACAGAAATAATAATAGATGAAATTGAATTTGAATTACCATATGGCATATTAGGAAAGTTATTTTAATGCTATGCCTATAAGCAATTACAATATCTTTCAATCTGGAAAGATAGATACAGTCAGAGCATTAATTATATATCCACGATACACTAATACAGCAAGCATTTATTGCTGTTCTCTAAATATGAATTGGAACGATCGAAGATATTAGAGGCACATTAATAATCACACACAACTGTATAAATCCATTATTATTACAGTCTTCCTTTGATTGCTTGTATAAACCAGTTTGGAAGGATATCTTTATTCTTCTTTACAAAATATCCAAATGCTGAATCCAGTATGTATGTCTTTGCCCAATCTTCTTTTGATCTTACAGATCTACCATAAGCTTGTATTAACTTCAATGCTGTTTGCCAGTAATACCATTCTGCATCCACTTCTCTTTTTGCATTAGTCCATCTATCACCTTTGTTAGGATAAGGTACCTTAGTTATTATCTGAAATCTAGATAGTTCGTCTTTTAAATCAAGACCGGTGTGCAATGATGGTGAAATAAGCACAGTCGGTTTTGTAGTACTTTTTGTATGCTCAAATATGACATCATCTCTTTGTATTTCGGGATCAGTTACTAATAATCTTCTTGCATTAGTTTTTGAAATATTTTCCTTTATGAAATTTAGCTGTTCATAGGACGTAGTATGTATTATCCCTTTTTGATCCTTATGTATTGTCATTAAATTATCAACGGTCTTTGCAATAGCTAGCTTTACCTCGTTGGATTGTAAGTTATTATAATTAAGATATGCAATGTTGAGGGGAATAATCGGTCTATGTGCTGAGGGAAAATCTGATTGGACCTGTATAAATTTGACCTCGTTTGGATTTAGACCAATGTTTCTACAAAATGAGGTATAATTCAATATTGTTGCACTCATAATCAACGTTTCTGAGCACTTCTCAAATAGAGATTTGCAATATGTAGATACATCTAAAGGCTTTAGTTCAACTTTAACTACTTCATAATTTTCTTTCTTTATCTCAGATATTACCCAGTTCTTTTGATTTGCAAGGATATTATTTATTGTTCTTGTAAGTCGTTCTGCATCCCTGACTGCATCGATAACAAGCTCATCTCCAAGTTTTGCTGCTGATTTTCTTGAAATGCTTTGATTAGTATATTTTTGTGCAATTTCTGCATCGCTATCAAATAAATCTGATGCAGAGATTATTTTCGTTCTCTTGTTATAGTTGTTCTTCTTTATTGAACCTTTAGACGTATTCTCGTCATGATTGTATTTGACTTTTCGTTCTATAGCTAAGGATTCTGCCATAGGACTGTTACCAGTTACGTCAAGCAACTTTGTTTCAAGTTTTATTAGAAAATCAATCCAATTTTCTATATCCTCATAACCATAATCAATAATGTCTAAATCATGAATATATCTTTTCCATCTCCTCTTGGATATAGTTAATCCTCTAAATTTTACAATCTCTGTCTGTAACAGATGACCCTCATCTAATACCAATAATTCTCTTTCAGGTAAACTTTTCTTATTCTGTAACAAGCCCAAGAAAATGGAATAATTGAATATAGAATGACTTGATGTTAATGCTGAATTTAACTGGTCAAAGTATTCACATGGTTTCCAAGGACCTTTTTCCATGAGATTTCTCAGATGCAGCCATTCTGAATATTCTTTTTGATATGAATATTGACTATCCTTATCAATGAATACCTCTTCATATTTCGTTCCTTTATTGATTAATTTATAATCTTTTAGAAAGGATTTATACTTACATCCATCATCATTGAATGAGTCATTTGTCATACAGGGCCCATATTCTACTGAAGTATGATAGCATTCATTTGCATTATCTGAAACACAAATCCCACACTGATATAGGCCATTTCTAATAAAGTCTTGTTTTACTAAGCATGGAAAATTGTTCTTTCCCTTTGCTACTTTGAGATAAGGAAAATCCCTTGAATACTGAGTCTGCAAATCCTT
>JARBAU010000135.1 GCA_029237525.1 Nitrososphaerales archaeon | reverse complement strand
CTGCTTGTCAAGTTATTCCTGATTATGGAAGGATATAAGAGGAAGAAATCTATCATGAATGGACTCAAAAACTTTACCACTGCCTTTGAACCTCTTTTGATTCAGTGCCATCTTGAATTTAGAATAGGAGGACAGGGTTGTTGGAAAAGACGCGATAGATCCAGACTGAACAGACATCATAATATTCAACGGTGTAGTCCTATAAAACGACACACTAGTGAAGCGGGTTCGGTGGGATTCGGACCCACGACATTATAACCCAAAATAAAGCTACCTTACCGTTTCATTTGATATGCTTTGATTTTATGACTGGTTAAGAGCCAGACGCTCTACCTGGCTGAGCTACGAACCCAACAAAAAACATGGAGAAGGACAGAGATATTTAAACGAAACTAGAAAGATAAAAGAAGAGAGCTAAACTCGTGGAACGGCTTCTTCTGATTGCTTTTCTTTGGCCAGAGCGATAATTGCATCAGAAACCGAACAGTTTCTGCGTTCTTTTTCTTTTAATACCCTTCTGTAGGCGTCTAGAGTAATGTACACTGGTATAGAGCCGGTTCCTTCCAACAATGCTTTGACTCTATACAAACCGTTCTCGATGCCCCGCTCAGCAACCTTTTTCAGCTTGACCTTGTCCATAAATCCGCCCAGAGGCCCCATAGGCATATCATAATCAACAGTAATACTAGTCCTGGATTTTTTTTCTGATATCACTTCAAACTCCACTGTTATAACCCAGCGTTTGAATGGACCTTCAATCATTTTTGCGACAATTTTGCGATGTGGGATATATTCAATAGTTTCGCAATCCCATTCTAGCCTCTTGCCATCAAAATCTCCATTAATTCTAAAAATTGTTCCTACTCCAAAGCCGTTTTTAACCTCAATAGGTAGAATGTTCAAACCCATATTCTCTGGGAACTGATCAGCCATGTGTTCTGGCCTTGCAAAATATGTAAAAACCTCGCTTATAGGTGCGTTTATTTCCATGGTTTTATTTATAGTAGTCATAATCTGTCCTATCATGATCGATTAGTTGAATTGGATTTAAAGGTTTCTTAAATTGCGTCAATTCTAATTTCGTGCAACTGTTATGAGTGTTTAGCCGTTGAGCCTACCAACCAACCTAATAAAAGTAAGTTTCAGATTCGGGTCGACTGAAATTCGTTCCAGGAGTGCTTTTTTTCGCATTTCGATTTAGCAATTATCAGCAACAACAACGATTTGGAAATCGTCGTCATCATGAGCTTTACGTTTGGACTGCTATACTTACATTACTCGCAGGTCAGTTAGTCTGTTAACCAACCTAAGTCACGATCTCTCTTATAATCGATTTTGAAATTTTTATTAACGAATCCAGACAGAGTAAGTCGGTATTTAATATAAAATCAAATACTGAAAGATCAGAGCCGAATTCAATCCCATAAAGCTTTCTATAAATGCCTGCATTTTCATTGTCTCTTTCCTGGATGATTTCCACAGCTGCATCTACACGAATATTGTCTCGATTGGCCATCCTCTTTGCTCTGTTGTTTAGCGAACCCCTGAGCCAAAACTTTAGTGATTGAGGTGCAAGCCAGGGCAAGGTATAGGACGTTATAACGACGTTTCCATTCTTTACCAACTCTACTAATTTTTGATCCACTTCTTTATCAAAATGGGGATTTGACCTTCGTTCGAACATGAACCTCTTTGCTTCAATTGTATCCCACCAGTCGTTGCCCGTTGTCTGATATCCTTTTTCGCTTGCTAGCATCTTTAGAATATCACCACCATTGTACAAATCAAAATTAAATTCATTTGCAAGCTCCTGTGCTATAGTGGTCTTGCCGACTGCAGGAAGTCCAGAAATAACTATACTCAAGCTAGTTCTATTCTGGTTACTCAACTTCCGGTGATGCTAGGCATTCCGGTTTTAGTGACTTTGGAGATAATGCCGCTACATGCAAACGAGGTGATTAGAAACCATCCCCACAAAAACACTTCTCCTGCTACAACACATGGTCCCTTGTGCTCGCCATTCTTTAATAGATGATTGTCATTTTGGACATTCTGATCTGTGCACATAATCCAAGGAATGTGAATCGGCGATATAGCTGTAGTCTGTCCAAAAATGGTTGGAAAAACGATAATCCACAGCAAAAATGATGGGACCATATAAATGAGCATAGGACGCATCTGTTGTTGTTGCATTTCCATACTCATCTTGTTCACATAAGCTTGTTTCTTCTTTAGTTCCTCTATCCGAGGCTTGTCTTTCTTCCTAATGGCATCTGTGTATTGTTTTCGCCATTCATTTGTTTCTTTCATTATCCTATTCATCTTGGGTATATCAGTAGTCTTTTTTCTGAGCATCGCGATAGCAAAGTTTAGACCTATAGAGATAAGTGATGCTACGATAGCAGCAGAAAGCATATCAGGAAATATAGGATGTTTGGTGTAATGGGGAGCAAGTCCAGGTAGCTGCATTATCAAATTGTTAAGGTTAAAGCCGATATCAAAGTACATTTATCTAAATCACACTCTCCTTGATCTCTTTTTTTTGATTATCTATGTATACCTATCTATTTATCAATCTACCTTTCTATTCATGTGGGTATACGCTCTTCCGTACATTCATTAATTCTATGATTCATTCATCCATCATACTCGCTTTCTGCACATAACTCACAAAACAAGTTATCAAAGACTAGACTAGACTAGACTAGACTAGACTAGACTAGACTAGACTAGAAGGTCACTGCTATAGATCGATATCTCAATCTATCTATCTGCCAATAACACTGGCGATTGCAGAGGCAGCGTTGTCAATATCATTTTCCTTGTTTATTACTATCATAAATGGTGAGCCGCTTATAACAGAACAGCAAGAAACTACAATTTTTGAGATTTCTAATTCAGTCTCGATTTCCTTGACTGTTGCAAGATCGCGCTGTCTTGTCTTATCACTGTTTCTTCGATTTAATATCTCTTGGGCATCTGCTGCTATCATTACAAAGTGTGTGGGCCTTAGAGCGTTTATCAAGTGCATCGGAACGCCAGGATAAAAACCTTCTGAAGTTTTGATAAAAAGATGAGTATCTATTAGTAACACGTCGGCTTGCTTGCCGTGTATTTTTTGAGCAGCCATCTCCTGTAACTTCCTTTGCTGATCTATTGATAAATTGCGCAGCTCGTCTCTATTTCTAACGCCCAATTTCTTGGATTCTTCGAACATCAAAGTGCCAAAGACTACAATCTCTGTATTCTTGTCAGCTTGACGTAGTAGTTCGGCAGCCCTAGATATAACGGTAGTCTTGCCTATTCCTGGAATACCCACGACCACAATGCGCTTTTTTGGGTTGGGGTCGCGATTTTTATTAGTATTATTTTCTGCCAAGCAGAGCCGCCAATTTAGGCATGTGAACGTCTACCTGTTCCTTGATAAGCAAGTTATAGTAGTTTACAAGTATATCTACCATCAATAAGATTCCAATACCAGAGCCAAAGACATTCAATACATTAGACGCGGATGCAAGTAGACCTATGACAATTCCCCCAACTATCGTTACAGACGGGATATATTTGGCGAGCAGCACCTCTACTGAACTTTCCGATCTCCTGAATCCTGGCACCTGAACATCAGCATCAAGCAAGTTCTTGGCTGCAGACTTGGGTGACAAACCACCTAGCTCTACCCATAGCTTTCCGAAAAGTGTAACGATTGTTGTCATAAACAGTATATACACAACTGCCCGCAACGGGTCCTGGGAAGCAGTATCCAAACTGTTTGGAGAAGTCACGTAATACAATAGGCCACCTGTCGGGCTCCTGGGGTTGGACGGATCGTATTGGGCAATATAGTTAAAGACAGCGTTATCATTTTGCGGATTATAGTTAGCCCATAACATTTGCCCCATAAATACAGCGTTGGCAAGCAGCGCAGAGGATAGTATTACAGGTATGTTCGAAGTATACAGCAGCTTTATGGGATATACTGCAGTAAATCCCCTATACTTCGTCGATACAATAGGTATATCTATATGAATTCCCTGGACGTAGACCAGAATCAACAGTACGAGTGCAGTAACGATCAATCCAAATATGCTTGGCAGTTGTCCTGACCTAAAGAATGCATCTCCAAAGTGCCCGTTAGCTATAGAGTCTATAGTAAACGGAATTACACCTACCGGTCCATCCTGCGCAGGTACCGGGCTAAAGATAGACCAAAGTATACCCTGAGCAACTCCAGCCATAATGAATAGACTGATTCCCGAACCTAGCCCCCATCCTTTCTGAACTAGTTCGTCGAGCAGCATAACGATCAGACTTGCACTAACAAGTTGGGTAACCACGATAGCAATATACTCTGGCCGCGCAACTAGGTGGCCGTACACACTTGTACCATATAACGAGCCTTCTGCGACAATGACAACTATAGTAACGATCTTTGTAGCCGAGGTAAACAGCGACCGATCATCGGCATTCTTGAAGTTGAGCTTTATTAACTCAGAACCCTTCAAAAGCTGCATCAACAATCCGGCCGTAACTATAGGTCCAATACCTAGCTCCAGCAAGGTTCCTTGCTGTGCTGCAAAAATTACTCGTGCAAAAGCTAAAAAGTCAAATTTCGGATCATTTGTGACACCGTAAAGTGGAATCTGTCCCATTATTAAATAAGCAAATAGAGCTATCCCACTCCACACGAATTTTTCATTTAGTGTTATCTTTTTCTTGGGTTTTTCTACCTGCGGTATATACCTTGAAATGGCCTTTATTATACGTCTAAATGTGCTCTCGTCACTCTGCATTGTGTTTTTCATTTGATGATTCTACTACCTCCCCACCTGATTTCTCTACCTTTTCTCGAGCATTTTCAGAAATATTATCGATATGTACCTCGAACTTGCCACTGATTTGACCTCCACCTAATAACTTCTCATAACCCAGAGAATTCAGATCTAAAATATACAAACCCTTTGAATTTTTCTTGCTTTCGTCTTGGATCAAAGAATCTAGATCTCGTACATTAATCCACTTGTTAACAATTTTCGGGTTAGGTGTTTTAGCACTATGGTGACCAAAGCGATCTGGCTCCTCAATAACGGTACGTATCCAAAGATGCTTGTGCTTGCCAGCATTACCAACACCACCACGACTACCCGATGCTCTGTGTTGCCCAATCTGGCCCCACCCGCAATACCTACTACCTCTTAGCCTTCTAATTTTTCTAAATCTGGTCGCCATGATCTTTATACAACTCCTCCATTACGAACAGGAATGTGTTCTACAATCAATGTAATCACCTTAATTAACCTTTTCTGACTGTTCAAATCATCTTCTGAACAAGGCCAATCAAGTCTTTGTCCTCTCCCAGAATTCCGGCCTGTGTATGTTGTTTTTTAGTGCTCTTTTTGAATCCGCCACGAGGTGGGCTAAGTGCGAACCAAGGTCTAAAATTCATTTTAGAGATTCCGATTTTATCCTCTGCAAGGCCTTTCGCCAAGGCTTGCAGGTCTGAATAATCTTTTGGCAGATCTTCTTTATCAATCGGCTTGTTGCCAATTCTTCTACCTCTCTTTTTCAAGAGCTCCAACACCGTGTCTTGATCTACATGACACCAGGCCACCGTTTCTTTGACTTTTCTTAGCATTCCAAGAGTCTGTTTTGTCTCGGGTACTATAGTTGCATTGAACTTTTTCCCTAAGTTTAGGTACTCTAGAGTAGACTTTGCCCAATATGGAATATTCACCGTTCCTTTAATTCTGACAACTAGATAAGCCATAATCAATAATCAACCTGCAACATAAGTGCTCCTAAGAGCAGAAAAGATTGCCTTTGAAGTAGACGACATTGTGCTGGTAGAGCCAAAAGATTTTGTCCAGATATCCTTCAAACCAGCTAATTTGAGCAAGTTTTTGATATTTTCTCCAGCCACCAAACCAAGTCCCCTGGGACCTGGAATGAGTTCAATCGTAACGCTGCCACCCCTTCCTCTTACCTTGAATGGAATAGAGTGGAACTGAGCACATCTACATTCCCAGCTACCGCATCCCAATTTCACCGGGATAACATTAAGGTATGCCGCATTTGTTGCCTTATCAATGGCTATACGCATCTGCGAAGCCTTACCTTTACCAATACCAAACCATCCGGCTTCATTTCCTACCGCAACGAGTGCATTGAATCTGGTCATTTCTCCAGCATCAGTCTGTTTTTGGACAATTCCTACATGGATAACCTCGCTTTTTATATCAGGTAGTAAGTGCCTAACTATCTCAGATTCTTGGATTCTCATTCCATTTTCATAGACTTCGTCCATTGATTTGATTTTGCCAGTCGACACCAAGAGTCCAAGGCTCGTACGTGGTTTCCACTCTGCCAATGGTGGTTGTTGTCTACTCTGTGAATACTGTCTACTCATCTATCTATCTACCTACTTACCTACTTCATCCTCATCTGTAGCGGTAGAGGGGCTATTCGCGAATGTCCCTTTCATTAAGTCATCTTTTAACTTTTGAACATGATTAGGGTAATCTTCAGGCTTTAACCCATTTTTTAGCAACGTGGAAAATCGTGATTCGTATTTTGACTTGTCCTCTTGAAGTAGCTTCGCATATTCTGCTATGTGAATACCGTCTAATCTATCCTGCTCTGGAAATGAGTCCTCTGATGCGGGCACATGCACACCTGCCTCTATTATTCCCTTCAGGCAAGCCGCGACTCGACTCGTATAAGGGTTCATTCCAATATACAGTACTGCTCTTTTGTAATTCTTTTTAATACATTTGCTGCCTAACAGAATTCCAGTCAAGTAACAAGCAGGAAGGCTATTTAACGATCCGTTCCATCCTTGTTTAGCAAGTTCTCTGCTATGGGCAGATACGAGAACTTTGTCTCCTTTAATATCTGGAATCAGTAACCTTGTCATAATGTTTTGGTTTGTTATCTTTATCGTTATGAATTGATTTCGACCAACGAGAATTGCAGCTCTTTTCCTATAATTTGTCTTATGCTGCCTAATCCTTTTTATTGTATGAATATAACGCATTTTAAAGATTCTCCGTCATTTCAAAGATTATGACCCAAACCATCCACAGCACTTATAAACGTTTGAACGTTCAATCTGCTCTTCTATTCTTGGACTGAACACGGGATTTTTGCATGGAATTATTGGCCCGTTTTACGTAAAGGCGCTTTGCTATGAGCGCTGCAAAGGCACCTGCCCCGATGCCATTATCAATATTTACAACTGCCAATCCAAATGTGCAACTTTGGAGCATAGAGGCAAGGGCTGCCCTACCAGCCGATCCAAAGCCATAGCCTACAGAAGTGGGTACACCTATCACAGGTAGATTTACCATAGATGACACCACCGATGCAAGTGCGCCTTCCATCCCAGCAACAACCACGATTGCCTCTACATCCAGCTCTACCATCTTTCGAAGTGCTGGAAAAAGCCTATGTAGGCCAGCAATTCCCACATCATACGAAATTAGTGAATCACATTTCATAGACTTGGCAATTAGTCTAGATTCCTCAGCAACACCTATATCAGAAGTTCCGGCGCAAACTATTCCTATCATTGGACCTTCTGATAGGATGAAGGATTTATGCGAGACCAAGATAGTAGTGCTCAATTTACCAACTTCGACGTTAAACGCTCTTTTCTTTAGCACATTCACAATCTTTCTCAGATTAGTCTTCTGAATTCTGCTAACAACAACGGAATCATTGCGTCTCATTATAGCGTTTACAATCCTAACGATCTCTGTTATAGATTTGTATTCTCCGAAAACAACTTCAGGTACACCCTTTCTAACTTCACGACTAGTATCAAGTTGAGCGATATTCTCTGCCGCAAACTCTATAGAATGAAGTGAAATCTTTTTTTCAACATCATCTATGTTAAGTCGGCCTTTTGCAAAATCTTGCAGGATAGTCCGAATATTCATTAGTTGATTGGATTACTCAAAAATGAGCAAATAAAAGCATTACCTCGAGTATTAGAGAGTGAATGTACCAATTGCTTCCTTCACACTAGCAACTCCTTTTGAGAATGTTGCCTGCTCAGATTCGTCCAACTGTAATTCTATTATCTTTTCCACTCCTTGAGAACCAATTATCGCAGGGACTCCTATACACAAGTCCTGAGCCCCATACTCGCCTTCGAGTAAAGTAGAAACAGGAATAATCGATTTCTTGTCTTTTATCATGGATTCGATCATTGTAGCGACTGCATTTCCTGGTGCATGCGTTGTTGCTCCTTTAAGAGATATTACCTGTGCAGCTACTCCTTTTGTATTTTCGAAAATTTCGTTTGCCTGTTGTTTGGTGACGAATTTGTTCAATGGGATACCAGCCAAGGTAGAGTACCTGAGAAGCGGCAGCATGTTTTCACCATGCTCACTAATGACCATAGCCTGAATTGAATCATTTGATATATTCGTTGCATTGTGAATAAAATACTTGAACCTAGACAAGTCCAGCATTCCACCCATGCCAATAACGTTGTTTTTTGGAGCTCCTGTAACTTTCAATAGTAGATAGGTGAGCGGATCTAAAGGATTAGTAACCATAATGGAAACTGCATTAGATGCGTAATTCTTAACCTGGTTCGCAACACCTTTGATTATTTCTGCATTTGTCTTTAGCAG
>JARBAU010000134.1 GCA_029237525.1 Nitrososphaerales archaeon | reverse complement strand
TTTGCCGATTTAATGTATTTACGCTGTGATGGTTATGACGTTACTCCTAAGCAGACAGACTGTGTATCATATAATGATAACGGAACCCTAACTTATGCAAATAGATATTCGATCAAAGAGGATAGCCAAAATTCATGGGATAAATATTACCTTCATAATGATCCCCTAATATTTCAAAAATTTGTGGAACAGGTTAATTCACAAACTGGCTATAATAGTAAAAAGGGCTTTATAGATGCAATACCTATAGTTGCATATCACAGCATAGATAACTCTAAAGGACCATCTAGCACTAATATTGGATTATTTGCTTCTGAAATGAAATATTTGCATGATAATCACTTTAAGATAATACCTATGTCAGATCTGCGTTATGATCAAATTACGAAATATATGTACATAAGAAATAATCAACTTACGATTCATCTCTTCTCATCGTAATGTAGATACTATTAGATATATTATACCATCACATTTTACCAAGTCGACAACGATATAAATTAGTCGTTTATTATTTCATTGTACTCACTACGTACTTGGTAAATTATAGTCCAAAAGATGCTTTATGGAACGTTACTTCAATGTTAATTGGAGCAAGGCCTTATGGTCGTGCTTCATGTTATCTACATAGGAAATGCATTAAAGGTAATCAACCTTGATGTAATTATATTTCATTTTGGTATGTTCAGTATAGTTTCTGCACTTGACAGATCTGGAGTGCTCAAGTACGTAGCAGCAAAGATGTTAGCAAGAGCCAACAGTAACGTTAATTCAATAATGTTTGTATTTGTTATAGGATTGGGACTACTTTCCGCGTTTCTTGCCAATGATACTATTGCATTATTGCATTATTGGACATCCCACTCGTTATACATATTTCAAAATAAATCAGCTTAGGCCGACAGTTCTATTTATTGCCCTTGCATTCGGAATAAATATAGGAAGCGTGATGACCAGTTGGAAATCCTCAAAATTTACTGATTACCATTAGAAGCGGCATCTCTGCCATTCTTGATATTCATAAAATGGTTAATTATACCAACTATACAAAACCTATTTCTGACCTATTTCATTTTGAAGATATATTTTAAAAAGATCTTTCAAAAGCATCAAATGAAGGCAATAATCGTGGTGAAATTTTTATAATAAAAGATAGTGAAGTCCTATCGGCAAATGTTATTAATAATCCCTACCTTGCTAAAATTTCAGTCATCATTCTCCTATTAACTATAGCAGGATTTATAATTTCAGAAGTTCTTCAGTTTCTTTTTCATACCCTGTATCTTAATATAAGCGAAATTGCTACTCTTGGAGCAATTGTACTTTATGCTTTAAGTAATGAACGTAGAGAAATATTGTATAATATAGATTATTCTGTCTTAGTATTTTTTGCGGCTATGTTTGTATTTACCCCTACATTGTTGACATCGGGCCTGATTCCTGCTATTATGTCAAAGATTCCAAATCCTGTAGAGGATCACGATTATGGAATTACAAATAATGCCATTATTTTAATAGTTAGATTAACATTAAGTCAGATTCTTTGCAATGTTCCTTTTGTCACGCTATATAATAATGTAATGATATATAATGGCTTTAATGTTGATGACGTATCTCATTGGATGATGCTGGCATCAGCGTGTACTATCGCAGGTAACCTAATTACGTTGAGGCAGTTTGCGGATCTAAATCACATTCACCTCATGCAGTGTTACCAATCCATTATCTCCAACCATTCTCCTTATTTGGGGAAGTAGTGGTTCTAGTTTTGATTTCTCATCTATTATTTCCATCATCATTGGCATATTGATAGTTATACCTTCCAGGTGAACTGTCGATCTTCTGCGTTTGCCAAAGCCATCTATGCCAGTCCAAACTGTTGCACCAGAAATCTTTGCTCCCATAAGGAAATCTATCAATATTTTACTTAATCTTTTCCCTCCATATTCATCAGTCTTTTTTATTCTGATAGTGAGACACCACATTTTCTGCATCATATTAGCTTTTGTCTCATCTTCCTACTTGTAGTGCGATAGTTGAAGCAATAATTCTACCAGCATATATTGCCCCAAGTGACAAGCCAACATTTAATAATATATTTAATGCAACAGCATAAAATTCTTTATTATCCATCAAGTTGGTTGTCTCAAGTGCAAAAGAAGACATCGTTGTCAGTGATCCGCAAAATCCAATAGCAATCAAAAGAGAATACTTTGTATCCAAGTTCCAAATCAAAGACAATACTGAAAATAATCCCAAGACGAAACTTCCAATTATGTTAACTGTTAGTACGTCGATTGGAAGAGCTCCAAATACAATCGGTGATTCGACTACTTTGTATCTAAGAAATGCGCCAGCCAATGCACCAACTGCTAGAAACAAAAGTTCTCCTATACCTTTGATCATTGTCTCATATTCTTACCGATTTGAGTGGCCATTATGATATTTTCGTTACTATTCTTCTCGTACTTCATTGATGCATATCTCTTTCATAGAGTAACCATCATATGATAATAGATATAAGTGTAACGGAGGTTACATTGATTCGAGACATAGTACAAAATTATTTGTTTAATTTAAAATTTGCAGCTACCAAAGTATATACATATTCCGATCTGAGAAAAATCTGCAGATAAAAATAATATAACAAATACAAATAAAAATAAAATATCAAATATTCTAATTACAACTAAAGCTACAATATTTATGACAGTTAATAATTTGAATTGAATGATATCCCAATATTTTATGGATGAGAGATTTCAGCAAAGTGATCCATAGAATCTTGACACTTTTGAAGTAATTTCTCAACTTTAACTGCTGCAGATGGCCTTTCGATCCAATCAATTGATTTTACTTTATCAAGCCATCTAACTAATCCGTCCAAAACTTCGTGCATTTCTTCAACTTCTTCTTGTGCTGTCTTTTTGTTTCTAATATTTGTCTTGATCTCGTCTATAAACTCTTGGCATTCTTCAAGAATTTCATCATATTGCTTATCACGCTCTATTCTGAATATTCGTAACAAGTTGTTCTGATCATCTTCATTAACACTTTTGCCTTGGATCTTCATAATTCGACTGTTATCGGCAATTATGTCCTCTATTTTTGATAGCCTCTTACGATTGTCGCTATTGTCTGGAATTAAGCATATGGAAAGTTGTGGATAGAGTGCGCCTATACTCTTGAATTCTCTCCATACTCTCACCTTCAATCTAGAAGGCTGTGATGGAACATCGTATAGAATCGTTAACCAGGAACAAGGTTTTTTAATAACCATGCCTCGTTGAATGTCTCTTTCTTTTATAATAGTATCTAAGAATCGTTAGTTTTACTTTAATGAGTATACCCTTTAATAACAATCGACATTCATAGAATATCAGAATATGTGCGTAATGATCTGAAATGAGTGAATGAATTAATCCAAATATGTAATCGAGTACTGAAACGAGAATAAATGACAATGTAAATGGGGTTAAATCATCATTTGACTCAATATGCAAAACTAATTCAATATTAATAAAAAGGGATGGATGATGAGTACATATGCAAATAGATGCCATCCTGTCTGACTACGATGGAACATTGTGCCCGACAACATCTATTAATCATAATCAAGACGTAGTTCAGTTAGAAATAGAGAAGGCTTTATGGCACATTTCTGATATGATACCAGTTTGCATCGTATCTAGTAAAGATTTCAATTTTCTACATAGAAGAACCAGATTTGCAAGTATAATTTCTTGCATTATGGGAATAGAAACTCTGAT
>JARBAU010000133.1 GCA_029237525.1 Nitrososphaerales archaeon | reverse complement strand
TATCATATCAATTTCTTAATTTCTCTAAGTGAAACAATCGCATAATCAACTGTTTGAAACCCATCTACTCGAGATGTAAACATTCCTCCCCACAGAGGAGGAACATTATACTTTGTTCCATCTTCTGTTCCTCTGCTAATAGTTCTAAATACTTTTTCCTGTAACGGCTTCCAGTTGTTTTTTGGCTTACCGTTTGCATTATATGGATCCAAGTCCATATAGTCCCGTGCAGTTACAGATTTACCATCACTATTGGTCCAAACAATGGTTTTTCTTCCAAACCATTTTCCTACTTCAGTATCATTATTAGCTTGTAACTTATTTGTACCCTCTCCATCATTTACATAGTCAGGATGATTGTATTCAAAGTTATAGTTTAGGCTGGAATTACCTTCACCTACTCTTAAAACAAGTTCACAACATGAGGCTTGTGGATTATGCTGACCAGTATGGATACCGCCTCTAAACTTTGAGGAACATGTAACGTGATTAGCTGCTATCCCATGTCCAGATATTTTTCCAGAGCATCTTATGTAATAAGTAAATTCTGCATTTTTTGAATCCTTGTTTGTCCATATATATTTGGGATTATCCTCCCATGTGTTCTTTTGATTTCCGTTTAGGCCACCACCAGCATTAATATTGACTCTAATTGTTTTTCCAATGGACTGATCACTATAATGAACATCCTTACCTAAAACCCTCCAAAAAGCTAAATTACCTTCAGTCTGTTTCTCTGCATTATTTTGATCCGTTGTAATAAATTTTCCTCCATTAATATTATCTGCATCTGATAAATAGTACTTGTTACCACCACTCTTTGAAGGGAATAGCATTTGTACTCCATTTTTATCTTTATTTGCTGCTGCCATTGTAGATAACGCCTATTACCATATTTTCTGAAAAGAGGAATACGTTAAAATATTTTTCTATTTCCAGGGGTCTGGTCCGCGGAGAGGCTCGCGCATGCTTTTGTATCTGTCTATGTAACAATAAAAATTCAGAAAGGGTCTTAGAAATTGTTTAATAATAACGCAATTCATATTGATGCATATGTGACAAATATCGGTGGAACCATCTTTTATTGTCTAGTTTTGCAATTGGAGGAGATATAGTGGCTGATCGGAAGCAAGAGCTTTTACGAATGCTAAAGGGCAAAACTGTCAAAGGTTATAACTTCGGTCTACAGTAAGATGAAAACAAAGTGGTAACGTCACTGACGAATAGCGCTGTTCGGAAGCCGACGGATTTGAATAATGCAGGCAATGGTTTGGTCCTTAGATATACCCAAGTCAAAGACAAGAAAAAGAAAACGACTCGAACATTCAAAAGTGAAGTTAAGATAAACGGCTCCGATGTGGCAATCATTGTAAGAGACTTGGTTACTAACAGGGTGATCAGCAAGAATTCATTTCCTTCACCAACCTCGCACGACAATACAGGACACGAAACCCTCGAATAATGTATTCAAGATTTTCGTTGTAAGCACGGCGGAGAATTACAGTGTGAGGCAAACAGGACCTGCAAAGATCAGTACGCAGCACTGATATGTTGCCTCAATAATGGAAACTGCTATAGTGTCCATCTGCTATTTCATTCAAACACACTTCGCTGCCAAATCTTGTCCAATGTGCCGCCTCTGGAAGGCCTAGTTCTTTCGCGAGCATCTTAGCAATATTCATCACTATCTAATAGAATTGGATTTTAAGCAAAGTGGCGACATACTTGGAATGGATACAATATTTTAATCGATACTGAATATCCTCATGCTGATGAAGCATTCAAGTTGCAGCAATCGATAGATAATGCGAAATTCTTCGAATTATCTACAGAATCGTTCGACCGCCAGCAGCAGCGGAATGTTGATTATTTTAAATACACGATCACAATTGAAGCAAAAATAGAAAGCATAATGTTACGGCTACCGACATCTCCATGTCACAAAATATTGGTCCATTAGTCGAATATTTGAGACAAAAGATTTTCAAAGAACAAAATAGGTGAACAACTATAAAAATTAGTTAAACATTCGAACCCGATGGTACCATTCGCCGAAACTGTAGGCTCTAAGAATATTCGCACTCATAAATCTTAATTCAACCCAGCTACCCAGTACAACAAATTCCGATACACCTAGACATTTTATCAGTGACTGATCATAGGAAGGCAAAATTATCGACAATGGCTTGCTAAATGAGGAATAGTCAACTAATTTTCACTTACATAATGAATCATCTAACAGAGTTAGACTCAAGGAAAATGACGATAAGTTTTTATACTAACTTGAATCGTCAATGCCATTGTCATTCACACTAAAAGGAACACTGACTGATACAAGTACTACTACTAATGCACCACTTTCAAATTATACTGTAAAAATCTTTGACAAAGATCCCCCTTTTGATATTTTTGGAGACGATCCATTAGGTAGTGCTGTAACGCTCGATGATGGAACATTTAGGATTGATTTTTCAAAAAGTGATTTCAAAAAACCTGACGAATTTTGGGAATCTGTTCTTAACGAACCCGATGTCTACGCAAAGGTTTTTGATCCAGATGGAAATCTCATTCACGAAACGGCAGTTATAAGTACATCTTTTATACCGTACGATAATTCGAACGAAAAGAATCGATGTGAGGCTTTAGTTGTCGGTTCTGGCTTCGGAGGTACAATCTTATCATTATCTCTTGTAAATCAATATGCAGCTGAAGATCAAAGTCTACCTGATTCTGATAAGCGAATGGTTGTAGTATTAGAAAGAGGACAATGGTGGGTAAGCCATGAATTGCCTTCAAGTCCTAGCTCTAATGAATTTCAGAAGAAAACCAATCCTGATAAGGGATTAAGGGAATATCTGGAATCAAATGATATCCATTACCGAACATGGCCATATCCTGACGATATCAATGGATTAAACCAATTTCTGAATTCGTTTCGCGTAGTTGATAGGCGTGGATTATACGATTATAGGATATCTAAGAAAGTCCAAACTATCGCAGGTAGTGGAGTAGGTGGAGGTTCATTAGTATATTCCAATGTTCTTGAAGAACCAGATAGCGACGTATTAGATTCCTGGGACACAGGATTAAATCTAGCAATTAATTAT
>JARBAU010000132.1 GCA_029237525.1 Nitrososphaerales archaeon | reverse complement strand
TTAGCATCAAAGAGGAAGCTGAACCAATGGCTGAAACAAAAGATCTAGTCGCTGCCTTAAAGGCAAGTTTACAACAATCTGCAAAACATGATAAAAGAGAGTCCAAATGAGATGAAAATAAGAGGATGAGAAGATGACAAAAAAGAAACGTAAAGTTGCAGCATCTCAGTCAGATAATAATAAAAATAATGAAATTGCAAAGACAGATATAGAATCAAGGGATTTGGAAGAATAAAGATATCACTACAAACAAAGAAAAGGATTCCAGTGAAGCTAAAAAAACAGAAAATTATGTACAAGAATAATAAAAGGATAAACAAGGCATTGATATATTCTAATTGAAATCTATTACAAGAGAAATTTGTTACAATCGAAATAGTGTTTATTTTGAGCTACTCAAGATATTGAAAATCAATCATAATGTGAATGTGTTCTGAAATATTCTGTGTAGGATAATATTTTGAGTATCTGATTTTTTTCCTCATTTGATGAAGAAAAGACTACTATAGGATTAAATAATTCTAATATTCGGCTTGGTTTGATTTTAAACTCAAGTGTAGGTAGGTTGATACCAATAATAGACTGGTTCTGCGCTTACCACTTTCAACTTTCTCCTAGCATAATAGTAACTGTCCTTTTTCTCATTATTGTCACAAATCTTTAATTCATTTTGTTCAGTCAATATATCAAATCCGAAAACCACACCCTTCAGTATTCTATCAGCTTGTTCATCTACCACTGGGATCATCTGGCACCTTTCATGTCATATTATAATGCCATCTTCGGGATAATCTCAGTATTATAGATCCGATGTCGTCAGACATTTTAAGCGTATTAGGTTCCAGCAGGACTAAACTTTCTCGCTTGCACAAATTAGCAATACCAATGTAAGACTTCTTTATAGTTTATAGGCCTATTCCCAATCGTGAACACGATCTAAATGAATGTTACAGTTGCAGCAATAATTGCAATAGTTAGTAGTGGTATAATATTTGTAGCCATAGTATACACTGTATACTCCGACTTGATAGCAGCTCGTGTACAGAATATAACTACAACTCCTCCGACAGACTATACTACTACGACACAAGCACAAAGACGGGAATAAATGCAACTACAATTGCTAATGCTGCAAACAACCATTCAATCATTCATGATTAATTTTCTTAGCATAATTTGTATATTGGGGATAGATTTCCTGTTTGTTTTTATAGCATTTGAAAAGTAAACTTCCCTGATAGAGTACAATACGCCACCCATCAGGATTCATATCGAACCATCTCTAAAATACACTTTTAGCAGTTGGGGTCAAACCACTACCCATTAAAGCTAGTTGACATAACAGTACTTTTATGCTCTTTTAAGAAATGCTGTGTATTGTTCGAACGAATCTATTACCTCAATAGGTTCAACAAGTATCAAATACTTGTCTCATATGGTTTGTTGATAGATTCGTTCTATCTTCTGATTGTCATACCAGGGGTAGCCCGAGTCTACCAACAGACCATTTTCTTTATCAATTGTCAATATCTACAGGCCAGAGTGTGGGATTACGTTATCGCCGCATCCACTACCACCAGTCGAATCACAACACCCGAGGCCATAGCAAAACCAAGCGCTTATCTGGATTCTTACTAATGTATTGGACAACTTCCATACAATCGCATTAGGTTAGAAGTCAAAATACCATGAGTAGTGATTATTAGTACATTATTTCCTTGAGAATACGAACTTATGTGAGGGTCCTGACTTGCCATAACTAACAAAAAATAAACAACAGTTATCAATTTATGACTGCTGGTGAGATAACACTTGGCATTCTTTTGATAGCAACTAGTATATGAATAGAGTTTCTCTCTGGATTAATATATAATTGACCAGCCACCACGGTCCCATTCACTGCAACTACAATAGTAATATTGGGAGTCAGAAATTGTATGCTTGTATTCTTACCTACAAGACGATTACATCATTTTGCGGCGGCTTAACTCTAACCCGAGTATCTGATTATTGTACTAATTTTCTAAAAGTAAATTTAGGTCGTTGTTTTAGTTTCTTTTGCCTTCATCGTAGACTAGTCTCTTCCTATTTGCTGCATTGTCTGCAGCTGGTGATTGTTCGGATCTAAGATTTTTTTCAAGTAATGTTCTGGATTCCAATGGTCGTTGTCTTTTTAGGAAATGTTTTTTTAGCCTCGGTTGCCGCTGCTGTTTGTTGGAAAATTATCAGGAAAGACTCAACATTGTTATCTAAGGTATAACATGCAAAATCCACACAACTATTTTTGAGAATTATATAATAATCGTGAAATCGCATATCTTTCGCGCAATCGTCTACTGCTGTGAGTCGTGGAACCAACACTCATTTAATTTGGTTATGGTTATTCAGTAGTTGGTTCCTCGCAGCGGGCTTATATACAAAAGATAATCGTGTCTAGTATCTTGCTAATTAAAACCATTTGCTACGTGTAAAGCTCATGTGAGAGACTAACGCTGGTAGATAGGTTGACCGCCAAGTTTCCGTAATCCGACATGAGACTGGGTTCCTACCAGTTGGTAAAACTTTATTGATACATTAAAGGTGTTTGCTTTGCATAAGATAGTACAAGTGACACACTGGTAGAAATTGACGATTCATTCTTCATTGTCAATTCAATCTTACAATTAACTGGGAACTTATGGGATTAAATTTTATACCAATGGCTTCTGACCAAGTTTTCAATCATAGCTTCATTCCTGATCTCAGTATGCCAAAGATGGAAGAAAGGGCGTCAGCGGATCTTGATAAGGACCAATTGTCATAAGGTTTGCAGGCCAACCAATTTGGAAGCCATTTTCGAGTAGCCAGGTAATCATTTCATAATTTCGAGCATGTACGATAAAACCTGGATCAAGAATTGTAGACGCATAATAAATCAATGCCTTTAGATCCTCAATTGATTTAGCAACCGCATGGCAGAGTATACCTATACCTGCGGCGTAACCTATGACGGCACCGTCTTATTCTACTTTAACAACTAGACCACTAAATTTTATGGGCATTTGAGACAGCATATCAGATATTATATGTAATTCTTGTTGTTGTTGTTGCTCCACTACGATAGGACCAATCGCTATTATTGCAAAAAGGAACTTTAGTAATATTATTATGATTATTATAGCTACTATTATCAGTATAATAGTCCAGAGCGTGCCTAATACCATATCTGTGTTCTGAGCTTGATATTATATAGCGGTTGATCATCCATTTTATAACGAAGAGATTAGTAATATTATTCTTATATTATAGCTTACTAAGGGGTATTTTTTTCTTTCGACGGGGTGCGCCTATTTTTGGGAGACTTCTATATCTAGCAGTATAGTTGCCGGGATGCAAAGAAAGCATCAGCTAAATCATCTATTGCAGGAAATTGCTGTATCCATTCAATCCTTAAATGTAGAACCCTACATACATCTCGTGTCCGATATTATGATAATAAAAGAAACAAATATTTCAAAGACGATCAATCACATACGATGGTATGGATCTTTTCTTGCCTACGACATGGACAATCTCACTCCATATCGTATCTCTCACTCCATCCATAGCCTTTACTTCTTCAAGCATATCTAAAAGCTCCGCATTATCTCACTATTATTTCTGCTCTCAGGTCGATCGTATGTTCGCCTATACTCTTACCAACGTAAACCACTTCTTCACGTGTCAACAATTGATTTGCTATTGTATCTGTTTTGCCACTCATGGTAGAAATCAGAAGGTCTACACGTCGCCATCCAAACTTTTCTATAAGCAATGTATAAGTTAGCTCGAGGTATTCTTGTTCTAATATTTGCGTCTTCGCTGTATGGTAGATAATGGAGAACCTGTTCTCTTTGATAAAATTTCTGAAGAACGTTTTCCATTATCTGGATTTAAGAGAATCTTTAAAATTTCTTTGTCTAGAGTAGACAAGACCTTTTTATAATCGGCACTTAATTTCTTGAACTCCATACAGATTTACACCCATAGTCAATGACTTTGGCGATATGAGCATTTTCCTTACATTCTATAAGCAATGACCTAAATATAATCATATTCATATGGTATATAAACAAAAACATTAAATTAGTGTCAGAAATTAGCCAATTGGCTTTTATAGACAAGTATTACTTAATAAAATAATGGAAGGTCACGTTTCCTTATATCCAGTTTATTATGTTTACAAGCCTTGGATTCCCTTTTAATGACTCATAGGGCAAGATGAAATGATGATGTTATGAACTGGACAGAAATCCATTTTGATCCTTGACGATGACATTGATATTGGCAACCTCTTTAAACATGAAATACAAAGAAAATTTAATTCTGAAGTCTTTACTTTTACGGATCCGGTTCTTGCATTAGAAGATTTCAGAATAAATTCTGAGACATACGGTCTTGTAATTTCTGATATTAGAATGCCTATTATGAATGGCTATGAATTTGTGGAGCAAATCAAAAACATAAAGCCGGACATGAAGGTATTGCTTATGAGCGCATATGAATATGAATATTCTAATCTTCCAAATGGTTTTTTACAGTCAGATATAGACGGATTTATAGAAAAGCCTGTATCATTGTATAAATTAAATGAAATGATACTTGCAAATATCTAGTGATACCCTCCTTGCCGACAATGTTAGTATACTAAACGGCCGCATATAAACAAATTATGTAAAGACTATTTAAGTCATAATGAGATGATTATATCTGATTCAACCAACCAGCCAGCCCACCAAATACAAACTTCCGAATTATACCAATCCTAGAATCTATCTTTTGTATTTTCAAGCTATTCTACGTTCTATCAATTATTCTGTTCAAGACAGAAACCATGCTTTGTTTTTTACCAGGAAGTAGAAATACCTCCTCAGACCATACCACTCTATCTACCCTTTCCATCTCCTTTACCTGTGAAATCAGATCTACTAATTGTTCACTATCTTCATAAACAAATTCCCCAACTATATCAGAATTACCTACATGAACTCCAGCAGACATTATGCCATCATTTGATAGCAGATCTTGTGCAACTTTTTTCATTTCGCCATTACGAATATACACGTGAAGTAGTCCCTTTTTTAATCCCAGTTTTTTATAGTTTGGTTGAAATACTTGGCTAACATATCCTAATCTTAGTAGAATTCTTGTTCTTCTTTGTATAGTACTTAATGGGGTTTTCAGGTCCTTTGAAATAGTCTTGTTGTCCAAACCTAATGTCATAAGACTGATTACCTGATAATCTAGCTTGTCGAGAGTATGAGAATCACTGGAATCGGAGGGTAGTGATGGTCTCAATTGTCTTCCCATAGTTTCTCCTCTTCTGTGTACGTCGAGTCATAACTGACTTGAAATAGTAGATATTCCTGAATTATGGTTAATTGCGTCAATTGTATGACGTATAGCTAGAAATTATAATATTTATTAATTTTGGTTTAAACAGATATGTTTATTCAATAAAATGTAAAAATAGAAAGGTTATGACAATAAATATTCGATGGACACAATAAATGATTTCTATGATTACATGTATCATCGAAAATATGACAAAATCACTTTCATTATCAGCAAAAAAATAGCAACAGTGTTGATCTGATATAAGGAACTGCGTTCTTTTGTTTTGATTATTATTGAGGATAGATAATATTACAAGTTACTGTGATATAAGATAGGCTTATACTGTCCTAGTGCCGGCCGACCTAATCAGTATGGCCATTATTATGGTTATTATTTGAGCCATTCATAATCAAGATAGATCGGCTATGACAATCGAGTAGTTGTGTTTTTTGGTGTTTAGAAGCAAAATGTAATTCATAATCCTTTTGATGGTACAAGCAGAAGTTCTTTAATTCTAGATCTCTATATTTAGCAGGTATTGATCTTTCATACTTAAGGATATTATAGATAATACTATTATTATTATCATTATTATTGTTATATTGATGATGATGACCATTACCATCGTGAAAAAATGAACCCATGTCAGACAGTATAGTTATTCCTTTCTTATTGCTCTTCACACCATGGTTGAATAGTATTCTTATTAAAGATAAAAAGTTCGCTTTATCGTTGCCATCATTATAATCATTATTATCATTATTATTTATTTGATTATTCCTTCCTGGATTGAAATGTGTCATTAGCGAATCCACAATTACCAAAGAGCCATCATTCAGATATTTTTCTATGTCCACATGACTATTCTTTTTACTACCATCCAATCTCAATATTTGTTTCACCATGGATGGATGATCGTAATAAGTCAAGATTAAAACAATCTCGTTACCTTCAAGCAAAGATTTGATATAAGCTGGATATGTGGCTCGTAAAACTCGTATATCAGAATAAACCATGAGGTTATGAGACTCAGGCAGCGTAGTAAATAGTGCGCGCTGCACGTGATCCACTCCTCTAGTTATGGTATTCTTATCCAATTTATCAAAGTTCTTAACGTGCTCATCGTTATCAGTATTATCTTCATCATTATATTCCGTGTCATTCATTTTGATATCGTCGTATGACTTTTTCATACATACCTATCATATATTGTGAGACATTATATAAAATAATATAATATTTGTGATTTGGTGTATCAAATCAGCGCTATTTAATGCATTTATTATACATTACACTGTAATGTCAGTCAAACGTCATATATTTATGTTATTTGATATTAGATGTTATCAATTTATTAATTTATTATTCTATTGCAAATACTAATCAACTAAGATTATGAATTAGACTTGATACTATAAACTTCCTCTGACCAAGCAACTTTATCAACACCTTGTATAGATCGTATATCTGCTAGTATCCGAAGAAGATGATCATTAGATCGATAAATACATGTACAGATTAGATCAGAATTACCTATATGAACAGTTACATCAGTTATCCCTTGTTTGTATAGTATTTGTTGACCTATTTTGTCTATACAGCCGTTTGATAGGCAAATCTCAATAAAGCCCTTTCGAAATCCCATCTTATTGTAGTTTAATTCAATTCTAGAATGTACTAATCCTTTTTCAAAAAGTTTCCTTGTTCTTCTTTGTATTGTGCTAAGGGGCACCTTTACTAATGCAGAGATTTGCTTATTGTCATTGTCTGCTGCTAATAAATCAATTATTTGATTGTCCAAGTCATCAACATTCAATGACTTGTTCCTCATGCTCTCAGTGTTATAACTGCTTATCATGTGTGAATTTTTTATTCTTGGCAAAGCAGCAACATCACTCCTGACGTTTTACCTCCAATGTAACCATGTCGACATACAACGGACTACAATAGTATCTACTGAACAACAAGAGAGGAAAATACTGACATATGGCACCATTAATAGCAATACTGATGGTGTCGAAGTTAGTCATCTGTTCTAATTATTACGTGGATGTCATTTAAATACTATCCTTCTTACGCCTTACGTTATATTTCAGATAATATTTTGTAGTATGTTAAAATGCTGAAACGAAATAAGGTGTGCGTATGTTATTTAGTTTTTATTTAACAGTAATTAGTGGATGGCATACAGTCTTAGAGTTTTTTCTGTTCTTATTCATACGTCTACAGATGAATTTATTAATAAATTGTCCAAGTGTAATTGCACTTTATAATACAATTTAAATTAGACATATTAGAAAGTGTGGCGCGTCTCGTGATAGACATAGACTTTCAACTTTGTTTATGTATAATCACAAAGACTATACATTCGAATCCTTGCATTAGAAAAGATTTTAACATATTGTATCTCTCACCTCCGTTAGAAAACGCCATTTCCGATATGATTACAGGATTTCCAAGAATCCAGTGTTGCCCGGCGTAAATCAGCTGCTAAGATGGGACTCAGATGTGTATACGTGGAGGTCGAATATAACTCCATAACGAGTTGTAAAGTGTACAATTGGTGCCTTTTTCAACCAAAGGTAAACAGGGTTATTTTAGGTGGTCCAACGTATTACAATTTTATGTTATCTTCGAATTACACAGAAACATACGATAAAAACGAAGAAGGAAAAGCAGAATACTACGACAATAGTGACATTAATAATGATGATGATGATGATGTTGAATGTTCTCTATGCAATAGCACCTTAACTATTTTTGATGCAGAAGCTGGAGAAATTGTTTGCAGTAACTGTGGTGTAGTAATACAAGATAACATCGAATCATTAGAAAAAGAATGGCGTGCATATACAACTGAAG
>JARBAU010000131.1 GCA_029237525.1 Nitrososphaerales archaeon | reverse complement strand
GATAGGGCTATTAGGCAGCTAATGAGGCTAAAAATACCTGATGATGTCTACATAGAAGTATCCTTAACTCAATAAGGGACACAGGTCCTAATCTTTTTTTGAAGCTGCTGAATTTCTGATCACTGATGCAGCATTTGACCAGTAACTGGATACATTTTATAATTACTTTTCATAATCCTTTAGCTATGGGTGAAGTAGTTCAAGCCGTCAAATATGTTAAGATCATAGTTTAGAGACAGGGTGTCATCTGATCCAAAATCAAATTATTTTAGTCATATTGAATCATGATTATAGATTTTGGCCGACGTTTATAAGAGATTGCATTGTGTGAAATAAGGGATTAATCTCAGAAATTGGGCCATACAATTCCAATTTAGTTAGACATTGAATGGAGATTTTTGCCATTCTGAAGAAAAATCCCTTTTCTGAATACTCTAATCCCTGAATTCTATCCAATCCTTCACTTACAATATCATCAGATTTTATGATATATCCTCGCTGAGCGTACAGAATTAATCTCTTGTCGGTTATCAAGACTCTATATTTTTTAATCCCATATCGAACGAAGGATGTACTATAAAACTTTACATTCTCTGATGGCAGCAGAAAGTCCTGTAATGGCATTATTGTGTTGCTGAAAGACATGTCTTTTTGATATTTAGCAAAACTTGTTGCAGCAATTTGTTGTTGTGATGTAGATTTATTGATTTGATATAACAGTTCTTGGATTCTTGGATACACATCTATAATGCATTTATTGTGGGGAGGTGAGGTCGGTAAGCTTTGGAAGTTACACAAATATATTTCGGATAGACGTCTATAGTACAGACAATTAACAGATGCCGTCAGCGGATATGACTATGTACGAACATATCAATGAAATGCGCGGTAGGATTTTTCACATAGCTATCTGTATAGCTATCATCACAATATTCTGCCTCAGCTTTGGATTAAAGCCGCTAAATGGTTCTATGTTATTTTACCCCGTTCCTGATCCCGTCAATAACATAGCCGTGCAAGTAACATCTTATATGAGAGACACTCTCTTGCCGCCAGAAGTAAAGCTAATTCAGACTTCACCAGGTCAGGCATTTTTTGCTCAAATATACGTGGGTATGTTGATCGGTGTTCTTGGATCTATGCCAATCATTATCAAAGAGATATTCGGTTTTCTCTCTCCAGCTTTCGAAAGGCAGTTCAATAAAAACTTGATAGTGAATATCATTTTGCCGACTGTTGCCCTATTTCTTTCAGGAATTGCACTGTCTTATATTCTTGTGATTCCATTCACTCTGACCTTTTTATATAACTATGGTCAGGCAATTGGGGTAGAGACATTCTTTAACGTTAACGATTTCATTTCGTTTGTCCTACAATTCTTTCTCGGATTTGGGATTGCATTTGAGCTTCCTATAATCATGTACGCATTCACACTAACTGGTATGATTGACGTAAGCTTTTGGAAAAAAAAGTTTCGTTATGCGATTATCATACTGGTTGTGTTTGGTGCTATTATTACTCCTGATGGGAGTGGAATCACAATGTGGTTTGTTGCCGGGCCGATGATAGCACTGTATTTACTAGGAATTGTGTTTATAGAGAGAAGGGAAAAGAAAAAGGCAAAGTTGGAAAATCTGACATGAAATTGGCAGAAAATTGCTTAGCATGACTATTAATAATAGAATAAGGTCGTGTTCCTAACCATATTCGCTCGGTTAAGCCAGGACAAGTTAGAACCTGAATGAAACCTATTGAGAATCCAAAAGTAGAGTCAAGCCAGCATCTGACAAATCTAAATATAGACTTGATCAGATCTCATATTCCCTGGGTATAGATGAAGGTTTTAATAGGATTCGCAGTTCAACCACATACTGCTGTTGGAACATCAAGAGGAATATTTTACCCCTAGAGAGAAAAAATTCGGCGATTTATCAGAGTTGCCAGAAAATATCCCAGCTCTTCTGTTATCAGCAATATATTCAGGAGAAGAGCAAAAGGTGTATCTCAAATTTTATAGTCCCAAAGATGAAGCTGTATATATATGGCGTGATCGAACAAACCACAAGCCTTACTGTTATACTAAATTACAATACGCTGCCAAAGCCAACGAAGTGATCAGACAAGAAAGAAAATACACTATTGAAAATGTAAAGAAACGTGATCTAATATCTGATCAACTTATCGACATCTTAAAGATCACTGCCCCCGATCCCCTTTCAATAGGTGGGACAGAAAATAGTATCCGTGAAAAGGTAAGATCATGGGAAGCGGATATAAAGTATCATGAAAATTATCTTTATGATACTGGCTTAATTCCAGGCACCTTTTACATCAGAAAAAAGGACGAGATCAAAAATCACGATATAAATATTTCAGACAAAGTTCGAGAAGAGTTAGAAGATTTGTTATGGAACAAGTTGAAAGTTTCATCACAGAAAACAGAGGACACTATTTATCAAAAGCACATCACCCGATGGGCAGATCTACTTAACCAACCAATCCCTGAAATAAGACGCGTCTCAGTTGATATAGAAGTAGAATCAGAAGAAGGCAGAATGCCTACGCCAAGAGACCACGATCGTCGAGTTATAGCCGTAGGACTTGTTGGTAGTAATGGGTTCAGAAAGGTGTTATTGCTAGATCAGAATAAAAAACATGAGAATAATCAAACATTGGTCCCTGAGGCAGAAATATTTTATACAGAAAAAGAGCTCTTGGAGGAGACATTTAAAATAATTTCTTCCTATCCTGTTATCATCACCTATAATGGCGATGATTTTGATTTACCTTATTTATACGCTAGATCACAGGATCCGAGGATTGATCCGATAAGATCACAGATTATACCAAAGGAAAGGGTACCGATTATTATTAAACGAGAATCATTCATCAAACGTGGCATTCAGGCAGAACCTGTACAAGTAAAGTATGGCATACATTTAGATCTATTTAGAACATTTCAGAATCGATCGGTACAGATATACGCATTTAGTAACAAATACTCTGAACATACTTTAAACGCAATTGCGGAAGCTCTACTCGACGATAATAAGCTAGAATTTGAAGGTGACATATCAGATCTCCCCATAGAAACACTTGCCAAATACTGTCTAAAGGATGCTGAGCTGACTTATAGGTTGACCAGTTTTAATGATAGTTTATTGATGAAATTAATCATTGTTATTGCTAGGATCGGACGATTGTCACTAGACGATGTTTCACGATTTGGGGTCAATCAGTGGATTAGAGGTATGCTATACTATGAGCATCGAATTAATGGATTTCTGATACCTCGAAGAGACGAGTTGCAAGAGAAGGGCACTTCATCGACTACTGCCATAATCAAAGAAAAAAAATATAGAGGCGGGTTAGTAGTTGAGCCAAAGCTAGGAATTCATTTTGGAGTTGTGGTTGTCGATTTTGCTAGCCTATATCCAAGTATTATAAAAGTTCACAATCTTTCATATGAAACTGTAAATTGTGTGCATACATCTTGCAAGGACGATCCTAACCAGAGAGTACCTGGAACAACCCACTGGATTTGCAAAATAAATAGAGGTCTGACTTCATTACTGATCGGTTCACTTCGAGATCTGAGAGTAAATTATTATAAACACCTCTCAAAAAACAAATCAATTACACCCGAAGAACGGCAATCATACAATGTAGTTAGTCAAGCAATCAAGGTTATCTTAAATGCCAGTTACGGTGTCATGGGGGCAGAGATCTTTCCACTTTACTGCCTGCCAGTGGCTGACGCCACAGCAGCCATAGGAAGAGTAACCACAACTTCCACGATCGAGAAATGCAGGGAAATAGGCATAGATGTGATTTATGGAGATACTGATTCTCTTTTTCTAAAGAATCCTTCATCAAGCAAAGTTGAGGAGATCTCAACGTGGGCCAAAACTAGATTGGGCGTAGATTTAGAGATTGACAAACAATATCGGTATGTGGTATTCAGCGAACTTAAGAAGAACTACCTTGGTGTACTTGAAGATGGTACCGTAGACGTAAAAGGTCTCACCGGAAAAAAATCACATACGCCACCATTTATCCGCAGTGCTTTTTATGAAACCTTGAGTATACTGAGCAAAGTTGATTCGGAGAAGGATTTTGAATCAGCAAAGGAAAAAATTAAAAATATAATTCAAGAAAATGCTAAGGGATTAGAGCAGAAGAAAATCCCTTTACATGAATTAAGTTTCAACGTTATGGTAAATAAGTCTCCTGACAAGTACGGAAAGAAATTGTCCAACAACAACCATAACACGAGAAATAGTGCTTTGCACGGTAAGGAGAGAGAGGTCGAGATCTATAAAGGTCTACCACAGCATATCAAGGCAGCAAAATTATTAACAGACAATGGAAGAACGATTAAAGCTGGTGATATTATTTCCTATGTTAAGACGAAGACAGGTGACGGAGTCAAACCTGTCGAATTGGCAAGACCTGAGGATATAGACACTGAAAAATATCTAGCAACTATGGAGGCAACATTTGACCAATTGCTTTCATCCCTGAATTTCAATTTTAAGTCACTTTTGGGCAAACCTAGACAACGTAGCTTGGATGAACTTTTCTGGAATACCTGAAAATATCATTTGAACCCGAAACTCCAGGCACTTTCTCGTAGATCATACTTTCCTAAAGCTGCATCATCATAGAATTGTATTTCAGCTGCATTAATTTTTCGAAACAACTTGATATAAAATATTTTCAACTCTTCTTGATTTTATATCATAAATGAAATGTAGTAAATAAACATATTAGAAATCAAAATCATATTTTATCGATTTATTGCAAATACAATACTTTAACCATTATCTATAAATAAATCATATGTCTAAATACAGTGTGGAACAGAGCATTCCAAATACGATGACGTCATTGCTATCTTCTCGAGTAGGACTCTTAATGAAGCCTGACGTAGTAATTCTAGAGAGTGACGCTTCAGTTGACGAGGCAACTAAAATGATGAAGGAGAAAAATAGCAGAAGCGTTCTTGTCTCTAAACGCGGTGAGGTAATTGGAATCGTGAGCAAAACCGATATTCTCTTCAAGGTAATCTCTCAAAACGGAAACCCATCAAAAGTCAAGTTAAGAGAAATAATGACATGTCCTATTCTTGCAGTTGGCCCAGGCTCAACTATTAAAGAGGCATTGTCGGTTATGGACAAGCATGGTATAAGACAAGTAATGGTTCATGCATATGCAGCAGTTTTAGGTGTAGTCACTAGGGAGGATATTTACCAGAGTATGGAAACTCTCTCGGTGGCTTCTGAGGACGCAGCTATATCTGGAACTCCAGCATGCATTATTAATACAAAGGCTATCGCATACATGAAGGATTTGAGTAAGTTTAGTATAGTGTGTCCCTACTGCCAATCTCCATTTGATACTAAGGAAGGTCTATCAAAACATATCGACAGACTTCATGGCGAATCTGGGGTTTTGGAAGGAGATGTCAGACATCTTTTTGAATAATCAATCATTACATACGAATATACGTATATTCTAAAATTTGGATATTTTACTCCTACGATGCGTGTAAGTCGCAGTTAAATCTCCAAAATCAATTTACTCCTAGGATTAGTAATGCTAGGGATTGAGTACCGATTGTGACAAAAGCGTTTAATGTGTGAAGGTCTTGCCTAGTATATGGGAAATTGGATTTTGATGAATTAGACAAAATATTTATAATACCAGAAAAAACGAAATCTGGATACGGATTTGCAGATATACCTCAGCCAATTACTCTTGATAAAGCTAAGGCAGTATTTTATGGCGTACCGTTAGACTTGACGACGACCTTCGGAAAGAGCACAGCGAGAGGTCCAGAAGCAGTAAGAACGACGTCTGCTCTCCAGACAGAAACATATGTTTTTGATGAGAAGGTTGACATTTATGACAGGATAGGAATATACGATCTAGGCGATATCAAGATCCATAGAAGCAATAAAGATAAAAAGAAACCGCACATTGAATCTACCTTTAGGTATCTTGATGAAAAGGTTAGCTCGGTTTGTAAAGCAGCACTTGATTTTAACAAAATTCCTGTTTTATTGGGTGGAGAGCACACTGTATCATATTTTCAGATAAAAGAGTTGTCCAAAGAAAATCCTATTGTTATTCATTTTGACGCCCATAGAGATATGAAAGAAGAATATGGTGGTCTCAAACTCTGTCACACTACGCCATTCTATTATCTGATTAAAGAAGACCATATACCTGGCGAAAACTTGGTTCAAATTGGAATCCGTCAAGCAGATAGCTACGAGAATGAAGTGGCCAAGTCTTTTGGTGTGACCACATTCGATGCTTGGGATGTTCACGACAGAATAAATGATCTTCTTAGTCATCTAAAGAAGATAACAGAAAATAAAAATGTTTACATATCCTTTGATATAGATGTTTATGATCTACCATATGTTCCCTGTACGGGTACACCAGAACCATTTGGGCTGGACCCGTTTCAAATTGCTCGAATAATAAAAAGTATAAGCAACTCATCCACCCTCATAGGGTTAGATCTAGTAGAAGTAGGTTTAAAGAACAATGACTTTCGGGAAGGTGTGCTTGCAACTCAAACTTTGTTTAGAATTTTGGCACACAGATATAAAACAATGTGATAATGACTCTAGAAGCTAAAGGATGTGAGCAAGAATCACTTTGCTAACACAAGTACTCTATCTGCCTGAGTTTTTCTTTACTGGATTTCAGAACTATGATATTTTCATTAGATTCAAAAATCCTTTTTCGAGTTTTATGAAGAAAGCAAATACCGGAAATTGGAAAAAAAGGAGGATGCGGAATTAATCGTGATAATACATAATTTTCAATGCTACAAATTTCTACTAGTAATAGTCTTTTTTGAAGAGGAAGCTTCTACTTCCGCAAATCTGGATATTGTATTAAATATAAGTCGTTTAATCTTTATTTGCAAACTTATTTAGTGTTTCGATAGGCAGTTGGAAAGGCTATTTACTATTTTGACAATTTAACAAATAGTCTTATAAGAAGCCTGTCTTCTGTAACCATGAATAATGCCAGATTTCTTTGAAATTGAGCGACTAATAGAGGACTTGGCAAAGATTTATGCTACAGCTTGCGCATCGACTTGGTTCAAACTATCAAGAAATTTGAGGCCCTCTAAAGAAGAATTCCGGGACAAAACAGTTGAGTTTATGAATTATTTTCAGTTCTCCTTATCAAAATTTCCAGAAAATGAAGAGGGAGAAAAATTTAGAGATTATGCCAACAAGATGCTTCAAGCAGAGACAAAGAAGGTGGTTGATGGAAACAATAAGGAGGTTGAAAAGAGATACAAATATTTTGTAGGTTGGTCGTAAAGTTAATTTTGAGGGAATATGATGGTATTCTTAAAACCGGCCTTAGGCTTACCCAAGTGTCTTTACTAAGACTCGCTTAACTAATCGAAAGTGCGTTGTATAGAATTGATGACTGAATTTAAGGAAAATTCATAGAATTAGTTATAAAGATAAATTCCAAGCTGAAATAGGACGATACGATCATTGGCTACAATTTTCATTTCTGATCCCGATTACAAATAGACGATTTTCGAATAGAATTTAACTTTGGATATCTGGAAATTATTGCAATAGCAGGATTTCATTTTGAAATGCGTAATCATTTCTTGTGTAGAGTGTATATTCAAGTGCCTATCGCAAAACTTGAATTGACGGTATCTATAATCTGTTTAATGGGCTTTTAGTTCATAATGTGAACTAATAGCTTTGAAGTATATCAAAGATTGCGGAAATTAACAAGAAGACAATAAATTCTCGAATACAATGTGTCGATAAATATAAAATGAGATTCGTAAAAGTTTTAAGAAGCAGAACCAGAATCAACTATAGTATTATTAAATATGAAAATTACGTTATCTGCAATAAAAGCTGACATTGGGGCAATTGGAGGTCATACCTGCCCTAGCCTAGAATTGCTTCAAAAAGTAAAGGATCATGTAAGGTCCAAATCAAAAGGGTTACTAATTGACCACTATATTGGTTTCAGTGGTGATGATATACATATTATTATGACCCACACCTTGGGTATAGATAACAAACGAATTCACCAACTTGCGTGGGATGCCTTCAGCGAAGGAACCAAAATTGCCAAAGACCAAGGATTGTATGGTGCAGGCCAAGACCTTCTAAAAGATGCCTTTTCAGGAAATGTCAGGGGCATGGGGCCTGGTGTAGCAGAGATTGAATTGGAAGAACGCCCAAGTGAGGTATTTTGCATATTCGCAGCAGACAAGACAGAACCAGGGGCATTCAATTTTCCTCTTTGGCGTATGTTTGTCGACGCAAGAAGTAACACGGGACTTTTAATTAACGAACAATTAGCTTCTGGAGTAACTTTTAGAATTATGGACGTAATTGAGGGCAAGCTCGCTGATCTAAAAATGTGGGAAGACAAGCCTGAGCTTGAGGCAGCACTTATGTATCCGGGAAGATATGTGGTTCATTCCGTAGTATCTTCGGATGGGGAAGTGATCGTCTCAGCATCGACTGACAGGCTCCACAATATTGCTGGCACATATGTTGGAAAGGATGATCCAATTGCAATAGTTAGAACACAGAAGAATTTTCCTGCGACTGAGGAGGCTGGCAGCGCATTCAATAATCCACACTTTGTTGCGGGCAACACTCGTGGAAGTCACCACATGCCACTCATGCCTGTCAAGCTAAATTCAGCCGCAAGTTTGAATTATGCGATACCGATAGTCTCTTGTCTCGTGTTCAGTATGCATAACGGTAAGTTGACTGGTCCACACGACGGATTTGGCACTGCAGATTGGGATCTTCAGAGGATGTGGGCTGCTGAAAGAGCAATGGTGATCCGAAACCAAGGATTCATTCATCCCGCAACTCTGGTACCAGAAGAACTAGAATATAATAAAGGCTACGAAGCAAGGATGGCCAAGCTAAACAAAAAATTCAAAGACATTGACTCCAACAATTCGTCTTGATGCTAGTGGTAGAAAAAAAGGAGCTGTGAAGCCATTATGTGCTTTGTAGCAACGGATTGACGTGATGACTCTGATCTTCAATTGAATATGCACCTACAGATAAGATAATAAGTCAAAGCAAAAGAACAATGTTCTAATACCGTTGAAGAACCCACTAATTTTAAACTTTAAGAATTACATGGAGATTTCTGGAGAAAAGACCGTAGAACTAGCCAAGTCAGCCGAAAAGGTAAGCAATAATCTAGGAGTAGAGATTATAGTGGCTCCGCCACAGCCATCTCTGTGGTCTGTAGTCCAGATGGTTGATATTCCTGTCATATGTCAACACTTGGATGATGCCGATGTTGGCTCTAGCACGGGTTATTTTATCCCAGAGATTGCAAAATCATATGGTAGTAAGGGGTCGTTGATAAACCATAGTGAACACAGAGTAGATACTAAAAGTATATCTAATTTAGTTCGTAGGTTAAAAAAACTTGAAATGACTTCCATTGTATGCGCAAGAACTCCTACCGAGGTCGCTGAAATAGCAAAATTAGATCCTGATTTCGTGGCTATTGAACCGTCAGAGCTAATCGGAAGTGGTAAAGCAATTTCCAAAGAGGCTCCGCAAATTATTTCCAATTCTCTTAAATCTGTAAATGATAATTCTGATCATGCAAGAATGGTATGTGGAGCCGGTATTGTAGATAAATCAGATGTTAGTAAGGCATTACAATTAGGTGCTAATGGGATTCTTGTGGCAAGTGGAATTATAAAATCCGAAGCATGGGAACAAAAAATTTCTGAGTTAGCGTCTGCATTCGTCTAGATATTATGGAACACACATTGAGTTATAGTTAGATTTGCAATATTTTTAATTCAAAAGAAGGACCACAACGTTCTAGGCTTTTCTCGACTGTCAATGATTGTAGAGTATTAGAACACGTGATTAGGCAGGTTAGTGTATCATTTTGTTAAAACAATCTAGATAAATCCTGATAACTTTACTTCCAATTCTGAAGTAAGTATGCAAAAATTGCGCTAAAATAGGTGTCTTTCTTTACTGAAGAATCCGAGTAACTTTAGAATGAGGATTATAAAACCACCTGTCATCAGTGTTCCTACCAAAAAAACGTCCCATCGTTTAGTTATTTCTGAAAAGTAGAAGTGTGCAGATCTCAAGGATTATTCCAAACGATTGCTTACTATTTAAATTTAAGGTAGAATTTACTGTAAAATGATATAATATTATTTAGAGTTTATCGATATCGATATCGATATTGAAATAACACGATGATGAACAAAAATAGTCTTTAATAAAAAAGTAGAGATCATTAACTCGAT
>JARBAU010000130.1 GCA_029237525.1 Nitrososphaerales archaeon | reverse complement strand
AGTATGCTGCGATGCCGCATCGGCACTTATAGGAAAATTCGACTTGATAGTAAGCAATCCGCCATATTTGCCTCAAGACAGTATTGGAACAAGCGACTCAGCCATATACGGAGGGTTGTATGGCTACGAATTGGTCTTGCACTTTGTCAGATCTTCGTTACCCTTACTAAATATAAAAGGAAAGATCTTGATCGTTGTTTCAAATCTGTCAAACATGATACAAATAAATTCATTAGTTGAACCGATGAACCTAGATGTAAGAATTGTAGGAAGAAAGAAGCTTTTCTTTGAAACCCTTTTTGTGTTCGAGATTTCGAAGAAGCATTGATTGTAGATATTTTTACTTGCGTAATAGTCTGGCTGCCTTTGTTGCTATTTCTTCTGCCATTCTAGACAAAGTTGCAGATCCCCCCATGTCATAAGTCACATATTTATTCTCATTTATTACAGATTCCGTTGCAGAAAATATAGCCTCAGATATGGAAATTTCTCCCAAATACTTCGCCATCCAAGCCCCAGACAAGATTGTTGCTACAGGATTGACTACATTTTTTCCCGCATATTTAGGAGCACTGCCGTGTGCCGGTTCAAACATTGCATAAGAATCACCATAGTTACCGGAATACACATTCCCGATTGACCCAACATTTCCTGATGCACATTCAGAAACAATGTCCATAAATAAATTGGTGCTAAGTAGCACGCTTTGATTGAATCTTTCTGGATTCTTAACTAACTGCTGTGTGATGTTGTCAATATAGTATTCTTCAACTTGAATTGTATTATATTCCTGCTGCCATCGTTCTACCGAAGACCAAAATATGCCATCTGTTTCTTTCAGAATATTTCTCTTGGTAACTGCATAGATTTTATTAAAACCTAGATCATTGGCAAGTTGAAAGCCCTTTCGAGCTACTCTGTCACAGCACTTTTTTGTTATCTTTCTAATTGCGATTGCTGACTCATCTGAGGTTCTGAATTCGATTCCGGAATACATTCCTTCGGTCGCCTCACGAACACAGACGAAGTCTAGCTGTCGATTCGAGTTTGCATATGTCTTGATAGGGCGAACATTTGCGAATAATTCGAATTTTTGCCTAACACTTACAGCTACACTCCTAGGTGCATTGGGTATAGGAATAGTCGTAGTCGGACCCTTAAAGCAGGCATCGCTAGATTTGAGCAAATCCCAAACCTCCTGTGAAATGTAGCTATCTCCATTATTCAGCTTCCACCACTCAGAGCCTGCATCACATAAAACAAGCTCAGTATTGCTATTGCATTCCTTTAGTACCTTTAGCATTGCATTCACAAGCTCTGGGCCAGTACCGTCACCTCTAATGACAGCTGCAGTCTTGTTTACCAAATGAAACCAATCAAAAGCAAAATGCTTACTACTTATATCTATTTGGGAGATAATTGTACTCTTGCAACTAACTCATTAGTGAATGGAGGGACATGTGACGGCGTGCTGACATCAGTAAATCCGCCTTTTTCAGAGAAGTAAGAATATTTGACATTATAATTCGTCAGATTTATGATATGTTCTATTGGAGATCCTGTAAGATTGTCCACTACCGGTATCGTCTTGTTTGTAGGTGAATAAATCTTCATAAAATCCGCCATAGTGAGCCTAATAGGTCTTATATACTCGATATGTAGTTTGTTTCCTACCATATCGGTATGTATGACATGCAGACATTCCTTGCCTGCAGTCTGAGTCTTTCCGACTCCATTCGGAAGCTGTTCTTGAGTACCATTTACGACAACCTGAACAGTTGGATATAGATTGAAACTATCTACATTATGCGCCTTCAGGCAAATCCTTGTAGGTATCGGCGGAGGAGCAAAATGAGGTATTATTACTAATGCTACTAATAATGATGCGCCCATAGCAATCGGAGCTATTAAGATCTCCTTCTTGCCCAATCTCTTTGGAGGTTTCTCTTCCTTTACCTTACGCTTAGGCATTCCCCTTTTTCATAGTAAACTCCCAACTTTATTGCTATTATTTCTTTACTTGAGATCCACATCTTATTAATATCTCCAACAGTTAACGACACTTGAAATATCACGTGAGATTGGTCCAAATATCTGATATTCATATTGGTGGCTTCTTCAGGCAAAATATATTTGACCTTGTCGTGAATGAGATAAATGAAATAGATCCAGATGCCATTGTCATTACGGGAGACTTAACTGATGATGGGTTACTAGTTCAGTTTGAACAGGCAAAGGATGAAATATCCAGATTTAATTGCCAGAATAAAATAATACTTGCTGGAAACCATGACTATCGTCACACTGGATATCTAATTTTTAAGAAGCTTTTTCCGTCAAGGCTCATTTACGAATTTGATGACGCAGTAATACTTACTCTTGGTACTGCAAGACCAGATAGAGATGAGGGCGAGGTCGGATACAGACAGAACCAATGGTTAGAAAAAAATATGAAAAAATATACCAACAAGGTAAAAATCGTTGCAATGCACCACCATTTGATAGGAATACCCGATACAGGCACTGATAAAATCATTATACTTGATGCAGGTGATACATTGAGGGCTTGCCTTCAATCCAAAGTCGACTTGGTGCTCTGCGGTCACAAACATAGGCCATGGCTTTGGAAGTTGGGCTCTCTTAACATTGTCTATGCTGGAACAGCATCGTCATCAAGATTTAGAGGATTTTTCGAAAATGCGTACAACATCATAACTGTCAGGCAAGGAATAGCAACGATGGAGATTAAGATAGTAGGCGGGAACAAAATGCAATTGGTTTACCTAGTTGATAACTACAAACCATTTCTGGAAGGAGAAACTTAAATTTTGTTTCATAAACGCACTCTCTCGAGATTTTATATTAATTCTGTAAAATTGGAGTGTTGTCAGAATGACTCATCGTTTATCAATACTTGAAATCTAAGGAGATTTCATATTGATTTCTGCGTATATTGACGGAGCGAGCAGAGGCAACCCAGGGTTATCGGGTATTGGTGTCGTATTAATGAAAGATAACTCGAAAATCAAGGAGATATCTCAATTTGTCGGTAATCAGACCAATAACCGCGCAGAATATCTCGCATTAAAAAAAGCTCTTGAAGAAGCTATCGAATTTGATGATGAAGTTATAATTTTTTCAGATAGCAATCTTGTCGTACAACAACGAAATAAGCGGTATAAGATAAGAAATAAGGATCTGAAAATCATATCAAGAGAAATATCTAATCTCGAACAGAGATACAAAATCATTAATTATAAATATATACCCAGGAACGAAAACAAGTATGCTGACAGTTTGGCCAATAGAGCTATTGATGACATGCTAAATATATCCAAAAGCGGCCTAAGTTCATTTGGCAGTGATGACGACTCAGAGTTAACCTGAAAACGATTGTGTGGAGAAGGCATTTATCTGAACTGCCATAAAGCCTCAGTAACATAAAGTGACAAGTATATGTTGTTAACAGCATAGTTTGGCTGACCTTAATAGATAAAAAAGCTAAGTGTTAGAACGATTTTTTATATCTCGACTTCTATCTTCACACGAAAGACGATCATAGACAAGAATTATAAGCTCAGTATGATCAGTTGTAATTCAGTTGGTAAGAACACGTATTGAATCAAAACGCACAAAATCGATACTCATAGTAGGATCTATTGGTGTACTGATTCTTATAGTTGCTTATGTATCTTTGCTAAGTAGTAATAACTCACCAAGTAATTCAAGATATCCATCTGCGTCTCTTGTAGCAAACTCTAAACAAGAGGCCATCAAAAAGTACCAATTACTATTTTGTGGGACTAATTCTAAAACAAATGCAAATCAGTATGTTCAAGAATACAAACTTCCTCAAAATTGTGAAATGCCTTTAGCGGTATACGCAGAAGGCAATGGAAGTAATGTCTGGTACGTTTCAACTAAAAATGGAGCACTTGGAGTATTTAATTCTACACTAGGGAACTTCCAAAAGGAAAGACTTATCCCGGTATGGAAATCGCGAGCTGAACCTATCGAATCGTCTCAGGTCTGGGATATGAAGAGCGACAAGAAAGGAGATCTTTGGTTTACTGATGAAAAGCAAAATGCTATTTGGAGGTTCTTCAAGTCCTCGCAAAAGTTTGAAATGTACAAAGTACCTGAAAATTCTAGCTCTTTTGGTACGACATATCCAGTTTCGGTAGACTTTGATAATAATGGAAACGTCTATTTCGTAGGAATCAGATCACCTGCACTTTGGATAGGAAACCTTACAAAATTAAGAAACGGAACTTCCGAAGGCATTATCAAGATTCCCATCCCAGTCAGCGGATTCAAAGGAATAGACCACGATCTGGTCAGCACAGGATCATTAGCTGTAGATAACAAGAATGGCGTAGTTTGGATATCTATGCTTGCGTTCAACACAAAAGGGCAAATTTTAAAATACGATATGAGAAACAAAACTTTCAAGGCGTATAATATGCCTTCAGAGCTAACATCTCCTGTGGGTGTTGCACTTGACAACCACGGGAATCCCTGGATAACGGATCATGGTACTAGTTTGTTCTTTAAATTGGATCCTGCCTCTGGAAACTTGACGAAGTATTCTACTTCGATTGCATCTGCCAAGATATTTGGAGCCAACAATGGTAGCGTTCCGCAAGGTGCGTACACTTTGCCCTATTGGATAAAAGCCGGAAGCGACGGTTCACTGTGGTTCAATGAACATACAGGAAACAGAATTGCCAAATTTGACCCCGCTAATCAAACTCTTATTGAATATTGGATACCCACTCAGGATAGTCGTTGGGGTCAATGCATTAATCCTAATGTGCATTGTGGAATAGCAAATGCATTGCAATTGTCTATTGGTCAGGGCATAAATAAGGTGTGGTTTAGCGAGTGGTCGGAAAATAAGATAGGCATGATTAATGCTTCCAAAGCTCCACCGATTTCGATATCAGCAATGCCAACTGATCTTACTTTAAGACGGGGCCAGAGTAGTGATATCAAAGTTCAAGTAAAGGCGGCGTCAGATGCCCAGGTGAATATGATATCTTCATCATCATTGACAAGGAATGGTGAACTTGGAAATTCAACAGGGAGCTTTAGCCAAGATAAATTTAACCTTACAGCAGGCGATTCGAAGGAAGTTTCCTACATTTTCAGTCCGGCGTCAAATGTCAAGCCGGGTCAGTACGTACTAATGCTAGGAGCAGATACTGGCCAGCTGACTGTCCTAAAGGCAATAAGGATGAATATTATTTGAAATATTTAGGATCATAGTTACTTATTTACTCGAAAGAATTCAGCTCTAGATGGACCCCCGATTACGATCTGTCTATAGAGTCTAGTCCAGGCATTTCGTCACCAGCCAAGAACCGAAGCGTTGCTCCTCCCCCTGTCGATACATGGCTAACTTCACCTTCTGATACACCCGATCTTTTCATGGCTTCGAGCGTGTCCCCCCCTCCTATAAGAGTTTTAGAACCCCTCCAGAATGCTAAAGCAACACTTTTTGCCATGTTAATTGTCCCATTAGAAAATAATGCAATTTCAAATTGCCCCATAGGTCCGTTCCAGAAGACTGTGCCAGAGCCGTCTCCACCTACTTCCATCGAATAACGCTGAACAGTTTCGTTTCCTATATCAAACCCCGCAAAATCGTCTGGAATTTCCTTTGCTATACTTGCGTATCCTTCGTTTGGAGATGCGGCCACTATATGATCTGTAGGTAGTAGAATCTTATCTCCATAGGTTGTCAATGCCTTCGTAACCCACGGCATATGTTCTTCATCGATAGGTGAGATTCCAGTTTTGATCCCTTTTGCCTTAAGAAATGTGTACGCCACTGCCCCTCCTAGGAGCAATTTTTCTGCCTTTGGGAGCAGATTTTCAAGTGCACCAATCTTATCCTTAATTTTGACCCCGCCAACCAAGATTTTCAATGGTTTTATTGGGTTTTCTTTCATCATAGTCAGGTATTCAACTTCCCTATCAAGATTGAATCCTGCAAGCCGTGTGTCAAATAATTTAGCAGCTCCATAAGTCGATGCATGCTTACGGTGAGAAGTGCTAAAGGCGTCATTCACATAGATACTCGCTAAGGAGGCAAGTTGTCTAGAAAATTCTTCGTCATTTGCCTCCTCTTCTTTATGAAATCTGAGGTTCTCGAGTAAGAGTATATCCCCATTCCCCATTCTATCGATCCTTTCGCGCACCTCATTACCGATACAGTTATTGACGAACCCAACTTTTGCTGTTCGTATAATAGACGAAAGTCTCTGGGCAACTAACTCCAATGAATAACCCGATTGCCAACCCCTAGGTCTACCAAGATGTGACGCAAGTATCACTTTTGCACCTCTCTTTGACAAATATTCTATTGTCGGAAGGCTCATACGTATTCGGTAGTCTTCGCCTATTGAGCCGTTGCTTAGGCTTACATTAAAGTCTACCCTGATTAAAATTGTCTTCCCAAAATACTTCGAATCTTCGATACTGGAAATGCTCTTGAGCATTGTATTTTTCTGACAATCAGACGAGTATAGTAGGGTAGAATAAATCTGTTCCTAATGTGGCCAGCCTTGAGTCTAGTGACAATCCAAAAAGATTGCCTATTATCAATGGATGAAAATTCTGACATTGTTCACGATTTAGCTAGCTTGAAAGATTTCACATGGCTATGAGTTAAGCCTGAAATTTGGTTTTGGAAAGCCCATTTCCCACTGGTCTGGTTTCCCACAATGCAATAAACAGAAATATACAAAATTTAGACCAAAAATCTTAGATCCTATTCATCCTCAGTAATTGTAGGTTCCCGCAATGGAACGACTCGTGTATTTGTAGGACAGCCCAGCTTGCTAGATGCAACTTTAAAACCCTGCTTTGCAAGTTCTAGGTTACTGGCCTTTACATGGGCCTCCAAAATAACTTGTCCCGGTGATACCCTAGATGCAAGGCCCATAGCCTTTCCAAATGCTCTTCTCATGCCTTCCTGCAGTCTATCTGCGCCAGCTGTAGCAATCATTTTGTTTTCTCTAAGAATCACATGTGGATACACTCTCAACATAGAGAAAAAGCTCGCATCACCAGCCTTTGCCATTGTCTTGTTGGCTGCAAGTCTAGCAGCCTCTAACGCATTATGCCTAATCTGCATCTTTTCAGTCACTAAAAGTTCAACCTTAAAATCATATTCACCTTTGGCAGCACCAGATGAAAATTTGGCAATCTTTATCTGAGGTTTGCCTCGAATATATTCACGTCGTACATATGGCATACCACGTATTTCACGATAATTAACTCCTTTCATAATATATCAGATTTTGAATACTTAAATGTGATTTAATGGCGTGATTTATTCGTTATGTCCTTGACAGATTCTTCGAAAAATTCCCAACCTGAGGCAGACATTTCTTATATAATTCAAGCTTCACTCGTCGGTAATCGATCAAGAGTTGCTATCAAAGACACCAAGGACCAGGACCATCTTAGGACCAAAGGATTTGGAACAAAAGAGGGCTCAGAATACATTCTAAGGCCATACGAAGCATTGTATTTAGTTCACTCGGGGCGCTTGAATTTGAGCAAAAGAACTGATAAGCAATTGACATTTAATACACTGATAGAGATTTTTTCTAAGTATGACAAGATGATTTTAACGCGCTTCCTGATTTATCGAGATTTAAAAAGTAGAGGATATGTAGCTAAGGATGGATTTGGATTTGGTATAGATTTTAGATTATATGAACGAGGAGAATTTGGCGTAAAACCTGCAAAATACGTAGTTTTCGCAGTTAGCGAGGGCGTAGATTTGGAAGCCAGTAAATTGGCATTAATAATACAACAAATTGAAAGGATGGGCAAAGAGTCGATTCTCGCTGTAATTGAGCGACGAGGCGAAATTATTTACTACAAGGCGGGTAGTATGCATTTTAAGACTAAACCTAGCAACCCTCCTTCTATTAATGGAGTGTGGGAAAAGAGGGAACCTTATGTCAATGGCCCTTAATGCCCAATCCTAATATACTCAACTCTAGCATAATGTTATATGTCATATAAGGAAATATATTGTCGCGACTGTGGAATTGTTTTGGCAAAGTTTAATATTAGATATTTCTCCGACAATATTATATCAGAACTAGTACGCGTACAATATGGATTTCATATAAAGAACGGACATTCAGTATCGACAAGAAATATTGAATGAAAAATTTCACTCTCAGAATGTCATAATTTTCCATACAAAATCAGAATTCGTTATTAATTACTCAAAATTTGTCTCTGCTGGCATTGGATAATTATATTTCTTGACGAATTGGCTCGAATTGTTAAAGTCTTTTTGAGTATTGATACGATGTGATACACCAATTTTCAATACAGGAAAAAAGGGAATATATTTCAGATCAACCCTAGAAAAGACTTTTTACTAGGCGCCAAGTTTGGAAACTTTAAGACGATGAAGAGCGTGACAGTCCGCCTAATATTCCGGCGAGTCTGGAATAGCATGAGGAATTATTATGGACTTCTGAGTCTTGTGAGAATAACTAATGCTCCGGCCGGGATTTGAACCCGGGATCGTCGCCTTGAGAGGGCGAAATGCTTAACCGAACTACACCACCGGAGCCTAGGAATGTGCGTTATTTTCTTCTTATAAACCTGTGTCTTTTGATTAATTGGTTATCACAATTTATTTAATGGTCTAGTCCGAATAAAGTTGCTTCCAACCTGTGTCTCCTTATATTAAAACTAGTTAACGAAAACTAATAGAAGAAACCCTTCTAGTGTGATAATGATTGTCAAAAGCCCAAAATAGTAATTTAAATATCTCCAGGTATTTGGGGAATAGTTGTATGCAGGTTAAAGTAATGCCATATTCAGTTCATTATAGTATTGCTGTTATAATATGCAATTCAAACTTTCCAGTCCTTGGATTAATTCAAATGTCTAGTCCGAAAGCTGTTCCTTTTTAGTGGCAGCAAGATTCAATGATTGAAGCCAATGCTGAAACAGGTGAGCTTTCTTTCAAGCTATTAACGCCGGTGGCATCGGCTCCAATTTCTTAGATCTTGATCTTAGCTTCGCCTTATATTTCAAATTACGCGGTTTTGTTCTAAGCCTATAACCGCAACAGGGACACCACAATCCTTCCCAGTTTATAAATATCTCACATATCTGGCAGCGTTTCTGCCCGCTTGCGTAGCGGCCAAAACCTATGGGCTTTTGAGCCTTATGTCGCACACAAATGCCTTTACAAGTCATTCTCCTAATCCTTCATACGTAAACTATATACTATTTAAAGATGTCCGAAAAACAATTGTGATTAATTGTGTTATGATTCAGTTATGGAAAGTGGAGAAAAAAAAGTAGCAGGCTCTTGCTAGCTAACTAACGTTTATACTTTTGGCTTCAAACGCCTCGTTCATTGTCAAATATTCTTGAAGCTTTGTCTTTATGTCTTCAGGTTCAGTGTCATCCATGCCGGAAGACCCTGCCTTGAAAGAGATCTTATTTCCTGAAACATTTACGTCCTCGATTTCCATATCCGCGTATACATTAACTAACTCATTGACCCATTCCTGAGCTTCATTTGGAGCTACACCTGAAGTATCTATAGTTACATTCAGCATCTTAGTCACACAAAATCACCTAACACCAAATTAGTGTAGGGATTAATAAAGTTGACGTGCAAACCTCTCGCTGTAATGCTTATTGATTTAAAGGGTCCCTTATGCAAGCCTTTGAATCTGGCAGACTACAAGCTATTCGAATCCCCAATGCTTTATTAGCTCTTTTTCAAACTTGGATGATTGATCCTCACTTAGAGAATCTCCACAATTTTTGTGCGTAGGCACGACATTCATGCCTGCAAGTTTAAATTCAACTTCATAAAAATGGACCTTTGGACACTTGCACATTTTTAAGAAAATAAGGACTTCCCTTACTTATTTGCGTATCTTATCGTTCTGAATTTGACATAGCGATATTTATGACTCCAGTCATGTTATTCAGATTAAACTAATTGCAGAAATTTCAGTACTATTAATTGATACAATATCTGCCATTCAACAGCATATATGCCAGGGATTAGTAAAGCTCAAATATGATTATTGAAATTTTTAACCGCTCGCAAACATCTTATTCTCTTAGGGATTCACTTTTTCAAATCATGGACATACACCATATCCATCAACCAATCAACATATGACTTTACATTGTCGTCTACTTTACACCACAAGTGGACCGATCCCGGTAGAACTTCCAATCTACCATTCTTAGTGATAACCCTCACTCCCTCCTTTCCTTCATACATGTAAGCATCTTGCACTCTAACCGTATCAAGCATGTCACAAGCCTGTAATTTGACTTGCTCTCGTGGTATCGGAAAGGTTTTTCTAAATTTATTAACTATTAATCCTAAATTCTCTGTGCCATACGACTCTGTTTCAAATATCTTTTCATGTTGGGGAAATTGTAGTCTAACCTCGATAAAATATCTGGAACCTACAAAATGGGCAATTTCGTTAATTTTTGCGTAGGCTGAACTTGGGTTTCTAGCCAGGATTGATTTAAGGGAATTCTCGTTCAGTCTAAGATTCCTGACTAGATCATCGTACAAAGTAGAAAATATTGCTGGCAAAATGGCGTCAGTTTATATGAAGTCTTCCTTAATAATTGCTACCAATCTAGACCACATTTTTATTCAACTGCAGGTTTTCAGATATCATGTTCTTTTCTGATGCAGATTCGGAACGTGCATCTAGCATCGCGGATTATCAAACAACTTGTGCTGATTTTATTACCGATATTAGCAAAGATTATGGAGATTGGGTTGATAGATACGACCTTGATACTGCCGAGAATAAAAACAGAAAAACGACAATAGAGAGTATCAGACTTACCACGAATAAGTGGATCAGATCATATGGTAATACGATAAAGAAGATAGACATCATAATGAATGATGGAATCAATAAAATGGCCGAGAGAACCGCTGGTTACCCTTTCAAGATCGAGATTAGGGTCAATGACATGGTAGGATACACGTATTACCCTACAGGGGAAATAAAAGTGAATGTGCGAGCAATACCGCGTCCTGGCAGAATCGCAAGGATTGGCGATTATCAGAAAGGCCAGATTTTTTTGATAAACTCTGTAGATCCTGTTGAATTCACCGTAAGCCCGGAAACCAGAAGTGGCGGTGATATTCTTGATGACTATGTTCTTTTAAACGCAAAGTCTTGCCATACAGGAGACCTAATTTCTATCACTATTATAATAGAAGAAGCTGATGCCACACATCTAATGGACAGGAGAGGATCCACAACTTTAATCCTATTATCTTAAAGGCAATAATAAGAATGATTTGAATTGATTAGTTACCAACATCATCATTTTTTTGGAGAAACCAAAAATAATAAAAGTATTGATGGATAACCAGTTCTAAGCCGAGATGGTTAAATTTCATTCTACTAATTATTTGTAATTAGGCTAAGAAAATCATTTATATTGGATGTACCTTGCTGTATGGTGAATGGATTAGGGTTCAATACAAGTTATATCTGAATCTGCTTTGAAGTCTTGTCCAGCTTAATGTCAAGAATTCCTATGTGCGACGGTCGTCCAGTTTGGTCTAGGACATCAGATTGCCAATCTGGTAACCCGGGTTCAAATCCCGGCCGTCGCATTCACGAGTCAACGGCTAAAGATATTTCTTCAAAACATCACGTCAACAATACTTGGTGAAAATCCTCCTTTTCCAAGTTTGGTACAACCAAAATACTGACATAATAATCCCCTAGGAATTATCGTTTCAATTCGTATTTACCTAGTAAGCTTGGATTTGATTATAGAAATGGCATTTTCGATAGCATCAATTTTCGGTAGTTGAATCATAAATATGTTCTGGCCATCGAAATTTGAAGAGGGCTCAGGGGCAATAGCTATTAAAGCCGAACTAGCCATTGCTTCGAAAAATTCAAGGTTATCGTTAGCTGGGACTAGGAAATATTGTTCAAGACCTAAATTTAAGAAATTCATATAAATATCAACAAATACGTCCGGTTTTGCAGGATCATTGATTATATTTAATATAGTATCAACAACAAATTTCTTTCCAAAAGTATTTCCAATTATTTCGTCATATCTCTTCTGACTCACGTATATGCACGGCACCTTTCTTCCTTCATAAGTAAATATTGTAAGTCCCTCTTTGTGCAAGGATTCAAGGAGATCTTTTTCGCTGCTAATGTGCCTCAATCGGCTCACATATCTTTTTATCGATTTTCCTTGATAGTTTCTGGAAAATAATCTTGAAGTTCAATATTGTTGCGCATTCTCTTATATAGGAATTCATGCGATTTGCACAAATAAAACGGCATTTGATTCAATGATTCTATAATATTGTAATTACTCCTCTCCTTAATTAATTCTAATTGGACTATAAAATCCGCATCTCGACCGCATATATTACATCTTAATACTTCATCATTCGAGCTAAGGCCGATGCGCTCACCGTCGGTCGCGTTTTTATCCACGAAGCTGCTTTTGCAATCCCCTCTTAAAAGAGTTTGTGGGATGCAGTCATCATAAAACAATTTCCATCAAGACGTTATCGTCACCGATCACCCTCGATTAACATAGCTTTATGGATCGTGCCAACAATAATGCACGCTTTTGATCCTCTTCAAAAATGTCATTTTTTTCGTACTTGCCATTAAAATATATTAAATCAATCATTTTTGAACGATCAATGTTTACTACGGTTGCTCCGTTACCCATTCCATTTGCATAAGAATTAGTTAATATTAATAATTTGTCAACTATACCGGATGTTTTAACAGTATTGGATATTTGTTCGAAATTCCTTAAATGATCTTTACTCATTACAACTGACACTGATACTCTAGTTCCTGTAGAGTCATTATAAAGAATATCTCCTCCTTCTATCGCAGTCGAATCAGAACTAAGTTCTGAGACCGATCCTACATCGTGTGCACAATTCACAAGATTTCGAACCGCATCACGAACTCCGTCTTCTAGTTCCTTTAAATCATTACAATTTTTCTTTATTCTTATAAATTCCGAAAGAGGGATTGACATGATACTTCCCCTTACCTTCAGTCCTGGGTAGACACGTTTAATAGTATCATCGATTGCTTGTTCATCAATAACCGCACAGCTTCTTTTATGCGCCGATTCTATAGCATGATAAAAGATGTTAATCATTGACCTTACGTTTCTAAAGTCCGGAAATTCATCGTATATAACCTTAATTTTGGAGGATAGATCTTTTTCAAGATCGCTTGTGAAGTTTACCCCATTATCATGGTGTCTAATATATTCTAAAGTAATATCGTTCACTTCTTCGAAGGTATTCGAACCAGCCAAATCTATCTTGTAATTTGCTTTTTCTAATCTATCAAACACCGAGATACTTGCTGATCGTATATCCTCATATGCAGAAGGGGTCAGATTCAATGTAATGATACTGCTTGGTAGATGTGCATTAATGATTCCCTTTATTACGTCTAGTGAAACCTTGTCGCAATCAAATTCATCTATTTGAAAAATAGTTAGTTTCTTAAGAAATTTTAGATTTAATTTTGCGATGGCTGAAAGGCTTGCGAGGGCATCCTCAAGAGTTTCAACATTGTACACATCATCTCTCAAACGATTTCGCAAGATCGAATTTGCAATGTTATTTTCTATTATGGACAATTTGTTTCTGAGCACTTGATCTGCAGCCGCATAGTCTGGGGTTAACTTGTTATCGATAATTTGTTGAGCCTTGCTGTGAATGCTCTTACCAAAAAAGGAATCTATTACGCTGAATCTGAATATTTTCTTTGCTCCTCTTACGTTACTCTCGGCCTCTTGTTTTAGAAAATATAGGATAGCCTTCCGAAGTTCTAGAATGTTTTGGTCATCGAATCCTGTCAATATAGCATTGTACACACTTTGAACGGTACGAGGAAAAATTTGTGACAAGTCAGCATATGATATAACGGATGTTCTTGCCAGATCAGGTAATCCTTTTATATGTAAAGTTAGGTGCGTTTTACCGGATCCGACATCTTGAATTATTGTGACAAGCCTGGAATCATTGTCTTGCAAACCATTGCCAATTCTGGAATGTAGATCACTGATACAAGATAACATAGCAGACTTTGCTTCTTTATGTCTTTTTCCACCGAGAATTAAAGAGTCTGACATCCTTGGTGTGGGACTACCATGATACGGATTTTGCTCTAAGCCATAAGGATACAAGTAATTTATATGCACCTCACAAACCCGTGTAGCATCCCTCTGATCATTACCCCGTCGTTACCTCCAGTAGAGAGCTCGTATTTATCGGTGTTACTCTCAACAAGTAATCTAACTTGATTGTAAAAATCTTCTTGTTGGTAAATATGTTTGTTGGAAAGATCATTTCTGACTTTTTCCAATTCGACCCATCCTATCGAATTCGAATTTTCTGCAATCGACTTATCGAATTCCTTCATAAATTCAGATGAATCTAAATATACGCTGCTGCCTGAGTAACCAGTGGAGATTGGGTCATTGCCTAATATTTCGGTCTTGGTTGTATAGTTTGAAGTTGAATTCTGAAAGGTAGATTCTGTCATTGATTTTTCTAGTGATCTTAGTGATTCGTAAATTAATCTAAACTTAGGATCAGAGTTGAGGAGACGTTGCAAATAATGCTCTTTATGCCAACAGTAATAGGTAGTCCCTTTTTTCTCGATAACCACGTCACCAGAAGTTACTAGTTTATCTAATAATTCCTCGAAATCACTACCCGTAAACATTTTACGTAATTCGGTTTTTTTGACTCCTAGAGGCCCCGCAGAATGGATCTTTGCGTTTACTTCTTCCTCTGTTGACATGTGGATAAGCTTTAATATCGCTATATAAGGCAGGAAGTAAGGCTTTGCTTAATCTTTGATTAATATGTTTAAACCAAAAAAGAAAAGATATTAATAGATTAAAAAAAGACTGTTTTCCGGATGATGAATACTCTATCTGACTTGTGATGAAAGAACTAGGGTATCTGACATATCAAAAGAATCTGTCAAACTTGAGCGGGCCATAACATTGCTTGGACTAATTCGCTTTATATTGGAGAATCGTCCATAAGTTTGTATAAACATAATTCTTAATCTTACCGCTTTATCTAGATAGCCGTGAATTCCTTGGGATGCTTGTTATTAATTCGTTTGACTAGAACAAACATCCAAAATATGGCTGCGATCCACGCCACGGTTACCAGTATATTTGAAACACTAAGATACAAATATGGTGTGATTTCAGCCAAATTATCCTCTATAATTTTGATTGACATACGTAAGTCTTGAAGTCCTGTGTTATAATCTGAAGAATCCATACTTAAATTCGAAATCCTGTTGGCACGGGATATCATTTCGCTTAGTTCATCATGAATCAATGAAAAATCGGTAGAAGGATTTGGGAAAATCCAAACTGGATTCCCCGAATTAGGCAACAGATCTGTAACTATCAATAAATACTTCACCATCGCTTGGGGACTTTGGGAAGCTTCAGCCCTTGACAAATACCCCAGTGCCTTCTCAGAAGGATAGATAGTGTTTTGGTATCCAATGTATGCTAGTCCAATGCCGAAGACAATCAGTAGTATAATCGAGAATAATATGATTTTACTTCGGTCAAATTTCATAATTAATGTAGAAATGCAGCTCCAACTTAATTTCTTCGATTTGTTTGATACAATTTCTGCGCGCGGGCCGGTGTTCCGAAAATTACTCAAATATGGGTCGCAAATTATGTGTCTCGGGTTTGTGTGAATCGTCGATTCTACAGTCGACGACGCGCGTTTTTTTTGCACGTCTTGGTCTAATTCTCTATTGAATGAGTGAACAATCCCTAAGTATACGACGTAAACAAACCCTAATGTCTGCAATACGATGAAGGGCATAAAAACTGCATTTCTTGAAACAATCGATAGAAAAATGGCTATGCAGCCATAAATGCAGAAAAATGATTCCAGAAGCGTTATTTTTGTAAACGGAAGTGTATAGGATTTATGACGCCAATCATCAGTACGATTAATTACCCCGAACTTCGGGGTTCGTAAAAATTCATTCCTTTTATCAAATAGCGCATCAAAGACGGCAACAGTATTATTGACCGAAATTCCACTGGCGAATAATATTAAATAGAAATATTGCTTTGATTTTTCTTTCCACTTATGCCCCCATATCTTTCGTATTATGATAATTTGGGCTACAGGCCCAATTAATACATAGATTAGGACTCCTACAATTGTAGTCCAACTGACAGCGTGGAGACTATTCATTGCAAGAAGTATGGGAAATATCAAGAACTGAGTTAGAAATAAAGGATGTACAATGTGTCGGGTCAGCTGTATAATGGCCTGAAACTTGGTCTCGAATGAGATACTTTTTCTAAGCAATAATTCAATCATTAAGTTAAGTGATACCTGCGTTGACCCCTTTGCCCATCTGAACTGCTGCCTTTTTGCAGCGTTCATCTGAACTGGGAGTTCTCCTTGTACTACTATATCTTCTAATAATAGACACTTCCATCCTCTCATTTGGGCTCGAAAACTCAGATCTAGATCCTCAACTAAAGTACTTGTGTGCCATCCTCCTGCATCTAGTATGCAATCCGTTCTCCAAATTCCTGCTGTTCCATTAAAATTCATAAAGAGATTAGTCATACTCTTTGCTTTCTGCTCTACCAGGAAGTGAATATCGAGTGAGAATGCTTGGGCAGCGGTTAGACTAGAGTAGTTTTCGTTGAAGTGCGTCCACTTGCACTGCACGAAACCTACTCGTGGATCACTAAAATGTAGTAAAGTATCTCTAAGAAATGAAGTAGAAGGCACAAAGTCAGCATCGAAAATGGCTACAAAGTCGCCTTTGAGACATTTCATTCCATCATTCAGAGCGCCTGCTTTATAACCTGGGCGGTCTTTTCCACGATGCAGATATACAATGTCGAATCCTTTATCTCTATAATTTTCGACAACAGCTCGTATTAATTCGCCTGTGTCGTCATCTGAATCATCCAGTACTTGAATTTGCATTTTATCCTTCGGGTAATCTAGGTTACAGACAGAGTTAATAGCACGTAAGGCAACATATTTTTCATTATAGAAAGGTAATTGTATAGTCACTTTTGGTAGGACAGGCTGTCTGAATTGATTTAAGGAATATCTGTACCGTTTATGTTTGGAATTGTGACTTGATCGATAAAACAAATAGTAGAAATTAAGCGTATATAACGTCAATATCCAAGCGACTGAGACAAATATAACATAAAGAAAAACTTCTATGCCGAACATTAACTATCATTTTCTACCCAACACAATATCGAAATTTTAGGCGACGACGACAATCTGATGATCTATTAATCATTGAATTGTGTCGGGGGTCTTTGGTTACCCAGAAATCTCTTTTCCAAGTTTAGCAATATTCTAAATCAGTATTCTAAATCTCGTTCCTGATCCTATTTAGCTTCCCTTCTGGAAAATCTTCACACACTGTGGAGGACAAACATTTTCACAAGCCATGCAGAATATGCAATCCTTTTCTCTTATCATGAATGGTTTCTTTTCCGAGGCGGGATGTCCTGGAGTTTCTAACCATTCATACACATTGACTGGACAAGCT
>JARBAU010000129.1 GCA_029237525.1 Nitrososphaerales archaeon | reverse complement strand
CACCATATTTTAACTCTATTAACATTTGGTAGGTTTGATACATTAAATAATACTGGGTTCTTGTAAAGTCCGGTATAATTATACCGGCGGGAGTCTCATATTAACGATAGGAAACATATTATTTTAAAATGTTAGTGCTGGAAAATTAGCTTTAGTTGTATGCAAGGTTTTACAAATAGACAGATCCAAATATGCCAAATCAGGTCCAGATTTGTACTATCTGAAGTTACAATGATTGCTCTTTTGTATGGGTAAGAAAGCCCAGGTCCAGATTTGTACTATCTGAAGTTACAATGATTGCTCTTTTGTATGGGTAAGAAAGCCCAGTCTAATAAACTATGTACTTCTTATACCGTGTCTGGATTTCTGTTGATGTTGATTAGAGATATATCTTGATTAAAGGTATATCATAACAGAACTATTATCGATTGATGTACTAGTTTTGACAGAGAATGTGCAAATTTATTCCTTACTATAGCCTACGGCATCAAATGCTTTATTGTAGAAACTACAGTGTTACTAAGGAATATTTACTTATATCTAACGGAATGTTTCCTCTATTCTGTATAATGCGGTATCAATATACGCGTTTGTAACCAGAGATGGTATTTTTAGCTGATGTTGTTTCGCAAGTATTGAATTTATATGATACAAAATCTCCATCCTTTTGTCAATATTATATTCCTCGTTGCAGTTTTCGATGAGTTGTGTGATTATATTTTGGCGTTGATCTGTAGCTTTCATTTTACTTCTTCTCTAATAGTATTATATGATTGTTAATATATTAACATTCAAAAAAGCGGCCGTCGATTATTTGTCAGTATTTAAACAATGAGTGAGTACTAGTAGTAGAAGTTGACGCCGTAAGAGAGAAAAATGATCAACGAGCCCCTTCGAACATGCAGCGTCTTAGCAAAGTAATCTATGACATAGCATTTGCACCATAAGAAGTACACCTTCTTGATACAACTTTGAGATGCCTTCACAAACTCCAGACCTTGAAATACAGATACTAATATCTAGCTGTGTAGCTGGATCAGCTATATAGAAAATTTAAATTTACATTCTATTTTGAGTTTGATTTTATTATAGAATGTATAGTGAATGAGTATAACAACAGAAGTTATCTACGAAATTGAATTCGCTACTAATATTTACCACATAATTCGAATTTTATTTCGTTTTTTCTATGTATTTACTACACTCGCACGTCTTATCAGTATCATCAAAACTATACCAACATCTTTCATTAGAATAGACCTTTATATGTTGACTGTGTTCGTGCCCACAATTCGAGCAAACCATTTTTATCCACCTTATATATTCCAGAGGGGATAAATGTTGCGATCATAGTAAGAATAAGACCAAGCCTCGTTAACTTCTATAGTGGTTCATGCTAAGGAATTATTCAAGTTGCCTTGAAAACTTAGGTAGGAAAATAGCCTAATTCGAGCGTCTTTAACGGCATTATACGATGCTGCAGACAATGGATAAGAGACTGCCATTTTTAGCTCTATTATTTCTTTTTTATTTACCGGCCTATCGTTTTCCTCTAGTGTATTTTAGAAGCTTTTGTCCTACGTCATTAATGCAGGAGAAATAATGTCCATCTTATCTCGACGAGGACGGTGATAAGATCGATTAGTGTGTATGTTATTTGATTTATTTCTTACAGCGCATCTGGCTGTTTTTGCAATCATTGAAAGAGGAGCCTCCGATTCACCGATATTCATGTAGTTCTGTATGAACCTTCTTCTTGTACTTATTTTTATCATTCCATTCTACGAATCAAAAAGGAATTTTCAGTATTGTCCAGTATAAATCATTCAGATTTATGAATTCGGCCACCTACAATTGGCGTCGATTGTACTTTATTACAATTATAACTAGGATAGGTGACAGTTGAGGCATCTCTCCTAATACAGGAAGCACACCAAAAACACGAATCACATATTAAGAAAAGTATTGCTTGTTTGTTCACGCTCCAATTCGTCCTATTCTTGTTATTTCTGCTACTTTTGTTCTCATCCTTTAGTATCTCAATTTGAGGATATTTACAATATATACTGCATACTCCTCAGTTGTGACTGTTCTTTAATATAGAATGTATTCTCATTTGATTCTGTCAAAAAGAAACAGCAGTAACGAAAAGACACTGTTCTACCATCTATCATTCTATATTATAGAATCTTGTACTACAGAACCCCTCCATATTTCCTTGTACAATTACTACATTGCATGTAAATAACATTGAATCCAATTACTTGGTTTATTCACAAATTACACCATCTCTCGACAAGCCTTTGGTCGAGCTGAGGATGGTCGCTGATATTTTCCATTTCACTGTTCCCCCTAGTCTTCAAATAGCCGTACACTGGCTAAATACCGTTAATCAAGTCAAGAATTTATTCAGTTTGCGGACCTTTTTGTCATTTATGTGTATGTACGTAATTTGCTTGCATCTTTGAGAGACAGGAACAGGACGATTTATTGGATGAATAGATCTAAACTTATTATAATCATTATTATTCCTTCTCGATTCTCTTGTTTTTATGTCAAAGCGTTGTCATTAAACCATAACTTCTACTGTATTTCTAACGATATTTTTTCCTCAGATAATAGTAACTTTTATTTCTATTCGTGTTATGTCCTTACAATTTCTTAAACTGCAGAATAGATAATTTGCGTTTCATCCTCAATACTCCATTTAGTAACCTGTTTGTCTTTATTCACTCTATCCAACAATAAACAATAGACTGCGTCTATAGAAATCTATGTAAAATATTTGATTTTTATCAGTATATTTTGAAACTATTATTGCAGCTTGATTATCTCGTCCCAAGTTCCAGTCGTCGATAACATATAGTATTTAATTGAATCTCCAGATTCAAACTGTATGACATCTCCGGCAGATATTTGAGTCTGAAATAACTTGTTTAAGAATTGTAGAAAACTAGGTCCTGCTACTATGCTCCTTGCTTCCTTTTCGACAGGTTCACTGTAATATTTTTGCAGCGTGTCATTTAGTCCCAATTTACCTATTTCTTCCCCAAGGGTAGCCAGCTCCGCAAATGTCGAATTTCTCTTGTAGACTCTAAGTGTTGCCATTATAAAATATTCACAAGTTCATTATTTTTTAAGTGAATGGACAATATAACCATTACCTTAATATCTTTATAGTAATGTGTACTTGATTATAACTCATTGGTAGATCTCTAATTCATGTAGGGAAGGAATTTGACGAATGACTAAAAGTAAGTTGTTAAAGTTTAGTTAAGGGTGAGTTCCATTTTATTGCTCAGAGGATTTGCTGTAAAAACTATCTTAACATACTTGATTAGGCGCTGAACAGTAGGACTTGGATGATATAGTACCGCAATTATGGCTAATTAGTTGTAGATTATCTTTTATGCTCTGGTAAATAGAAATACTTATTCAACCTCATTGAAGGATTGACAATTTGGACATTGAAATACTGCATCTGAGGCTATTTGACTTCTAGACACACTTTGAGCTATAACATTATCACATTTACCACAAATATAATCTAGATCGCCTTCTCCCACTATGAATGGTTCAATTTTACGTTCATTATTCTTGTAAATTGGCCTTGTACCTTCTTGAGGTTCTGGTATAATCCTACAGTTAATTCTAACCAACTTTTCTACTCTTTAGTTTCAGCACTCTATTTATTTTAGTATTCTGTTCGTCTTTGAATGTACTACTGATTCCCATCAAATGTACAATTATTCTCAGCTAAACCCATCGAAAATGAATCGAGATAAGGAGGATCCTAGGTATTTCATTAACCACATCTCTGGCGAGGCGAATTATTGTATATCTATTCAATAAGTAATGTTGTAGCAAATCTATTTCCTACTTGTTCAACCTTAATCTTAACATTCTGTTTAACTTTTCCAGTCTTAAATATTACAAATCCCTGTATCCTAGCAATACCATCTTCTTGTCTGCTAATTTCTGTAATATCTACTTCATATTCCTTGCCTACTTCAACTGGTTTTGGAGCAAGAGAATCTCTGTTGAACCTCTATTGCCACCTTCACCGTAACTCCTGCCCTTGCCATACCAATAACACTACTTCGTAACTCATTTATGGTTGTCGGTGCTTCTTATCCTAATCTAAATTGCCTATGTCTATAAACATGAAATATATCTTAGTCTTTTAGTTTTGGATTTACTAATTCCACATTTGTATAAAGCCCAGCGTTATTCAAAATGCTTTATAGGAAGATAATGTTAAAACAGATAATCTAAAATGCACGTACATTGCAAGTCATGTGGTAAAGAATTTAATGAACTAACTGAAGGGATAAGATATTCAAGCACGCATAAGGGAGTTATGTTATTTTGTTCAGATGATTGCTGTAAGGACTATCTTAATGTGAAGAAGTAAAATAGTCACAAACATAGAGAGTTGGTTCTCTGACGTGCGACAACTTAATAGGATTTAAACTATGAAAACTAGAAATATAAGTGTAAAATTGGAAGAAAATATAAAGTAGTCATGATTATCTGAATTTAGAAATTAAAGAGTATTTTCCCAACTACTTGAAAATGATACCTTACCACATCCGGGAGTCATATCTTAGATGAAATAGAAGAGGATAAATGCATGACCGGAGAATACTAATTATAAATCACTTATCACTTTTATAGACGTAATAAGCATAATTGGCGGGTTATAAATCGGAAAACTGTATACAAAATGATTGTAGCTTATGTGAAGGCAACGTAACAGAGGCAATTCATGGTTCAAAAATAACAGAATTTGCCAATGTCAATGTCATGATAACATGTATCAACTAGCCAGAAGATTTCAGGCTGCTACAAAGAGCCAGTAATGATTCACATTGAGCACATGATAGCAAATGAAAGGGTCCAGGTTTATGGGGATATGAATAATACAAGTTAAACATAGGTATTAAGATAGAACGTCTATATTACAGATGAATAATTATAACTCAAATTCATAATGTTTGCAGGTTTGATCGTAGTTTATTACCTGGCACATTTCATATCCAGATATAACGCTATTTCCGAGATAATTAAGTCGGATGTATTAAAAATCCGATATCATCCGATATGTGCATATTAGTGATATTAGATATGTTGATTCGTATTGACTAATTGATACTATCCATAGACATCATTATTTTGTCTGTCGACAGATTGTTCATAAGTCTACCTCAATTGCTGATAGGTTTAGCGTTAATTGAGCTAGACTGGTTCTGTCCTGTATATATAGCTGAATTGGCTGGTAGCGGGAAACATGGCCAGGCGGGCGCCGCAGGCCAGCTAACAACATTTGCACATGCCAATTCGTTCTTATTCATATGTAGGCCTGCAAGACGTCATAGACGTCAGGGTATCCATAGTACTTTATTAGATTTCCACAGATCATTATGTAGTATGAACATGGACACAATTTATCATTGTACAGAATTGAACGTGTACTATAGATACCAGGGATGCCCTGACAAATAGAATGTCCCTAGTGATCTGAGTGTGAAATCCCGTAAAAATAACTAGTAAATCTAATCCGTAGGTGTTGATTTTCTATAAAATCAGATATAAATGTGCGCGCGTTATCTGATCACCACATTGGGTCGCGTTCCTCCTAAATCTTCTCCTTGTGAATATAGCGAAGGTGGCAGTTCTGTTTTTAAACAACTGTCCCTAGGGTCCCTAGCTAACCATTATCTATCCCTGAAGTGATTAACATGATATGTAATAATAGAGATAGTATATAGAGTAGAAATAATGTAAAGATAGAGTAGATATTTGCTGCGTATTAGGATACCAGGGACACAATACGCCTTGACTGCACGGATCAATAGACATTATATGAAGTTATACCATGTATCGACATCATTTATCTGTCAAATTAACGCCTGGTTTTGTCCCCTTAGATCTGAGCGTAGTTTTATTCCACAGTAACAATATCCCTTATTCCCATGATTCCTTGATCTCTCCCTTTCAATTCCAGTTTCCTTCAATTTCATTCCTAGAATATTCGCATCAAGAGGTTTTTATCTTCTATGTATACAATACCCCTGATATTCTTCATATACCTTTCCAGAAGAGACAACATAGTCTGGAGTTTGAAGATTTATACTGTATTCATGCTGGAGAAATGCATAACGGTATTAGACTTTCGTTCATAGTCCTTCTTTATATCTTCCACAGGAATGTCTCTGAATCCTCCATCTTTTTCTAATTGTCTTAAACCAACTAGCACAAGATTGAGCAGGCCGGAAAGTTCATCGTTAGTAGTTATCTTGTGAATTAGATTAACATCCTTAGCATCTTCCACAAAAGACCTTTCAAAAAGACAATATCAACCATATCTTATAATAGTCATGACTAGTATCATCAGAACCCGGAGTCTTGTTTGTACTAAAAACCTATCATGCATGGTTTCTAAAGCCGAATGTTTGGCCGTATTTGTGCTGTGCTCGTACGCTATCTCCGGATACAAGAGTCTTTAAGTTCCCAGTGGAAGAGAGCTTCGTTGCCTTCAGGTCAGCAGCTGGAAATTCATGAGATTTGATGGTCAGCAAGAACCATAAGGACATTACGAAGCACTATACACTCACTCACTGATGTACCATTACAATTGCAAATAGAAGCAGTTGGAGATTTTCCGATAGGAGCAAGATTTGATAAAGGAGAGGTTAGGCTTATCGTAACTGCCATTGATATAGTAGACGTATTATCCGTGACATTCGATTGCTCAAAAACTGAGACTACCAAATAGAAGATAACAAATCAAGTCGCTTAATTCACTACCTTATTTTTTGCTTTAGTCCTCAACTAACGAATTCCTTAGCATCCAGACCTTTTTCTCCTCCAAGAGGAATGTAGATTCCATCGTCCTTTACTATCATTTCTAGCCTACAACCCTTGGCCAAATTAAAGCCATCTACTACAGGCTTGGGCAAAACGATTATCGAACTAGACCCCAGTGCTGTAATGGTAACTGTGTGTTTTGTAGGCATTTACCTCTCACATAATGATCTGCATTCGTATTTAACCATAAACATAGATATATGGGTAGACTTATATTAAGATATATGTATTTCTTAATATGTGAATACAAATTTTGAAGGGTCTAATGTAATTCCTCGCATTTTAATGGTAAGTACCGAATATCCTCCTATGCAGGGCGGGGTTGGACGATATACCTATAATCTGACCAATGCTCTACGCAAAAAAGGGTTTGATGTACAAGTTGTTTGCAATAAATTGGGTAATGGTGATTTCTTTGGACTTTCCCCATCTAACGCAGACGATTCTAATGTCATACTGCAACTTGTAGATAAGATCAAACCTGATATAGTTCATATCCAGTACGAGCAGGGTATGTATGGATTAGTGTTAGCTGGGCTAGATCCTCGAAAAACACATACAAACATAGATTCATTTTATGACCATTGCAAAGTACCCATCGTAACCACATTCCATTCTGCGTATACAATTAGACAGTGGTTAAAATTGGTTGTACCTTTGAAACTTACGTCCAAACTGAGCATTTTGAAAAAGTACTCAAACAGTAAAATTATTAGATATTGGAAGAGAATAATTAATTATAATTCCTTTCATAATCTGAATAAGGAGAAGGCTGCTAAAAGTGCTGCAAGTATAGTATTCTCTGAGTACATGTCTAAGATGATCGGAGGAGGACAAGTAATACTGCACGGCGCAGAATCTAATTCGACATTGCGGAAAGGAAAGATGGAAGCAAGAAACATCTTTAACCTCCCACAAGAGAATCGGATTGCACTTGCATTAGGCTTTGCTACTGTTACCAAGGGATGGGATATACTAGAAAAAATAAACCTTCCTTCAGGATGGAAAATAGTAGTGAACTCCTCTACAAACCATCTTGGTATAGAAAGATGTGGCAAGAATCTTGTTAGAAATGGGATAATCAATTTGCAGAAAGATTTTCTTTCTGAAGAGGAATTATCACTACTGTTTTCATCTGCTGATGCAGTAATCCTTCCATACAAGGTCAGCTCCGGTTCAGGTGTAATGTTTGACGCTTTGGCACACGGCCTTCCGTTCGTAGCGACCGACTTGGATTTTTTTAATGAATATGCCACGAAAGGATTAGGCATAACTGTAAAACGTAATCCTGTGGCCTTTTCAAAGGCATTAGCAGATCTGGGTAAGGATTACATCATATACAAAAGAGCAGTCGACGAATTTATGCCTGAACTTAGCTGGCGAAATATTGCTTCTCAGCATGGCCAGTTATATCGTCAGACTGTAAAAGCGAAGGCTGCAGCTGTCATTCCTGCATCGTCAGTCAGGTAGTGACATTTCATATTATACTCTTACAAAGCTTTAACTGTATAATATGATTTCTACACTGCCGATCTAATTAATAAAACAGTTAGGTGCCGATTCCGGTGTTAGAAATAATATGGTAACGACTACCATCCCCGGATCATCGAGGCGACCGGGCAGTAGATAAGCGATTTCGGCAGGATATCCGAAATGACGACGACAACCGCGCAGGGCTCTACGACAAGATTCTAGAACTCTATCCAAACCGTGTCACTCCTGGGTGGGGCACTCTGAAGTTCGGCGCACGCCGCCAAACAGTAATTTAGGAGTTGCTAATGCATGAATTTCTCAACCCAGTGTTATATGCGTACTTGCCTCGTACTTACCTCGTGATCATTAATCAAAATGAGTTGAATGAAAAACTTTTCTGGAGAGAGATATCGTAGTGTTACAAGTTGGATTAGATAAGGTAAACAGAGATATATTATATGTAAGGAATCAAGCTAAAACTAACATCAAAAAAAATACAAAGTTAGTTTTTTAATTCACTTGAAACTACATTTGATATAAGTTCGCTCAGGTCTTATGATTACTTATTAACTAGTCATTTGATTGAAACATAGCTTGATAACCGCATACGATAAAATGTAGCAAACTTTCATAATAATGAAAAATATTGTTACAGTATATTATTATCATTTTAGATCTTGTCTACAAATCTGCATACCTATAGTGTAATAAGGTTGTTACTCGTTCCTCTGGTCTTTTCCCTTTGTATCTTCATCTTTTAACTGCGTCCTCAAAATGTCGCATTGAAATAAGAGCATCTGACGTATGTTTAGCCGCTTCTTCCGGAGTAGTGTACTTCTAAAGGTACTCGTGTAGTAATATAGAAATGGTAGTATTAGCTACCCTGTTATATCTGGATCGCTAAATCCTTCTGTTTTTTGTAATATCTTCACAAAATCTATACCTTGTCCTAAAGGTTACCTTTTGTAGGTATTTGAAAAATTTTCTTCCCTGTATTGGCATCAAGGTTTGTGACAAATATTATCTTGTCAAATCCTGTTAAGTCTTCCAGCGAAGTGTTTGGCTTGATTAGAAAGCTGTAAATCGATTTAAGTAAACTAATTTCAAACCCACTTTACATAATTAAATAGTAGATATTAACCTGCTACTGGCTTATTCGGCAGCCTCAATTGAAGTCATCCAAAATTACAATCCGTTAGATTTTAGTCAAGAAAACAAAAAAATAGGGGCAAAATATTGGACGCAATAAATAACTAAGATCTAATGTAAGTAATATTACGACTTCGTAATGACCAGATTGACCATATGAGAAGCAGTTTATAATATTATATTACTATTCCAAAGCACCACTCGGAGTAGCAGCAGTTGCTAGGACTGTTTCCGCAGTAGCAAATCGATCTCCTACTGAGTTTACCTTAACCTTTACTGTATCCTGTCCTATTTTTCCGTTCTTAACAAAGATCACAAATCCTTGTATTCTAGCGATACCATCGCCTCTACTACCTGTTTCCGTAATTTCTACATCGTATTCTTTACCTGCCTCAACAGGTTTTGCGAAGCTGCTATTGCGAAAACTATTATTATATCCGCCACCATAGCCTCTTCCGTCTCTTCCGTAACTCATTAATGTTTCAAATTGAGTATTCATTGCGGGTAATATGAATGACCGGATTTAGAGGTTATTTGGATAACAACATGTAATGATGATTCAAAGTAATTTCATAGTTATAGAGTAAATCTATTGCAATTTCGATCCTTCCATCATCTTACTTTCTACTGCTGGGTCAATTTAGGTGCAATAAACATTGCAAAGGTCAGCTTGTTATACTTGTACTCTGTCTTGACTCGATTTCCTGCCGCATACCAGCTAAATTTGTTCTGAATTCTATCTAATCCAACACTTTTACCAGTACCATAATTGTTGTTACTACTCCTACTACTACCTACACCTCACACTAGTTTGGATTCTTGTATTCTACTCTTCATGCAAAAAGAATTCAACAATGTCGTGGATTTCATAGTTGGTATGAATACAAGAAGAATTTAATGCTATTTTGATTGACCACCTATATATTATCTATATTATCTATGGTAATAGGTCTTATAATCATGAATGAAGCTTTGCTTTATATTATCTGCAAGATTTTCAAGCCGCTGACTAACTGAAAATTCACTTTTATTGTTATTTTTTTCATTATTGATGTTATTTTTATTAATCCCAAGCGAATCTAATTCATTAATCCACCAATTTATATTTCCAGATTGTCGATTATCACTCATATCATAATCTAGGTTATTATCGCAGTTGTCATAATTTTCTGTAACTTTACTGTTTTTCATAAATATCTAATTTTCCACCGTTAAAACGCTATACAACTTACTACTCAGAAGAAACTAATGCAGATATGTACTTAAACCTATGTAATGACGTTTTCTTTAATTCTATATCTGTTATTCGAGGAGATTACTATTTACTTGTACCACTTGATATGCTATAATTTGCCTATTTTAGAGGTTCAAAACTTAAAGGATACCAGGTAGATAGAATAAAGAATTCATTTGAGTTGCATTATATTTAGCAATAAAATTGAAGCTTAAACTCTAAACATACCACTCCAGTTCATGGTTTCTTCTTTGTATGACATCATGAAAATTTACATCACAATAGTGGCATTTTAGCAACGATATTATCCTAAGATTATAGTATCCTTTTTTCGTTTTTTGAACGTTCTTAGCCTCATTTAATGCTCCGTCAAAAGGATTTGTTGGAGAGGATCGATAAATGGTATGACAATGTATCGGTTCTATTTTTTTCTAAGTACTGTTCTTATGAACATTGCTGCAGTGCCTTTTTGTATAGTTCAATGAAATGTCCAAGTGCGTAGTCCCAACCATTCTTAAAATCATCAAGACAATCTGACTCGGCAACCATGTGAGTATACCTTGAATTAGCATCTGTTTTTGCAAGAAATAATAACTGTTGAAGATTGTTATTATTTTCATGAGTTGTAGCATTAGCTAATGATAAACATGCCAAATTCACTTTCATATATATTGGCCACAGCTCTATTTTTTGCAGCTTTGTCTCCTGATGTTTCTTACCACTAATTTGCAAACCTAAAGTTTTGTATTTGTTTTCTTCATTATCGTTATACTATTGATGTTATTCATCCATTAAATATTCCAATCAACGATACCATCAACGAAACGGCAATTATAGCTCCTGAAACAAATATGAATTTTGTATTATTGTTCATCTATTAGTATAGGTAGCGCACGTTAAAAGCCTTTGGTATTTAGCCGCTATCCCTCCTTCTACCTTCGGCATTTTTTCCATAGCAGACAGATGATAATATTGGTAATAAATAAAGCATTGACACATACCACAATACACCATACTAATAGGTAGGATGAAATAATGACTAAAATTCAATAATCGTTGAGTTAAGGAAGTAATTTTAGGAAATAAAATTATAGATAGCCTAACGTGATGCAATATAACTTCTATCACTTCTTACCTTAAAAGTCCTTTTGCATAACAATGTTAACCATTGATTTTTATCATCTTCTTGAAGAATCAATTGCATCCATTATAACTTGGGTGGCATGAGTACCAAAGTGCACTTTGCAATAATTTTCATTTTTGAAACTAGAATCCAGTTTGTTTGTTCTTAATAATTCTGAGACCCTGTTTGCTGCAGCAAGACAATCCATTCCTGACTTCCATGTAAGTATTATAGTGCATCTATCGCAAACACTGCTTTTCGCATTTGTTGCATATATTTCACCACAAAAGATACATTTATTGTACACCATTGATTTACCGGATCTTGTAGCATTTATGCCAAAATGAACTGTATTAAAACAGCTTATGCATAAATGTTGACCACACGTAGAACAATTATGGTATTCTTCATTTTTCTTACATTTTTCGCACAGCACCAACAACTATTTTAAGAGCACCTTCTGTGAGT
>JARBAU010000128.1 GCA_029237525.1 Nitrososphaerales archaeon | reverse complement strand
GAAATCGTAGATACGAAACGACTCTTGACTTTGTCTCTGATTTTTTTTGATCTGTCTATAATTTCAGCGCCAACACCTATCTCGGCGGCATTAAGGAAAATTCGAGTTGTAACTTCTTTGGACTGACGATTTGTATTCGTATTCGTATCTGTCTGTGTGGGGGAAGTAGCTGAAGCTGAAATGACATCTATTTTATTTGGTTTGCCATTCACGAATCTTTTACAACACTCAACAATCCCTTCAGGCAAATCTAAGGATTTTGCTAATACATTTCGTGACCCAGCAGGAACCACACCCATAATTGCATCAGGATTTATTGGTTTTAATTCTGGAGACGCCTGTATTACTTCGCCATGATTTTGTTTACCGAGCATATGAGTGCCAAGTGCATGAGGTGCGTTTTTACTTTCATCTGTTATATTTTCAAAGAAGCCATTAACAACCTCGTTTATAGTTCCATCGCCCCCTAATGCAACTATTTTTTCAAATCCCTTTCTCAATAAATCTCTAGTAAGTAATGTTCCATGTCCAGGCGTTTGACTGAATACCACATGAGGATTTTCACCAAAAGCATTCTTGATCTCATTGTAAAGGTCTTCCCAATTCTTGCCAGTCAATCCGCCGCAGGAGTTCGGATTTACTATCAACGCTGTCTTTGTGCTTGTCTGTTCTTGTCGACCCATGGACGTACCTTAAGTGATATTCCAATCGCTGTATATATTAATTGATTGATGTATTTTATCAATGAAATCTGTTCAGTTAATTGTCATGAACCACTTACTCGTGATTTGTTTCAAATACATGAGTCATTATTCTAATTGTTATAAAATGACTGGCTCGACAATATGATCGTATAAATGTATCGTACTAATCTTAGCGGCGCTTGTTTTTCTAATGATATTGATCTTCATTATATATAGATTAATATTTGATTTTAAATTCAAATGGCCTACTGTAGACTCAGTTTTAGCGAATCTACAATGAACCTTAATTGACTGTAAGTAATGAACTCGAGTGCTCAGTATATTGATGAGCTGTGTTGTTAATAACAATACTGCTGTGATATTTATAGGAAAAACCATTAGATCCTAACCATACAAATATTGTAAAATGCCAAGCAATATTTTAATCAATTATTGTAGTCACTAGTCATCGGTTCAAAAACTGCTCTATGTGTTTATTCATAATAGGAATTGAGATTGGTTTTAGTATGATGAGAAAGTTATCCTTAGAATTATTGAATACGTTTTGGTAATTAGTTGCAAACTCCTCTGATGCTGTAAAAAAACAGACTTTAATTTTATCATCTTCTTGTTTGATCCTGTCTAGGAGATCTATACCATTCATTCTAGGCATCTTGATGTCTAAAATTAATAACTGATATTACCCACGTTTGAAATTCTGCAATGCTAACATAGGATCTATATAACTGTCCACCTCAAACCCTTTACGTTCTAATCCTGCTTTTACAATATATACCATATCGCGTTCATCATCTATAATTAATACTCTGTCTTTCTTGCCCTGGCTACTTTCAGTCATTCATCACTGGACATTACAGGTGTGACTAACATAAGTAATAAGTATTGTAAATTAATAGTGTATGATGTAGATTTTTGTTAATCACAACAATCGCAGCTCAATCTAGGAAGTCAGAGTTTGATTAGACGATACACATTTCGGTTAGTCATATTAGGTAACACATTAAAAATGATATCCCGATAGAATCGAGTAGTCAGTAATGCAGGCCCCGACCATTCATTACCTCGATGAGGATAATTTCAGTGCTTAGTTAACAGTATATTCGAATATATCAACCGATTACATTATTGACAGATCGAGTCGTCGTGGGAACGTATGTGGATGATGTCAATACGACTTGATCGAACTTGTGTTCATTAAAATTTAGTAAAATATTCCGAATTATTAAGCTGTAAGGTTTATCCTTCCTCTCTATATTTTTAGTGCCTTGCACTAGTGTCCGATTAACTCTTGCTTTTGCTTATCTGAGAACTTAAATCCTTTTGATGGTATAAACAACAGCCTTTCAAGGCAATATCATAATTTGTCGGTAGCGATAGTTCATGATCTACAAGCTCGTTAAGCCTTGACTTGTGAGGATAAGCACCAATGTCACCTATAACCGAAAGACCATTCCTTCCTATTTACCAGGCACAATTGATCATGTTTCCTTTAAAGAGTATCATCAACTTTTAATATCAAATCATTTATCAGCAAATATAGTATTATTTATTACTTCCTGATCTCTAATTGAAATAAGAAAAAAAGAAAGATTAATGGAATATATTCAAGGAAATGATCAATAAACACTTTATAAACGTGTTATAGTCTGAATCAATATACGTTAGACAGTATTATACATACAACAAAACATTAGAAACAAGCACAGTCATTTAGACTCTACTTCATCGAATCTATTGAAGTTATAGACTCATTTATACTTACACAGTATTTCTTAAAAGGAGACATTATATTCAGGTAGAACCTATCCAATTGTACATACAATCAAATGATGATAATGTCGTCATAAGATCTTGACGAAGGGAAAGTCGCTTTACCCACTTTGGGTTATATTAATGCTATAATATTTATCAACGGTCGCAATTAGTTCTCTAATAGAGAAAGGTTTCACAAAAAATTCATCTATTTTTAGAGATGCAATTAATGATTTTAAATCATCAACTTCAAATGCAGTCATAAGAAATATTTTAATATCAGATCTTATTCTTTTGACATTCTCAAGAAACTCTATTCCATTCATTTTGGGCATCCTAAAGTCTGAGATCACAATATCATATTTACTTGAATTTATTTTAAAATGTTCCAACGCGATATGGGGATCAGTAAAGGCAAATACCCTATCACTCTTTCTTTGTAAGCCACTTTTAATCAGAGATAATATTTCGAAATCGTCATCAACAATCATAATAAATTTGTCATTATTTTTTTCTTTGTTGTTATTGCCATAATCACTTAGGTTACCAGAATACTTCCTAATCGATTTACTAGCAAAACGAGTCGAATTTCCGTTCATAATCAAGTACGGCTGTCGGGAAATATAAGGACCAGGAATAGTTTTTGGATATATAAAGCGATTAAAATGGGAAAATCAAAACTGGTTAGATAAATTAATTGAATCAAATAATTTAAATGATTACATTGCACACAACATTTAAAAATATGTATTATAATATACATATTAGCAATAATGGCTCAAAAAACCAGTGGAGTGACATTTAGATTAGATGAAAATCTTCTCTCCAGATTACGAAGGGAGTCTACGCAAAAACAGGTTAGCCTAAACACTCTTGCGAGTCAAGTATTCCAATCTCATGCGGACTATGAGATTTACGCTTCTAGGGCTGGAATGGTATCTTTTCCCAAATCATTATTGATTAGAATGATGGATAAATTGAGCGACGAGGAGGTTGCGAAGTTGTCAGAATACATTGCGGAAAATGAAATGAAGGATCTTGTATTATTGATGAATGAGGAATACTCTATAAGAGCCTTCTTCAGGACCATCGAATCATGGCTTAGAGTAACAGGATTTATTTATAAACACGAAGTGAATTCGGCGAGTAGCAAT
>JARBAU010000127.1 GCA_029237525.1 Nitrososphaerales archaeon | reverse complement strand
TATCTTTCTTTCCGCAGAAGTAGAAGCATTCCAAATACTCTCAAAAATATATTGTTGGTGTCGTACTACTTCTCTATTGCTACTATAAATCATCATATCAGCTGATTTACCCTTTTCATGATATACAGCTGGTGCGGCATACTTATCCTCACTTACATAAAAATTCCCTTGAATGCCAGTTAAATGACGCAATTCGTCCACCAGTGATAGTAACTCTTTGCAGTAGTGTAGATTATCTTTTGTTATTTCTGTAAGATACCGGACCTTAATTCCTTTAGACTTTGTATCCATAAGCGCATCCCGTAATTGTTTAATTTCTGCTATTAATGGAGGCCTGGTATGATCTACACATGCGTCTAATCTGGTTTTGGATCCGAAAATTAATCCTAATAGAGTTCCTACTACATTATCCATACCGTATATTATGTCAGTTGCTTTGTTAGCGCTCTTTTCCGTATGCATCCATGTACTTTAGTATGTATATAATGATTCACATCGAACCAAAGATCAAAAGACATTTTTTCTCTTTATAATGCATATTTCCTAGACAGAAACTAACGTGACCTCCAAAATCTGATTAGAATAAAATCCAGACATTATCTATCTATAGATATTAACCTTGTAGAGAATTAGAATATAATAGAGTCCATAACACTCCTCTAAGACTGAGCAGAGACACAATTATGATACAAGAAGATCAAGTAAATTTGATGAATAGAATTTGTATGTGATTACAAGAACATAGGCATGAAGGGAGGGCACAGCGAAGATCATATGTACCATAGTTCTCGAGCTGAAATACAAGCCCTACAATCATCATAATATACTTTCAGTTAACAAGTATCTAAGAAATAATATAACATCCTTATCTAAGCTCTCGGGTTTTCATTATCCCAAGCTAAATCAATAAGAATTTGTCAATGGTGTTATTGACCCCTCTTCCTATTTTTAGTGATTTATGCTTAGACAGATCATATTTTATTTATTTTAGCATTTCTTCTCTATAATCTACCTTTCAACAGAAAACGAGAAATTGATGCATGTCCTGTATTTAGTTATTTTACCAGTACTGGGATCCACTTGAGCAGTTTGATCTACTATTTCTATTCCATGAATTCCACGTACCGTTTTTACAGCTTCATTTACTGCAACTTGAGCAGCATCTTCCCATCCCTTATCTGACGTTCCTACTATTTCTTCGATCTTTGCAATCGACATAAATTTAATTAGACTCCATTTTAAATAAAAGTTTCAAACATGGTATTTGTCTAGATTTTTGGCTTTTTGATGCCACCATTCTATACTGAATATCGAAATTAATTTCTGATTCAGTCAAATGACAAAGATGACAATGCGCCCTATTGGTGTTATATTATGATTGATACTGTGCATTACTGAATATATTGTTATAGCTGATTTTTTGGTCAGTCAGTATCTCCTCTAATGGTCTGTCACAATATTTTTGAATTCTCATTTAAAAATGTTGCAATTGTGAGGTACATGATTACAGCCATGGTCACCGATATTATTATTATTATTAAGTCTTATTAGTTATATGTACTTGAATTGCCTTTTTTAGTGTTTCAGTAACGATACGAATTATGCGAGGATCATCCACTTTAGGTATAATATAGTCATACTTTAAATGATCTCTGTCAACTATGTCAGCAATCGCCTTTGCAACAGATACAAGCATATCCTCAGTTATAGTCTTCACTCTAAGGTCTAATAACGCACGTAATATAGAAGGAAATACAACAGCATTGTTGAGTTGATTTGCAAAGTCTGATCTGCCAGTAGCCACAATCTTTGCACCAGCTCGTAAAGCATCAGAAGGAAGGATTTCCGGATCGGGATTACTTAATGCAAATACTATTGCATCACGATTCATAGATCCTATGATATCCTTTTCGATAAGCTGTCCCTTGCCAGATACGCCGATAAAGACATCGCTTCCCTTTAGCACGTCTGTAAGACTTCCTCTTAATTTATCAGGGTTTGTTTTACTAGATATCTCCTTTTTGTAAGGATTTTCTGTGGTTCTAATTCTACCTTCGTATATCGCTCCAGAACTATCGACTACAACAATATTCTTGCATCCAGCTTCATTTAATATTCTGAATATCCCATAACCAGCAGAACCTGCTCCTGCTATGACTACGCGAACTTCTTCTATTTTTTTTTGTAGTAACCTGAGTGCGTTGAACAATCCAGCTAAGGCAATAATTGCAGTACCATGCTGGTCATCATGAAAAACTGGAATCGAGAGATCCTTGTGGAGCCTTTCTACGATCTCTAGAACTTTAGGCGATTCAATATCCTCGATATTTACAGCCCCAAAAACCGGTTGGATCGCCTTTACCAATTTAATAATTTCTTCCTTGTCCCTAGTGTCTATGCATATTGGAAACGCATTAATGCCTCCCAGGGCTTTAAACAAAACGGATTTTCCTTCCATGACAGGTATCGCTCCTTCCGGACCAATGTTGCCTAATCCCAGCACTCGTGTACCGTCACAAACAATTGCAACATTATTCCATTTTGATGTAAAGTCATATGCCAATCGTTTATCAGTACTTACTTTCTTGGCAACGGTCGCAACACCTGGAGTATAAATTAGATCTAGCGTACCATTCTTGCCCTCAGAAGAACTGTCTATGGATACCCTATTATGAATTTCAATCTTTCCCTTTAACATTCGATGGAGGTTTATGGCATCTTCTTCTAAACTCAATTAAATTATCCAATTACATTTCACTTTGTCAATGTATATAGATTGCTGTCATTAAAAAACATCATTAATTTGTATCCTGGGGATATCATGGTGCCGCATTCTTGAAAATAATTGAATTTATATCCTCAATCGAATAATAGGTTAATAACCGCTAAAAGAACAATTTGGTGAAAATACTCGAATTAATAATAGACAAAACCATAGTAATAGTATGCAACAACAACAAACTCTTTTAATCTTTATTGTGTACAGCTCTTACATAACCATGAAGGAATCCTATCATTGCATGCCTTGCGATAAAGAATTTATAGAAAAGGCGATGGCAAGAAATCATAAAAAATCCACTGGTCATCGAATCATAGAGCGCATCCTAGAAAAATAAAAATGAATCTGTTATTGCCACTAGCTATTAGATAGAGTTCTTAGTTATTCGAGTAAGCTTGCAAGCAATATGACAGTATTATTATTATATTTTATAATTGCTGCCGCAAATGATACATCTTGCACTAATAATTAATTTGAGATATGAATTAGATAACCCGGTTGTTCTGCTCAGATTGAGAATTTTGATCTATGAGGAAATCAAAACATCTAGACGGTTATAGTACGCTGGGTTGTATCATAAAACTAACACCATCCTGAGCTAGCTTACAATCTGGAATAGAAATGGTCATTTGAAAATCGAAAAGTATTAACTAAAAATAAAAAATGATTCAAATACTATTAGGTGCATTGTTTCGATGATTTACCAACAATATGCAAAAATATGATTTAATAGTTATAGGTGGTGGCTCGGGACTGGAAATTGTCACATCTGCCGCCCAACATTGTCTGAATGTAACTATTATTGAAAGAGACAGACTAGGCGGAACTTGCCTAAACAAAGGATGAATACCCTCTAAACTATTGATTCATGCTGCCGACGTATTAGAAACAATTAAGCAACCTGCAAAATTTGGAATAGTTATATCAGAATATAAGCAGAATTCAGACAAAATGTTCAAAGGGTAAAAGGCTTTACAGACCATGAATCTGTCGAAATTCAAAACGTACTTGCTGATGTCAATAATCCCAAACTTTTCTCTAAAGAGTGCAAATTCATAGGACTGAAAATGATTAGATTGTTTGACAATAGCAATGACAATGATGGCATTAACGGCAACGGACTAGATATCTTGGTCGGAGATAAAATGTTGATACCAGCTGGTTCTAGACCAAGAATTCCGTCCATTGCAGGATTAAAAAAAGACTGATTATCTGACTAGCGATCCGGCGTTACGTCTTGAAAAACCAGCTTCCACTCTTACTATTAAAGGAGGCGGATACATGGTCTGTGAAATGGCTAATTGTTTTGGGACATTAGGAACAAAGATAAATATCGTGCAATTAAATTACATCTTGCATCCGAATGAGGATGAAGACATATCACAAAATTTTACTAAAGTTTTCTCGAAAAAATATAACGTTTACTTAGGTTATGAAACAGAAAAAGTATAAAAAATTGATGATAACAATCACAAGAAATTCTACATACAAGCCAAGAAAAAATCCGAGTCTTTGGAATTAGTTTCAGATCAACTTTTAATTGCTGCATGAAGGGTACCAAATACAGATACCCTCAATCTTGATAAGACTGGCGTTGAAGTTGATGAGAAAGGTAACATTAAAACTAATATGTATCTCAAAACTAATATCAGTGGTATATTTGCCCTGGGTGAAATAGTCGGTCGGTATTTATTCAAACATAGTGCAAATCATGAAGCAATATTTGCCTATAACAATATTATTCATTATGATAATAAAATTCATGTGGATTAAACTGCAATGCCGCATGCAATTTTCACTTCGCCTCAAATAGCTGGAGTAGGATTCACAGAGCAAGAACTTAGAAACCAGAATCAGATATCTTATGTAAAATCCATTTATCCTTATATCAATACAGCGATGGGAAAGGCAATTGAGGATCAAGATGGATTTGTAAAATTCCTCATAGACAAGAAAAGTAAAAAGATCCTTGGCTATCATATAATTGGAAGCTGTGCATCTATTTTGATTCATGAGGTCTTAGTTGCGATGATGTCTGACAATGGTAATGGTACTATTGATAGAATAGTGGAGACCACTCACGTTCATGCTGCGCTATCAGAAGTAGTTATGAGAGCCGCGGCAGAATTTTAAAAAGACTATACGTTTTCTTGATATATTTCCTCATAATTCATGATTAATTGGCATAGCAAAATCAATACTATTAAGATGTTGAATACCAAAATCTATCGATTGGCATTTCCAGACAAGGTGATTTCACAAACCACATATATCATACTTGACATTTCAAGAATGGTGAAAAAATTGTGGATAGAAATGAAGATGACAAGAATAATGGAGATGAGCTGATAAAAGACTATAATGCAATACTCAGAGAGAGTACTTTGCTTACGACTGTATCAGGATTCATCTTTGGTTTTTTATTTAATACGACAATAAATACACCGAGATCTTTTACACCGATAGATAGTATTATTTTGACGTTTGCTCTATTTACCTCAACTTGTTCAATTTGTCTATTGAATCTGATTAAATCGATACAAATGTAGTCGGCAAGGGATTGTAGTTCGTCAGGTAATACTAAACGTAATCCTATATTATTATTATTAAATATAACTGATTCACTGACCATATGACACTTTTGCATTTGTTGCCTTACCAACCGATTTTCAAGAGCGGTCTTATTGTTCTACGATGTATTCGTATATTGTCTTCCTTTCCTTCTGACCCGCATATATTTGACTGCGGTTATCTGTTTGATTTGCAATTAGCTGGTCTGCCCGGCGATTTCATATTGCTATCATAAATCCGACCAACAGATTGAATGGTTACGTTAAATTCACTTGACGCTATGTGCATAGGCTGAGTAAACATTCCAATTTAGAACAACACTTCTCCTTTAACTATTCTTCGTCAATTAATAATATTCTATTTTAATATGTATAATTATATAAAAGGGCTCTGTAATGTTAAGAAAAACAGATTATTGTTATAATATCTGACAAATAGGTTCAACCATTTTTGTATGTGTTGTAATTTACATTTGCTTTTTCTGCAAGGAAAATAATCGTCGAAACCTTCCGTCCTATCTTTGATGTATTGTACTGTCCTTTCTATGATACTTTTCTCATATGAAGAATGGATGTGGTGACGCAGTCCCAAGAATCTGCAAGCCTGTGGATACCATGTACCACCATCAGTTGAAACAGGATGTTCCCCGTATCTTTTTACAAGATTTAATATGAAACGTACTGCAACAAACATATTTCTTTCCTTTGATATGCTTATTTGAAGGATTTCTCGGTTATCATTTTCAATGGCTATCCATAACCAGATATATTAAGAACCAACCTTAATGATAGCTTCATCAATTATAAAATTGGTAATACGTATCTTTCTGGAACTTGACATCTCTGGTTTGTAATTTTGAATCCAGTCTCTTATGGTAGTATGACTTCTTTTTACAAACCTAGACACAGCTTTGGAAGTATTTCTCAGTGAAAGGCCTGGGAAATAAAGATACAGAGAATATGCTATATTCTCGGGTTCTGTTCCCTTTCTTATTTGACACAGCTTAGCTTATACCGGAATCATATAACTATAGATTTTTCCTTAACTTTACAGAGCCCTCTATTTCGTCGCATATTTATTGCATATCCTTGAAGTTATCACGCTGCTTTGCTATGCTAAAGAAAAATTATTGTCCACCATCATGCATCGAATATCAACTCTAATCTCTTCATGGAGTGTCCGATTACCTAATTAATCGAATTGCATCAAATGATTCATTTTCATAATCAAATGCGTCTGCTAGTGACTGCATTGATGCCTCACTTTCAGTTGAGTTTGCAGTAGATAGATAGTTTCGGAAGTGCATATAGCTTTGAAGCTCAGACTCTAAACTCTTTGTGTAAAGCGTCGATGCATTATAGTACTGTCCCGTAATTTGTAAATTTTTGGAGTCGTCAACTACTCTTTGAAATTTAGGTAGATAATCATTCGTAATTGCTATCATAGTTTTATTATTGTATCTCCCGTTAGCAAATTTCGAGGTTTCGCTTTGGTAACTCTGGGTTAGGTTTCCTGATTTATTTATCAAATCCTTAAACGAAATTGGCAACGAAGAAATATCTTGTGTTACAATGGCCGCGTTGATATGACCTGGACTCAGTGGGGAGAAGCTAAATATCAAGAATGTCGTTATTATTAATATTGTAGATATTGAGTTAAATCTATCATCGTACTGGAACATAGAATATTACATGAACTATTTATTTATATTCTGGTTAGGCAGATTTGGGAACGTTTTGCATCAATTATAGTAATCCTTGTTCTTCTTACAAAGGATTGGTATGCTAAATGTTCCTAAATTCATGTGATGAAATTATGCATTTTTTGATAGAAAGATGTATAGCCAGATCAACCTTCATCTGATCAGCTCGAATCGATCTGTTTATTTATACCCTTCTGATTTAATTTGTACCTATTTGGCATTATTAGTCCAGATGCATTAGCTTTTAGTCACACCTTCTATCTTTTGCCTAACCTTTTACTTTAAAGTCCTATGAATTGCCTCAGGATGAATAGGCTAGTAGGATGCACATGCATCCTACGATGATCGCAATGTAGTCTCGAATCCTTTGGACAAATTCGATTATTAACTTTATCTCAGTCTACAAAGATAACGTTTCGAACAAATTTGTAGAACCTCAATTTGTACGTGAGATCCGCATAGAGCAGTTAAATTCTACCTGATCAATAATCAGATTTCATGAATTAGACCAATTAAACTCCTTTTGGATTTGGGCTGCAAAATCTTTCGGGGATATCCAATGCATAGGATCGACGATGGAGTGTATTTGGTTTCGAGGGCGTTCATGACCTTGATCTCATCAATCATACCAATCCAAATCGAGCTTAATCCAAGAGCGTGAGCTGCAAGCTGTGCATATGCCGCAGCCAATGTAGCGTCTTGTAATGAAAATTTCTTTAGAATATCTTGTGGAAAATTCATTCTTACC
>JARBAU010000126.1 GCA_029237525.1 Nitrososphaerales archaeon | reverse complement strand
TCTTTGATTTTGTAGCTGCTCCTCCATTAGCAGCTTCTAAAATCAAATGAACTATGTCAGTTCTACTTCTGTATTTCATATTATGATGATTAGTAAAAGTTTAAAGTATTTATGATGATCCAATATTAGTACTAAAATTTACTTTACGTCATGTTAGTTGATATTATTTTGCTATTTTCTCATCTATAATTTTTTACTTGAACAAGTATTCATTCTACTATAATCAATAGCATAGAACAAGAATTCATCCCATTCAAATCGAATACTGATGCGATGCGATTATGTATTCTTTCTGTCAAATTCACCAGATCAAAACAGCTGGTTTATTTGATATAACATGGGTTTAAATCGGGGTAGATAATTAGTTGTATCTGAAGTATGCTGGATTCTTCCATACTCGTACGTTAATTAAAGGTAAATTTTTACAATTTACATTATTGGTTCTGCGAACTATAAATCGATATATTTGTGTTTTCACGAGGTTGATTTATTGAATACTTCCTTTAAATTCGTGAATCCTATAATTAATATTCTCAAATCAAGTAACATAATCCTATAGTCGATTCTATCTAATGATTAATAGCCAAAAAATATAATTATGGAGTCTGTAGAACCCAATTATCAGACCTACATGACGGCGATCGGGAACTTGGCTGCTAAATCTAATATACCTACCATTTATGATATTATGAAAGCCAGAGACCTATTTGATAACACTATAAGGAAAACACCATTACAGAGATCGGCTACGTTTTCTAAGCTTATAAGGACGAATGTATTTTTGAAACTTGAATCATTACAAATGACAGGTTCATTTAAAGCTAGAGGCGCATACGTGAAATTAAATATGTTATCTGATGAAAGCCGAAGAAAGGGTGTTATAGCAGCATCTGCAGGCAATCATGCACAAGGGGTAGCATATGCAGCGTTGAGTAAGGGCGTAACGTGTACTATTGTCATGCCAAAAAACGCATCACCTGCCAAAATCGCGGCAACTAGATCATATGGTGCAAATGTGATTCTACGCGGTTCGAATTATGACGAATCATGGACTGCCGCGCAAGAGATTGCAGGCAAAGAGCGCACAATTATACATGCATTTGACGATGGACAGGTAATAGCTGGTCAGGGAACGGTAGGCTTGGAGATAATGGAAGACCTGAGGGATATTGACGAAGTCTACTTGCCGATAGGAGGCGGAGGCTTGGCAGCTGGCGTTGCAATCGCGATAAAATCGAAAAAACCAGATATAAGGATCATAGGCGTAGAATCAAAAGCATTTCCTGCTATGAAAGAATCGCTAGCAAGGGGGTCTTTACAGAAAGTAGAATCTGGATTCACCATCGCGGATGGTATATCTGTGAAGTGCCCAGGCGAACTTACTTATACCATAGCCTCAAACTATCTGGATGATGTAGTACTGGTTGAAGACTCTGCAATAGTTAGAACAATGTTTTTGCTTATGGAGAGGATGAAATTAGTGGTTGAACCTGCTGGTGCTGCGAGTCTTGCATACTTACTCTCGAATGGCCATACTCATACTAATAAAAATATTGTTTCAATCTTGTCTGGTGGAAATGTAGATATGTACCTGCTTGGACAGGTCGTGGCAAAAGGCCTGATCCAGATGGGCCGAATGGTAAAGATATTTGTTCAATTACCGGATAAACCCGGAGCACTAAAGAGCGTAGTTGATGGTATTGCCGAACTCGGCTTGAATATCGTTGAAGTAGAACATGATAGATTAAGCTCTAATGTTTCTGCTGGTAGCGCGGGAGTTTATTTGAGTCTTGAGATGGAAAATGAAAGTCACGCCAAACGACTGATCGAATTTCTGAAACAAGAAGGAATTGAATTTCGAGTGATTAGTTAGTTAGCTAGCTAGTTAAAGTACGATCTTCCCGACTAAATCAATTGCATATTTCACAATAAGAATATAATATGTTGAATCGAATTGATTTGAATTGAATTTGTCATATTTTAAGCCCATCTGACGTTAATGGATGAATTTGTCATAACAGAAAAGATTTTGTTTAATTATCATAATAGAATTTCAACAAGAACCAAGTATTGATCTAAAATTAATTATTTTAAGAAATAACGGATCAAAATAATCTATCCGGACTTTTATAGGGACGCCAGTATAATGAAGCCAAGCAAGGGGCTTTAAGAAAATGAATTCCTCACTCCCCCCGGTCCCTATTGGTTCCCATATAGATTATCTATGAAGGAGGAGATAGATGACCGATCTGTTCAAATGCATGAATATTTCACAGAATATCCTCCCAACTCGTATAGAGTGTGCGCAGACTGCAACAAGCGAACGCCTCACGTTTGTTTGAAGTGCAATTTTTGCTTTTCGTGCCATTACAAAGTTGAAAGAATTGAGAAAAATGAAAAGATGAGACAAGCAATAGTTTCTCGAAAACAAAATAAGGTGCATGCTCCTCAATCCGTCATCCCGAAACAAGAAGTCAAATTTGTTACATACAAACTCAAAAGAAAGTAGCGGTTAATAGCCTCAACTACCTCAAAAAAGAAAAAGAAAAAGAAAAAGAAAAAGAAAAAGAAAAACTATATGATAATAGGAATTCAAAGAATTATCTAAAATTTCGTAATCATGATGTCCAAAAAAAAAATAAAGTCTACAATTACGTACGGACTACGGAATACTTATATTAAAATTCGGATATGGCCCCCTGTTGAGGCCATACGCAGTTTAATCTACCTTCACTTCAGTGCCGATTTGTTTAGAAGCTGTTGCCGTCGGCTGTTTGGTCTTCACTTTTAGTTCTAATATTCCGTTAGTATAGGAAGCTTTTGCAGCTGTATTGTCTAATTCTACGTCTACCGGTATTTCATTGTGATATCTTTTCTCTCCTCTCTCAGCATGTATTGATACATTATTCGGAGTTATGTTAATTTTAATGCCTTCCTTACTGACTCCCGGCATTTCTGCTGTAATAATTATTTGGCTATTCTTTTTATCTAGTGCGTAATCCACCAGTGCTTCTCTATTTTCCTTATGCTTCGGTAGACCTTTGATCGATGGTCTAACATTTCCAAATTCTTTGATATGAGGCTTGCCATCGGGTCCTACAGTGATTTGATATCCATAATAATACGAGGTTGGCTCACCCTTATTCGAGACGTTTTCCAGCATACCACTAAACATTCTATTTATAGACTCTTCTGCCTTGGCAAATTCTCGGTCCATCTCCTCAAAAATTGAACCGAATCCACCAAATTTCCATGGTGATAAGTTACTTGTCATTACACATTGTAATACATATTACACATATAAATGTATATAACTAGTAGATAGACTTAATACTTTGAAGTTCCAAATATTATATAGTCCAAATCATGTCCTTCCTAAACCCATCCATGACTATAACTCAAGCAATAAAACACGTGCTTTCCGCTAACGAGGTTTATTTTCACGCACTACAATTCGGCATCGCCAATTACACCGCACTAGCTGAAAAAATTAAACCAGAGGTAGAGAGACTTGTCGGTTCTAATGTTAACATTGGGACAGTAATTGTAGTGATCAAAAGACTAGCTGATTCACTAGAAAACGAAAAATCGGATAGTCAGAAGAGAAGTACACAAAAAATTGATGGTAAGCAAGCAGGCGAAGATGAAACAGATAGCACTCAGCAAACTGTAAGTAAACTCAGTAACTCTTCATTTAATGGCGCAAGAATGTCCCTTACAGATAGTATTATAGATATAGGCCTGTTTGGTATCGACGATGAAGACAAGGTTTTCAGTGACCAAATATCTGAAATGCTTGAGGATGTTCTTGACAAGGAATCAAGGTATAGCCTGTTTCAAACGAATAAACATTTAAGATTATTCGCCGAGGACATTACGGAAGTAAGGAAATTAATATCCGTTGTATCTACCAAGATTAATCATAGAATCAATCAGGGTCTTTCCCGCATAACTATCACTGTACCAACTAGTAATAAGCATAGCGAAAATAATAGTAATTCTTCCTATCTCATCGACTCTACGAACGAGATCAATGATGCCATGACTCAAAATCCATATAATATAATGTCCAAGATATTGAATATACTGTATAACAACAACATTCCTTTACATGATGCCTTCCTTACTCCAAATGAAATAGTATTGATACTGAGAAATACCGACGCTGCGAGGGCATATGAAATAATTAGGTCGAACATAACTCGCTAGTCTACACTTATTGCAATAGATGGTTTCTTACGAATTCTCTACGTCTTCTGACAAATCACAACTACTCAATTAATTGCTATTACATATCAACACAATTTCTTTACGTAAAAGTAAATTAGTTCAAATAAGGAGATGATATATATACACAGACTTTTGGGGATGGTGAAATTATAAAATTAGTTACCAAATTCTTAATGGTAATTGCTATGATTTGTTGAAAAATCTATTAAATGACCCAAAGGAAGTAGGTAAGTACAGGCTTATCGTAACGTCCCCTCCGTATTATGGGCATAGACACTATGGAATGAATCCTAATGAAATAGGACAAGAATCAACCGATGAGATTTTTGTTGATAAGCTGACCAATATTTTTGCGATGTGTAGAGAACTATTAACTGAAGATGGCAGTTTGTGGATAGTTATAGGTGATACCCGGCAAAGGTTTAGAAAATTACTGATACCTCATCGACTCGCACTGAACTTATCTCAAAAGAAATATACTATAAGAGAAGATATAATATGGTTCAAGAAAAACAATGTATCCTCTAGTTCTACAGCTAACTTTTCACAAGCCTATGAATTTGTATTGTTTTTGTCGAAAAACGAAAAAAGCTTCACTAATATGAATAGTATCCGGACACGGGGAAACGAGGCTAGAGATGGACGAAACAAAACACCTCCCTCACATATGATTCAGTATGAACCATATAATCAAGACGAGGCCAAAGTCAAACTGATTAAGCATATTATTCATAACTCACAATCAGATACCCCATTTGAAAAACTTCCTACGACAGCTGAAATATCTCAAGCACATGGTTATGATCCCGAGAAATTCTGCCCAACATGTTATCGTAAATTTAAACGTCATGCAACCCGGAAGCGGATAGGAGACCACAAGCACTATCCTATATTTGCAGTATGTAATCCGACTGGTAAAAATCCAGGAAATGTGTGGGAGATCTCTACTAAAGCCCATCATGGTAATGAGCACTTTGCTATATTTCCTGAAGATTTGATTGCAAATATAATCAAGTTTTCTACTCAAAGAGGAGATTGGGTGTTAGATCCCTTCGTAGGAAGAGGAACAACCGGGATGGTTTCTGCTCTTCTCGGAAGGAATTTCTTAGGAATAGATCTGTATGACGAGAACGTCTTGAAATCTAAAAAGAATATTTTGAATACAATAAATGGCAAGAATAGGCTTAATTCGGACTGGCGATTAATTGAAACTTCATAAAATACTATTTTATTAGGTCTAAGTTTCAAGAATCTTATTAGATAAATTGAATATCAATTTTTTAGATAGTGATTTCCAATTGATATTCGAGACAGATTAATGCTAGCCTAAATCTGGGTATTATATTAAAAAGATTTCCAGATGAAATAAATTATCCAGATGTTAGAATGACATATATTTGTTGTATCATAGTAAATAATTAAATAAATTGTTGCATTCAAATTTCGAGACTTAGCTTTCTAATCGATTGTTTAAAGTAACAAGGACAAAATAACAGTTGATAACATGTACTATATATCCGATTAAACATAGTGTGATTCCTCTTGAATCATTTTATTGGATATGATCCAAATTGATGATATATAGTATATGGGGTTAACACATTCACTTGGCTCGATCATAGTTGGAATAATTGCAATTATAATAATAATAGCAATCATTATATTTCTCATAAAGATAGTCGCACCAATTATTCTTGGAATCATAATTATTGTGATAGTTATTGCTGGCGGCCTTTGGATTTACGGCAAGATGAAGTCTGGATAGACGGTGCTGCAAAACCCATACAAAGTCTAATTGTCATATATCATAAATCTCAAATCTCAAATTCATAAAGTGGAATGCATACTAGATTTTCGCAGAAAAGATAGTTCAAAAGACAAGTTAAAATGAACATAAGGAGTAATGAGAGTATTGACTCGTCTAACGTATGCCCTATTGATACTGATAATCTGGCTAATTAGTCTATTAGACTATCTAGATATATCGGCAGCGGCTCAAGTAGGTATCAAACCAGACACGACAACTGCAAAGAACAGAGTCACAATAGGAGACAACCTGGTTCCCTTTTCCGCGCTGTCTGACTTATCGTCCAATAGTCCGAGCCCGATAAGATCAGAGTGTTTCAATTATGGTTATGTCTCAGATAGCAGACCTTTAGGCAATCTACTCATTATCAAATACAAAAATGATGGAAGCTGTAATCCTACGATAGAGCTATTCTCGAATATTGGAACGGTGATTGGAATCATGCCAGCACAAGGAGACCCACTCCGTCTGGGATATAACGCACTTGTTTTTGTAAAATATATAGAAAATCCAAAATAAAACTAACGAGTTAAAATAAATTAGCTCCATCCGCGATGAACGGATTGGTAAACTAATTTGGTAACTGCTTAATATTCTATAAACAAACCAAATTCATCGAAAGATGACATATTTCAGATTCAATATGAAAAATCTTCAGATTTTGATATACTTATATCAACCAAAGATTTTGTGATAAAGGAAAAACGTGTCGTGACATGAAAAAATACATGTATGATTAATGATAATATTAGATGAAATAATTCGAATGAGATTTCGGAATGAACTAACTCTAAATAATTACTTGAATTCCAACGAAGAACTGATTTTCCATGAAAACTACGATAGAGCCGTAAAAGATGTCGAATCTGAATTCGGGAAAAGATATCACATGATCATTAATGGTAGGCGTATAAACTCATCAAGAACTTTTATTGACACATCGCCTATAGACAGAAGAATAAGATTAGGATATTTCCCGACAGCAACCAAGAAACAGGTTTTGACGGCCATCAGAGCAGCCAAAACTGCATTTGAGAAATGGGGGAAAACCAGTTATGAATCTCGTGTTAATATATGCTATACTGCCGCAGATATAATATCCACGCGCAAATTCGAATTAGCAGCATGGATTTCATATGAAAATGGCAAAAATAGATTTGAGGCAGTTGCTGATGTTGATGAAGCCATAGATTTCATTAGATATTATTCCAAAGAAATGGAAAAAAAGACTGGTTTCGTATTTAAAACTTCCATGGCCGGCTCAAATGAAGTGAGCAAAAGTTTAATGAAGCCTTATGGCGTTTGGGGGGTAATTAGCCCATTCAATTTTCCTATTGCTATCCTGTCAGGAATGAGTATTGCAGTCCTAGTTACAGGCAACACGGTAGTTCTAAAACCTGCAAGCGATACTCCTATTATCGGAAGTTTATTTGTAGAAATTTTGAAAAAAGCCGGCCTACCGGACGGCGTGATAAACTTAGTAACTGGGCCTGGAGAAATGATCGGTAAAGTACTTGTTGATAGCCTTGACATTGCAGGAATTGTTTTTACAGGTTCCAAAATAGTGGGACACAAAATTATGGAAGATTCTAGCACTGTTATGCGAAGACCAGTAATCGCAGAACTAGGAGGTAAGAATCCAGTTATAGTTACCGAAAATGCAGATATTAACAAAGCCGCGGAAGGGATCACAAAAGCAGCATTTGGTTACTCTGGTCAGAAATGCAGCGCATGTTCTAGAGTCTATGTACAGAAAAACGTGAAGAAATTACTTGTGCAAAAATTAGTGGAGAATTCAAAAAAAATCACTATTGGGAATCCTTTGGAGCAGGATGTTTTTATGGGCCCATTAATTAATCTGAACGCATACACAAATTATCAGAAATTCATAAAAATCGCCTCTAGAGATGGCCACATAATATTCGGCGGGGGAGCAAAGCGACAAGATACTTTGAAGTACGGTTATTATGTGGAACCGACGATAGTTGATAACTTATCCAAGCATAATTTATTGTTTAAAGAAGAACTTTTTGTACCGATCCTGTGTGTAGCGGAATACAAAGATTTTGAAGAAGCATTAAGACTATGCAATGAGTCGGAATATGGATTAACGTCAGGTATATACAGTACGAAAAAGGAAGAGATCGATAGATTTCTTGAAAACTCGAAATCCGGAGTCGTTTACGTCAATAGATCTGTTAGTGCTACGACTGGCGCCATGGTGGGTTCTCAGCCCTTTGGAGGATGGAAAGAATCCGGAACGACAGGCAAAGGAACCGGCGGACCTTATTATCTAACTCAGTTTCTAAGAGAACAGAGCCAGACTATAGTTAGTTAATGTGATGTGCTATTTATTTAGAAAGATCAGCGTAGAAATAATAATTTTAAACTGCATGTAAGTCACGACTATTTTAACAAAACTCACAGGAGCAAAACTCGTCCCGCGATTCATAACTAAAAGATAGATCTTGCCAATAACAATATGTTTCTCTTTCGCTCTCTAATTCTACGTATAGAATATGGAAGCCATTGACTGCCATATGGTATGTATTCACACGTCTTAAACTTCCTCTTTACGAGTATGTCCTTCAGTTCATTGTGAATGCCCATAAGTAGTTGAAATTCGAACTGCTTTTTATCAGTGCAAAATTCTTGTGATAATGCGATTGCATAATCGATAAGTTTAGGATCATGTGTAGCTATGGCGAAGATATGATTTCTATTTTCGTCCTCGAACAGCATTCTTGTCAATCTTGAGAAGTTTGAGTTTATCTCAGTCATTGATTGGAATGCATTTTCTTCAGATTGTTTGTATGCACCTTTTACTAGTCTGACATTTGCTCCCTTTTCTATCAAATGTAGCAAGTCACTTGCGCTCCTCCTAAGATAAGATTGTAGAGCTACTCCTGTCGATGAATTTTCCTTAAAAAGATCAAGGTAAATCGAAATTGTGTTTTCAACATATTGGAACGATTCAATGTCTATCCACATAAATTTACCTAGACTAGCAGCCTTCTTAGAAATCACTCTTAAATTTCGTAAACATTCATCATAACCAATTTTTAATCCGACTTGAGTCGGTTTTACTGATATACTTCCATCGATTTCTTTTCTACTGATGAGTTCTAAGATCAACTTGTATTCGTTTACTGTCAGTTCAATACTTTTATTATTGAAACTATCTTCACCAAGGAAATTCAAAATTGCAGAAATTCCTCTTTTATTAGAGTTTCTGGCCGTACATAGCGCATCTTTATTAGTGGTACCTGATACCCACTTTCTGGCTGCCCGAAATAGTAGCTGTTCGAGTAATGTTCTATTATGTAGTGGAAGCGAGGGCGCAGAGTATTGTGATCTTGATACTCCGGTATACCAATTTTCAGTTACAATAATATACTTACGCTTATTACCCTATTAAATTTTCATCATCGAATAATGTGATTTCGCTCGGATAAAACTGTCTAATCCACATCCTGATAGATAAATGTTGATTTTTGATATCTTTTTATTTTATGAAATATTAGAAATTTCGAATCAGATTAAAAACCTATTACAAATCACACATGAACATCAATGGCCCACCTTGGATCTCTAATCGCCCCATTACCGATTTTGCCTCTAAAATATGGAAATCTTTGCCATATCTAATCAATACATACTAAAGCCGGATATTCGTAACAACTGAAAATAATTTTACTTAATTATAGAATAATTGTGTATAATAAATCTCTGCATCTTCGATTTCACGATCGGAATTGAAGAAAATTCTACAAAAACTCATTCTACTTACTTTTTATAAGTATTGTAAATATTGTAATTATTTCATAGACTAGTTGCTTAATTCCTGGTGAATTCATACCAAACGAAAACTTGAAGGTTTAAGCAGTGCTAGAAAAGGATCTGTGGACTAGTTAGTAAAGAATCCTCCTATGGGTCTGTTATTTTTCGAAATATATGCCTAGTTTACATTCAACCAAGCATACGCTAAATTCGATTTACTTAAACGCAAAAAATCAATGAAAACCTTTTATTAAGAATTCAGGTTATAGGTGTATGGAGAAAGTATGCGATGAATGCAATCAGCGATTAAAAGACGATTCGCATCTTGCAGTTCATTTAAATACTTACCACAGAAAATCATTTTGTGCAGTATGTAAGCAAGAATTTGACAACGCACAAATCCTAAAAGCACATGTAAAAAATGTTCATGGATTTTATCATCATATCTGAGCTTCCTATTGTCTAAAATTATAATTAGCGCCTTGTATTTGATATGATGGCATATGAAAGTGGACCAGATATTTGAAAGTGCAAGAAATGTTTTAAAAGGTAATTGGAATGGAAAATTCACAATACCCTCACCTACACTTTATCCACACCAGTGGAGTTGGGATTCGGCCTTTATAGCTATTGGCAATTCCTATTCAAATACTGAAAGAGCAATCAATGAATTGGAATTTTTATTTGATGCACAATGGACTAACGGAATGGTTCCTCATATTGTCTTTAACGATGAGGAAAAAACATATTTTCCAGCAGCTGATTTTTATGAGATAACTAGATCACCATTTGCTCCTAATCATATAGGAACATCTGGTATGACACAGCCTCCAATGCATGCTATAGCTTGTTACTATATTTACATGAATGATACTGATTCTCAGAAAACAAAATCTTTACAATTCTTGAGGAGAATTTTTCCCAGACTAAAGCTTTTTCATAAATATCTTATGACTGATAGAGATCCAGAGGGATCAGGTTTGGTTACAATTCTTCATCCATGGGAATCTGGTCTTGATGATTCCCCAGTCTGGGATCATTCATTATCACAAATAAAGATAGAACATGTCCTAAAATTTCAAAGGTTGGATGTGATTGCAGTAGGCGGGGCAAAGAACACAATTCCTACTGATAGTATGTATAACAAATTCATTTACATGATAGAATTAATGAAACAGTATAATTATGACGAAAAAAAAATGTATGAAGACTTTCCATTTAAAATCAAGGCTATAATTTTCAGTAGTATCCTATATGTAGCAAATAAATATCTAATAAAAATCGCCGAGATAATAGAAGAAAGAGATACAGATGAAATTAAAGAATGGATTTCACGGTGCGAAAAGAATTTTTACAAATATTTTTATCCGACCGAACAAAATTCAGACAAAAGTGAAGACGGACTATTTTATAATTATGATATCGTAAGAAAAGATTGGATAAGAAAGAAAACGATAGGATCCCTAGTTCCAATATATACGGGGTTAATACATAATGAACAACTTCCTTCTCTATTAAAGTGGATACAAAGATGGAGTGGAGCATCTGGCAGATGTCGAACTGAAGCATTAGCTAGCGTGGATGTGGATGAACCATACTTTAAGGAATTCACCTATTGGCGGGGGCCAGTTTGGGTGAATACGAACTGGATGATATATCTAGGCCTTTTAAAGTATGGCCAAATAGATGCAGCCGAGCGCATAAAACAAGGAATTCTTGATTTGGTAACCAATCAAGGCTTTAGGGAATATTATGATGCTTATACAGGACAGGGATTAGGTGGAAAATCATTCGCATGGACCGCTGCATTGGTTATGGATCTGATAAAGGATACTCGAGTTGGAATACCACCTTCGTGAGATATGCCAATAGTCAGCAAAGTTTTTTCTCAACCATTTGAAATACAAATCTAATGAAATATTATTGTTGTAACAAAATCTTATCCAGTCGATGAAAGTCCGTTTAATGGAAAATAATTGGGCATTCGGTTGCATGATTTATACATTTTATATTACTATTTAATTCCAATCCAAATGACCACTACACGCTTGACGATAATAATATTCGAATGTAACGTGCCTAAATTTGGCCATTCTGATTCACTAGCAATTCTCCATTTTGTAATAATTCAAGATATCTTTGCCATTACTTCTTTGGATGACCAGAATGTCCCACCTGATTTCTTCCATTTCATGTAGTCCATTAGAATACTTTTGTGATCGAACGCAAACTTTTCCTCAGGTATTGCTTCTAGATCCATCCATCGTAGTTCCAAGGCATCATCTGCGGCAGCTGCTTTAATTATCCCATTATTTATGTCAGATATCTTTCCTATGAATACAGTAGACATATTGTGTCCTCTTGGGTCTCTCTTAGGATCCGAATATACTCCAAGTATATCAATAAGTTCAATATCCAGCGACGTTTCTTCTTTTACTTCCCGTTTTGCTGCATATTCTACTGTTTCTCCCTCATTTACAAAACCTCCCGGTATAGCCATACATCCTCTAAAAGGCTCATTCTTCCTTTTGACTAATAAAATGCGAGAACTGGCTTGTATAATAATATCTACAGTAGGAATTGGATTCTTGTAGCCGTCTTTCTTCATAGTTATTAGATTGGACAAGACTAGTTAAATAAGGTAACTACGTTTACCAATTAAATTAACTAACTAGCAAGATGAAAAATACATCCTACTATCTTTCATAACTCTGATATTTGTGCAAGAATTTTGGGAAGTATCAATCGATTGGTCTAACTAGTAACGCTAGTTAATTCTGATATGTTCGATTAATTGATACAAATTAATACAATATGACTCGAAAATTAGAATCGGTAATCCGTCCATCATACATTATTCAATATTTCGTGATAAGTTTTTGAGACTATGTCTAGATACTGTTTGGTAGACAAATTTTAGCGGTTATCTATTATAGTAAAGATCCAAGTCATTAGATCTCTATTTTGAGTCTATGGATGCATTGACCCAAAAAGGCTTAGAATGTGGGAATTCACTAACAGCTTCACAAATAATATTAGTTGCAAGAGGCTAAGTACTCAAATTTTAAATTATGTAACCTGCAGAATAGTTTATTATTACCTGATTAATGTGCACTGCCTGTTCGGCTCATAAGACATATAATGATGATTTCATAATAGTCACTAGATATTACGAATTAGCAAACGAAGAATTTTTCAGCAAACTATATCTTCAGTTTCTTACACACAAATTGGATAGACAACTAAATATGCTGAGACAGTTGAACCGTTCAATTCTATTGTTGTGACTTCTGCTTTAATGACTACAGATCCGTACCCAACACTCCTGCATCTCCCCAGTTATCCTTTGAAACTTCATAAATCAGAATTCTAATCCTATCCTCCTGGGTTCTTGTGATCCTTGCTGTTTCTTTTGTCAATACTTTAACGAGTTCGCGCTTTTGTTCAACCGATCGGCCTTGACTCATAGTTATTTGAATAACTGGCACATTGTTATTGATCTTTTATAGTATTTATTATAAAGCAAAGGGGTTCCTTTCTCCATCGAATCTGACTGAACGTGTTCATCTTGAGCTTCGGGAATCTTATTCTGATAAATTATGAATAGTATGAGGTGTATCATTAATTGTACTATTGTATATATTAGATATAAAATGGACTTAGAATATTGATCTTATACACACGACCTTGAACAAACCACTAATAACAACAATCAACAACCAACAGCCTGCAGCAAAGTTGGAAGCTGACGATAGCTCACTCAAAGGGCATAATCCAAAATTTAACACAGGATCTTATTCTAGTATGTCGGTGACCTCTAAGCCATGTATGTCGTATGTTGAGAATTCAAGTATTCAACTTTTAAAACTAACACCTAAATCTGCTAATATGATTTGAGCAGCATTTCTGCCAGGAGCCATTGAAACACCTGGTCCAGGATGATTGCCGGAACCACAAAGGTAAACATTTTGAAGGCTTGGAATTTTATAATTGCTTAGAGTGGACGTTGGACGCATCCATCCAGATTGATATGGCAAAACTGCCCCGCATGATAGCGTACCTCTAACACATGTAGAGGGTCTTGTTTCATAATCTACTGGAGAGTATGCCACTTTCTTTGCGACTGCATCCTTAAGATTTGGAATGTACTCGTTTGTAATCGATTCAATAATTTGATCGCTATAGTGATCCTTGATATACTACCAACTAAAATCCTGTTGTTCTCATTATTATCTGTGTTATAAACTTTTATGTCATACGGAACAGAAAGTATAAGAAATTTTACAAGATGTTTTCTTTCATTAGATGGTGAGGATACTCTACTAGGATCCATTATCGAGTCATTGCTCATTATCGAAAGTGGATTATCCGGTATTATTCCACTCATGCATTCGTAGAAAATTTTTGAAAAATATTCCAGCGTAGGAGGAGAAATATGAATTTGAGATGACTCGCCGACCAATGGATTTGAGTTATATTTCAACCTCTCCTTTAAAGCTAAATAGATACCAAAGATAGAATCACCCCATTCATATTTTTTCATGCTATCTACAACATACGAATCAACATAATCTTCCCCGATAAGTTTAAGAACCAACGTAGATGGGTCAGTGCTTGAAACAACTATCTTTCTTACCAGTATATTCTTTCCGTTAGACAAACTAACTCCTATGGCTCTGTTATTCTCAATTAAAATTTTGGTAACACGTGAATTTGTCAATATCGATCCCCCATGTGATTCGATATATTTTGCAAGAGCATTAGGGAGGTTAACAAATCCCCCTTTCACCACATTATTACCCTTATCTTGTATAATACTTGCAAATAGATGACACAGCTCACCACCACCAGCATCATCGGGAGAAAGGCCTACAAAAGCCGCAAAGGTCCCAAATACTACTTTAGCTTCGTCAGATTCGAAATTCTCTTCGCACCATGAGCGCATAGATTGAAACTGTCTACGAAACTCTTTTGCAGAATTTCCTACTGATTCCTCTAGCCCTTTTTCTAGTTGCTTTGTTAGATCTATAGGAGGTGAGTTTATCGAAGAAGCTATCTTATCCCGTTCAGCCATATATTCTGTAAACAATCTATGCCATGTTAGAGCATCTCTAGTTGAAAAGTTCTGAATACTTTTCATCGTCTTGTCTAAGGATCGGTACATAGAAATAGATCGGCCATGAGGAAAAATATGCGAGAATGATACTTCGGGATATATCAACTCAAATCCATAATTAACTAGGTTTAATTCATTTGGAACTGGAGACATGTTTGCAAGTTGGTAACCAAATGCATGCACATCAGATTTGAATCCAGGTAGTGTTATCTCTTCAGTTATAGTCATACCTCCGATTAAATGATATTCCTCTAAAACCAATACTTTAAGACCAGCTTTTGCAAGATAGCAACCGCAAGTCAGGCCGTTATGTCCAGCACCTATGACGATAGCGTCAAATCCTAAGGTGGATGGAGAATTATGATTTTAAGACAATTTAATATCAGAAGGAAACATGATTGATAAACCTCGCCTAATTTTATTTAGAATGGTATAGATTAACTTAAAGTGCCAATCCCATCTAGCTAAACCCTGTACCAGAGTTAGCATATCTCTAAGAGCACTAATTTAGGAAATCCTTCCCTATGCCATCCTCGTTAGGATATATTGAATCCATGGCGTAAATCTTACCCTGAATTCTTGCAATACTTTGGATAGACTTACCATCTACCACGGCTTTTTAATAATCAGCGTTCTTGTAAATCATTATTCTTTAATGAAGTTTTGTGACAAGCATAAACTATGGTCATTTAATGCTATTGATGTTATAAAAGATCCTGTTCAAATTCGATAGTGTAATGTGATATGGCTACTGGGTTGTCTGAAAATTAGTTTTTTCGTTTGTATAATAATGATATGCAATAGACTAGATTCTTAGTGTTGGTGTAGTAGTCTTGTAAGGTTGACTCGACGATTTAGAGATACCATGATATAATTAGAATTGGGTGTGATGTTACGTAAAATTGCTCGGGTCAAGTCTAGAATTAGGATGCAATTTGGAAAAATGCTTTTAAATTGCAATCGACAAGCTAGTTGTATGAATCTTCGTGACATCGCCACCCAGTTATGTACGTGTACTTGGATTGAAATAATGACTGGAATTGGAGTTTGCATTTATCTTCTCTATCTTCACAGCTATACCCTTACCATTATAACTATGGCAGTGTTCACACCATTAATAGTATTCCATTTTGTAATGACAAAACTGTCGAAATCAGATGACTTTTACTGCAACGAGAAGTGTAGTAGAAATTCTAAACACATAAAATGGTCAACTTGACTAGGCTACAGAAGATAGATTAATATCGTTACTTGCTGCGTGTGTATAGATTACTATAGTAACATTTTTGTTATCGACGAATACGTAATAATAATGAGACCAATTGCAATTTTCCTTATTAAAAATTTAAACAAAAAATCCAAATGAAAACCTTCAATGAGAAACTTAAAAGATATGACTAAACAAATTATAAGAATCATCTAATCTAATTCATTTAAAGAATTTTTTCACTCATAATTTGTAACTACTATATAATTAACATAATCGCCTGAATCAATATAGCATATCGATCTTCTAATATCGTTCATATCATAAAGGTTGCGGGTTGCAGCTATAATCATTGACGATTTTACATTAAAGTAATTCTCAAGAGGACTGACAGTCCAGCTAATTCTGCTATATGTATACCTAGAAAGTATGGAAGCAAGCCTATAGCATACAATGGGCTCATCGCAAAATAAGCGTATACTGTAATAATATTTTGTAAAAACAATAAGCCGACAAAAAACATAAGACCTATGGTAAATTGAGCCTTGGTATTCTTGTAGATTTTAGCGTAGACCGAAAGCAAGGCTAGTAGAATTCCTAAATTCGCAAATCCTACAATTGCACTTACAGTCATCAACGTTTCCATTTGTTATATTTGATATCGCTTACAATTGTCTTATTTACTTTTTTCCAAATTTAATTACGGATATGACGTAATTTGGTGTCCTATCTTTTCTTTATTTTTGAAATTATGTCAATGAAAGCTTCTGCGTTGGCCTCAAGGTAGTTAGAAATAAAATATAGTACCCCATATTTTTCTCCCTGTCTTGTAATAAGATTATTCTTTTCGAGAACTGTGATATGATGTCGTATTGCCTTATAATCTAGACCCAGGGCCTCGGCAAGTTGGTTAACGTTATAGGGACGTTCCATTAATAATTCGATTATCTTAATCCTATTACTCCCTCCCTTTGACCCAGCAAAAATGTACCACAACAAACGCTTGGCATTGGGATCCGGCATAGTAATTAACACGTTCTGATTATTTTAGATATAATTTAAACTTGAAGAGCATTTATTGTATAACTCTAGAGTTCAAACTATACATTGTATTTTACCAGGCCATTCGAATGAATTGAAACCTTAGGCAAGAGAAGTTTCAATTATGTTATGTTCTAACTTATGCTGGGAATTCATAGACCATATTTTTCCATAACTCTACTCATCTGACATTGTCAAGATTCTTACTAGTTGTGCGACAATTTCTGTACCGACGATCAAATGAATACTCTTAAAGCCTAATAATCATATCTGCAGCAAAAGTCTAACTTAAACTAGTAACATTTCAATTATGGTATAGGATAGTTGCTCAATCTGAGATGAGATAAGTAATAGAATAAGACATATTTAAATTCGACAATATACATCTATCCAGTGATTCACTTAATAACGATTCAAGTGAGACTCTTTAACCATTTTTTGATGTAGTTAATCAGTCTCTATATGTCGTTATCATGGAAAAGCAGACAAGGAACGAGTCGCCAAATTCATAAGCTGACAATAATTCTTGATTGATATTAGGATAAGTCGGCCTATTAAATGTGAATGAATTTGAAATCAATTGGGTCAATCAATTTTTATAAACCGTATTAGAAGCTCTTTTGGATTGAAGTTTTGATATATCTAAACGAAGTGATAATGATAAATGTTAATTAAACCTTCATATTCACCATCGATCTTGTTGCGATGACAAACACTGCCACAGAAATAGCACCCAAGATCAAAACTTGAATATTAGTAAAAGTTGTTATCTGGGAGAATATGCCAGCTCTGCTAATATCTACAATATATGTCAATGGATTTAGATAAAAGGCAATAGCTAAAGGAGTTGGCAATCCTTGTGCAGGATAAAATGCAGAGCTTACAAAAGTAAAAAAAAGAAAAAGACCATTGTTTATTACACTATGTGCCTCACTACTCTTAATTTTAGTTGACAATATAATGGTAAAGGAACCAAAAAATACTGAACCCATAGCCAAGGCATATATGATATATGGTAAACTCCAGAGTGTTATGTTTACATTCCTGTACATTGTTGGAAAACCAATTATCATAATAAGGGCAGCGCTGATTAGTCCAACGAGAATTATGGTTATAAGATTACCAACAATATATTGTACTTTGCTGAATTGCATCACCAGAAGTTGCTGAAGCATTCCGTTTCTCTTATCGTTCCAAACAATACCGCCAGCAACTGCTGAGCTGCCATTCATTGCATTAAACCCGATTACACCTGAGGTCAAAAACGAAGTATATGTAACAGTTATGGAGCCCACGCTAATACCTCGATCTCCGATTAACGTGGAGTAAGCATAGCCCACTATAAAGATATAAACTACTGGAAAAGCTACCATCCAAATTAAGAACGTCTTATCAACTGCAGCTACGAAATTTCTATACACTAGCAATAGTGTGTTATTTACCAACGACATGAACTATGGACTCACCTCGCTATCCTTAGAATAATCATTTTTATTAATTACTGCCAAGAAAACCTCCTCCAGAGATGGCGGATTTATAGAGATGTTTTCTAATTGCAGGCCATTCTTGTAAACAAGTTGCAAGACTTCAGAAATGATCTGTTCTACATTATCATCTATAATCGTAACTGTATGTACTCCATTGAATCCAACATGTGAAGTAGCTTCAGTTGCATCTTTGTAACTTCGTCTCATATTGACGATATTCCTAAGATGATCAATAAAGAGTTTATCCGGTACGTCATTAAATGTAAGTTCTACTGTTTTGTTTCCCTTTCCATACTTCTGCTTTAGCCCAGAAGGAGTATCAAATGCGATTATTTTTCCTTTATCTATAATGGCGATTTGGTCGCATAGGTATTCTGCCTCTTCCATAATATGAGTCGTAAAGAACACTGTCAGACCGGATTTGACCTGAGATTTGATATAATCTAAGAGCAATCTTCTTGCAGATGGATCTAGACCTACAGTAGGTTCATCAAGGAAAAGCAGATCCAATTCATGAATAAACTCACGTGCGACCTGGACTCTCCTCCTTTGGCCTATCGAGAGCTCATCGTTTTTGACAGATTTAATAGATCCTAGATCAAAGGTATTTAGAATTTCATTTATCTTATTTTTCCTAATCTGCTTATCTCTTATTCTCCATAATATACCATATAAGTCAAGTGCCTTTTCTACTGTGAGATTAGTTTCAAAACTAGGATTTTGAGAGACTACTCCTATTCTTTTTTTAATTTCTGATTGATTTTTCAAAAGTTGTCTTCCAAAAATATGTACAGTTCCAGATGTTGGCTTGAGTAGAGTGGTAAGTATTTTTACTGTTGTGGTCTTTCCTGCACCATTTGGACCAAGAAATCCAAAAACTGTTCCGTACTTTACATCAAAAGTGATATCATTCACTGCATAAGGATTATTCTTTCCATATTTCTTTCTAAGATTAGAAACTGAAATGCAATAATCATCTTCGCCATCAATATTGGGCATACCATTTATCCTGCGTACTACTCATATTTCAATTCAGATTAAAAAACAATGATCCTAATCACTGCCGACCAGAACTATGAAATCGTCATAGTCATAACTAGAGTTAATCGTATGATTCCAACATATCGACTATAAGAGCTTCACCTATTTGTAAATAGATGAGATACTTTATTGTAATATGTAAACCTACGATAGTTATTATGCTTAAACATTCAACATTGTTTCATTTAATTACCATATCTCACTAAGTTTCCGCATATTATTGGCCTTGAAATATTTTTAAACGCTGCTTTATTATTCGAAACCTTCAATCTGAATCTAACTAGTGATTTAACAAAATTATCTGTTAATTGCTAATTTTGTTGGCAAAACGCCAAACTAAAAAGGATTAATGGTAAAGTATAACTATAGGTATGCAACTGATCCACAATCATTGGCCCTTTTAAGTTAGACCTGTTAGAACAATTCACGGCTTTTCACTTCAACTGATGCAAAACAAATATATTTGAACTTTTATCCAGTTTCACATCGTGATAATCTTATTTTCTCTTTCTTTGATACTTGATTCAACTCACAAATTTTACGTTCGTCAATATCTCCCATTACAAAATATTTTCCTATTTGGAACTTTTTTTTGAAAAACTTTATTTCTTGGTTTCAATACTTTATATAGTAACCAGATCTGTGCATTTATCTTATCACATGAATTCTTGCCCTGTAAGTCTAAATGTGATTATTGGTATTTTAACCGAACAAAGTGTTACCTATTAGGAAGATATACAATTTATTCTAAGGTATATTTTTTACCGAACACTAAAAGCAAATTAGTGACAACAATCCGTCCGACTTGTTCATCTCATTCAATGCTTACACTCAAGGATATACCTGCAATAAGAATATATTTACTGTTTGGGTTGATATCTGACTTAATATTACATCTCAAAAGATGCTGTTAATCACTTATTGTCAGGCTTTCTGGTTAATAATCTGGAATCCCCTAAATCTGCTACGTCTTAAGTTACATATATATAAGTTAGTTCTATGAAGAGGCAATAATGAATCATAGAATATTATCGATCTGTACAATATCTATATTATTTATCTTGGTGCCGTCTGTGTATATGTCATTCCACGGTGTCTATGCACAAAGTAATGCAAATAACACTAAAAGTGATCTTGTGGACAAAACGATGATTCCAAAATTGTTACAATCTTTAAGAAAGGATATTACGGGACATTATAGTAATCCGTCCTTTGGAATAGAAAGTTTGGACTTTCCTAGCGGATGGCATGGCCGTGCTATCGAGACTGAATTCGGACTACTTGTAAACATGCATCCCGGGAACGAAAGTCAGTACTTACGTAACTTGCTAAATAGAGAGAACCCAGTTGTTAATCCCGTTATCCTGGTTCAATCACTCAATAATTCTGTAATCCATAAGCTGAGCCTTCCAACATTTTCTATTTCAAAAAACTGCAGAGAATTGGCCGCCAATACTACTTCTGCATTAAATGGTAAGACATTCCAAGTGTATACTATAGAATGTCCTTTCTCCAAACTATTGTCAGGGGCAATCGGAAATAATAGCGGAACAAGCAATAACATTGGCAGTAATAGTGCGGCTCCTACACTTCCTAAAAATTTTAATACTAACGGCGTTGGGCAGACTAAGGTCTATGAACACAAAACACCAGATCGAACCTATAGGATTCTATTAGTAGTTAGCAGTCCTCTCTTCTCATCTAATAATGCAACTGCTATTAAGAAACCTGATATAAGCAAATACATTCCAGTCATCGATGCTACTGCAAAGACACTGAAGCTTAAATAGGCAGGAGAATGATATATTCTTCTGTCCATAGGACAGTTTTCATCTCCTCATTAAACTAAGATACCAAAACGAGCAAAATGCTCTTGAGTGTGATATAGCATCGGATTCTTCTTAACCTGACATATTTAATTTGTAATTATTATACATCGATTATTATAGTAATATCAAATATCGAGATTGATTTTGCATTTACTCATGATTCATCTTTACTGACAAATCATATGATTTACTGATTTGATGCATATTGTATATATCAGAAAATTTCTAGCAAGATAGATAATTGGCGAAAAACAATACCCGATGTCATCATGCACATGATTCTTATTTCAGATGCTCCAGATCCTTACAAAATATTTATTCTTCATTTGCGGCTATTACATTATTCCTAACATATGAGAAATACATGAAGCCTATCAAGATTATCAATTTGGTTAAATGAATCAATGTTAAGCGCTAATAAGCATCTAATATTCAATTAATTTCCTTTTCGTGATTTTGTCAGGGTTGCGACCTAAAGTGCGTTAGTCTTTGATTCCTTTGTATAAATAGAAACAAAAAAGCTAGTCTATCATAACATACTGAACAGATGTCTTGGTATCGGCATCATCAAAAAATGAGAACATATACTTTAACATATCGTGTATTGATAAATAGATGTTAGTCCGACACAAAGACTAATCTTTCAGATAAATGCCATCCAAAAGTAATAGTAGTGATAACTGGACCATTGTGAAATGTTTTTTATCTGTTCTAGATCAACAATAATATGTTCTTCGCCAAGGACCATAAATGTTACTATCTAAGAGTAGCTTCAATTTATTTCATTGTCACCAATTGTAAAAATGAACGGTTGTATATTAATATGTGTTCCAAGTAGTCATTGCTGACTGCGAAGGGTATTTCTACGGTTACGAAATATTCCACTCCATCTTTTTGATGATGGTTTTGCCATCGAGGAGGAATGAGGAACAATTGAGATTCTATCCATTGTTGGAATTTTTGCACGCATTTCAGTCTCTATCTCGTTAGATAGGAATTCAACTTCATTAAGTGATTTGCTTCCGTCAATTTCTATATGTACCTCAGCTTGGGTTACTAGTCCCGTTGGACGAAGCAATACCGATCTCACTTTAATAAGTTCATAGTTGAACTTCTCTTCGATAGTTTTCTTCACTATCTCTGTAACTTTGGGATCTTGCCATGAATCCACGAGGATAAGAGATGAACGTTTGAGGGAAATATATGAAACTGAGAAGATATACCCAGCGATTATCATACCTCCAATAGCATCGGCCTGTAAGAATCCGAGTTGCGAAGCAATTAGTACACTAAAGAAACCAATGACTGATGCAGAACCGTCTTTTATTGAGTTTTTGGCATCTGTTTTTAATGAGAGTATGTCATATTTGTTAGCGATTGTTCTCATTTGAAATGCTCTATATAGAGAGATTCCCCCTGCAACTGCTAGAACTATCATAGTCAATATTGGCTGTTTGATTTCTCTTGGTTGGATTAAAGCTTCATAAGAATGATAGAGGATGAAACCACCAATGATGATCATTCCTATAGCTGCCATCAGTGCAGCAAAGCTCTCTACCTTGTGGTATCCGAAGTGAAATCTTTTGTCAGCTGGTCTATGTGCGATTCTCAAACCTAGCAATACTATGAAAGATATCACTGCATCAGAGATAGAATCAGTCCCATCGGCTGTAGCAACTGCACTTCCACTAAAATATCCAGTGGCAAGTTCTACTATGCCAATACTTATTAGTGTGATAACTGAAATCTTGGCGATCTTCTGGCCAGCTAAGATCCCTTCATTTATCAAGGAAGACGTAGAAGATGTAGATCCTGGGTTCGTGAGTGGTTTAGCATCATCACTTGATTGTTCTCTTATTTTGATATCATGATCATCCAATACTATGATATACAAACATCATTTGTGTTTGTCATATTTAAGATTTGAATCTGAAACTCATTTACTGGAATTTGATTAAAAACGAGATTTGAACCAATTTATGGGAGTAGAGACTATTGTCCCTCCAAATTCTTGCAAAGATTTCAAATATTCTCAATAAATGAAAAAACTGTTGAAAAGGCTTTGAATACGTTATAATATTATCAAAAAATAATTAAAAAATATATATTAATAAATGATTACTTTCTACCTTCTAGTTTAGTAAATAGGTTAATATAGTTATTCTCAATAATATAGATGGGTTCGAAAAAATAACCTTATGGAAGAAGAACGTACCAGCGACCAGCCGAGTGGCGTAGATGATGGATTAAAAAGTCACGTTGAGAACAAATCTAACATTAGGTTAAACAAGTGTGAAACTTTAGACGAAGGCACTTATGCCTTTATGCATTGGTTAAATTCAGATGATAAAAAATCATTAGCACCTACTAGTAATCCTATAGTCCTATTGAAATTTGTGAATGATGTGCATACTATTCTCTATGATACCTATTTACGTGCAGAAATTGACGTCGAGATAAACAAAGGCATTCCTTACTGTAAGTATTGCAATGAGGGGGATTGTGCTCATGTCGGATTTGCAATATGTATAGAGCAATTATACGGTCATCGCAGAAGTGGAACTGGGGAAACTGTAGAGGATATTATACAGATATAATTGTGCATATAATGGTATATTTTTTTGGCATCAAGATCTAAAGCTAAACCTAAATTTCTTTTTTTCATTCGACGTATTAGCTGAATTTATCGATTGTGAGATTTTCAAAATATTTCCAAACTTAATCACATACGGTGTCATGAAGGCGGTCACTATCGTTACAATACCTAATATAGGGAAGACTGCGGAACTGATTGCTCCAACATCTTGACCAGCTTTAGCTACGATTAAGGATATTTCTCCTCTCGCTGAAGCCATCCCTAACCCGGTCCTTAAAGCGGTGATTTCATCATAACCCTTCACTCTAGCTAATATCGCAGTAATTATCAAGAATTTTGATGCAAATGAAGTGAGAATTAATAACATTGCTGGAACGATAAGCAAAGGTAAATGAGCCAAGTCAATCAGGGCTCCTATAGAGATAAAAAATATCGCTGCAAACATATCTCTTAATGGTGTTGTAATTACTCTTGCAACATTGGCACTTTTTGATTCAGCAACCAATACTCCCGCTAAAAAAGCACCAGTGGCAACGGATAGACCTAATTGTTTGGCTGCAAAGGACAAACCAAATGCCAATCCCAGAATGACGATCAAAATCAATGCATAGTCCTGTGTCCTCCCGATCCTATCAATAATCCCTGGAATATATCTTGAACCCAGGAAAAGAGTACATCCAATAAATGCGATTACTATTCCTAATGAAATAGAGACTTGTAGGATTGATACATTGCCATCATTAGCAGCTACTGACTGAAATATACCCAGAGTCGTAATTGCTATGATATCCTCTACTATCGATATTCCAAGTATTAGAACCGTTGATTTATCTTTTATCAGGCCAATTTCCTCTAGAACTCTGATTGTTATTACAGTACTAGTCACAGACATTGCCAATGCCAAAAACAATGAGTCAAAGAATGAAAAACCAAGTGTTTGGGCAACGAAGAATACGAATACTAGTGTCACTATAGTTTCTGGTAATGCTACAATAATAGATGTTCGACCTATAGCCCTAAGCTTCGCGATTGGAAATTCTGTTCCGATAACAAACAATAGCATTATTATCCCTAGTTCCGCAAAAGTGTTTAGTGAATTGACGTTCTGTATTAATCGAAATGGCGGCGTATAGGGACCAATTATCATCCCAGCGAGTAAATAACCAATTACCATAGGTTGTTTTAATTTATGAGTTATCACAAGCATTATCGCAGCTACAATCATTATTGCTGCAAAATCTTGAATTAGAGTATCTGATGGGGATGGAGTAGAGACATGAAAGAACAGTTGATCAAATGGTGCTAGCGGTGATGACAATTGTTGAATAGTAGACAATAAGTAGTGATACATACAATTAGCATTTGAGTATTGTACTAAATAAGAATATTCGAAGTAACGTTTACATGTTATTTAGTTATCGTTAAGATATTGAAAAATATCTACTTGTGATGATCTACAATTTTGGTCTTATCAATTTTAGGAAATATTAGAATTGTAGATCATTTTTAAATGTTAATCCGCGAACAAGATCAATTAAGTATAACTGTTCTTGTTGATCTGATGTGTTATGAATTTTCGGATGAGCTGATTGATATTCCCTCTTTTCGATCTAATACTGTCGCAGTACTCATGTGCCGATCACTTACCCAATAGATACTATTCTATTGTTTAGGAAATCACTCTTGATAGATTGCTTACAACCTACCATTCTTTTATGAATTAAAGGTAAGAAAAATTGGATGGTTATCGAGATTAGGGACAATATATTTGATGCTTAGGGCAGGACATCTGAAATAATAATTATCCAGTCAATATATTGACAATGTTTTTTGTAAGGCAATAAATAGCCCAGCTTATAGCAGAATTTTTGTAGACAAAAATATCTGGCTTCTATAAACTGTCGACTATATAATATTTTTTTACTAAGGTTATATGCCTCTACTCTAGCCGTTTAGGAAAAAGCCTATTGGGACCAAAGCACTGTAGATGTCTTATTTCTCAAGAATTTTTCTTACCTTCTGATAACTGTTTCCAAGATACCACAATTAGTAAACAAATTCATTAATTCTATCTAAATAATGGTTTAGACGATTTCAGATATTGTCTCAAGAATGTGGATCATTTATCTGAATATATGTACTATCTTCCAATCATATTTCATTGTTGACTTATTAGCATTCTATGACATTCTACAATGGTTAAGAGTCTGCATCCAGCAGGTTTGACGGATGGCCCTGGTATGATGGGTCGATAAAAAAAACATATTTTATAAACCACCCTGTTACTATAAATACCAAAATGTATTAGTTTGAGCTAATGCCCAGACAACAACAGGTGCAAATTGAATATAATATAGACAGTGAAGCCTACCCTAATTTCATTAGCTCGATAGACAGTCCAGTTACAAAACACTTCTATAGAATCTGGCTGGCATATTTCATGAAATTTTTGAAGTTAACAAACTACGACGACCTGCTAAAGCTAGAACCAAGAATAGTAGAAAGCAGAATAAGGGATTATATTGTTTATATGCGCGAACATAAAAGGCTTGCACATGCTACAATGGCTAGTAGGGTTGCAGCTCTTTCTCATTTTTTACAAATGAATGACGTTCAAATCAACTGGAAAAAGATAAAAAAATACATGGGCAAACGTCGCAGCATAGTAGAGGATAGACCATATCAGAGAGAGGAAATAAAGAAACTGATAGATTTAGCCCCACTTAGAGATAGAGCCATTATCTGCCTACTAGCCAGCTCAGGCATGCGCAGAGGCGCGTTACCTGGGCTCCGACTGAGGGATATGAACCGCATCGATAAATACAACCTATTAAAATTCACAGTCTATAAAAATGAATCAGAGTCATATATCACATACTGCACCCCAGAATGTACCAAACTAATAGATGAGTACCTACAGTATCGTAGTTCGCTAGGAGAAAAACTAGGACCGAATACTCCCTTATTTCGACAAATTTTTGATAGTATCCTACAGATTAACAGACCAGTTAGTACGGCGAATATGCAATATCAAGAATGATATCTAGGTTGCTAAAAGATTCTGGGATAAGACAACCACCAATAGCACCATGTATCCATACAGAATTAATGGAAACTCACGGCTTTCGTAAATTCTTCGAAACCACTTGTATAAACTCAGGAATGAATTCTCTCTATAGTGAGTACCTCATGGGTCATTGCTACGGTCTAAATCAAGTCGTACTTCAAACCAACTGATCAAAAATTACTAGAGGGTAATGATAAAGCCCTGGGTTATGTGGCCGCTATTAACGATCTAACTATAAACGAGGAGTACCGGTTGCACAAAAAAATTGATGAACTGACCAAAAAGAAGAATGAAATTGAAATTATGGAAAGCAAACATAATGAAGAGATTCAGGCTATGCGCGATCAAATGAGCCAGATTTTGACAATGATTCAACATAATCCAAAATTAGCAAGAGTTAAGCCGGAAGCTTTGATGAAAAAGAATGCCACGTAATGATTTCCGACGAGGAAGATTATAGTGAATGGTTCCTTGTACGAATGGTGGCATTTATTATACTAAAAAAGACTCTGAAAGAAGTGAATATACCGCAATGGAAGCTAGAGGTAATATTGATAATCAGTTTAAGTCTATTTCAGAACTAAAAAAATTACTTTGCCAATTGCAAAATAGAAAAGGTTCATCCACAAATGTTTGCTTCTGACGCAGAAGTTAATATTATAACAGTAACGATAGTATACCCAGATGGTAAACGACAAACAATTAGGACTTACAGAGAGGAGGCGCATGCACTAAGGGAATTTATATGAACTAGCTAGCAAACAACCTACAACGTCCTAAAAGAACGAATCAATAGCCTTATTACCGAACTATTTGGCAACCCCTTTAGTGACATTTAGTATTAATTGGGCGACTTCTTTGGGTGAGATATCTATCATTAGGACCACACTGTTGCACGAATCCAAATAAAGAGATAGTTAAAAAATATCATAATAAATCAGATGTAAATTACGATTGAAAAATGGAGGAAAAAACTGCACAGAAAACGTGAGAGGAGCGCCAAACAGTTTTTGTTAATAGTACTCGTGTCCCCTAGCATTAATAGGCACTAACGTAATTGTAACACCATTAGATTACTTTGTACGGACTTGAGTTAATTATAGAACAGTCAACAGTTGCCGGATAAGTTTGGTATATTACACAGGCTCGTTGTCCTAGTGCTAATGGTTGATCTGTGCGCGCGCTAGCCTTTGGTTCTGCTCCTATGATTGCAATACTATTAACTGCCAGAATCGCAGCGGCTATTACAAATAGCCAAAGCCTTTCACAGTTTTCTTTCTTCATAATAATTATTTGCTTAATTATATTGATATGTTCTAGTAGAATCTAATCGTAATTTGTAAAATCTTGTTATGATATGAGACGTGTAAATATGATTAAAGTATATTCTGTATTACTCTCATGAGGCGCGCCACCCAATCACTCTCACTATCATCCATCCCAGATCATAACTCTTGGATTTAACGATGTGGCACTTTAGCTCAACTTCTTTAAGTGAACATACAGGTGAGAAATTCGCGAGGACATGGGAAGATGGAGAACACGAATTACTTAGGATTTACACAAAAGATATGAAAGATGGTAATGGAATTAGAATTAGAAAAGAGCGCCAAGAATATCCTGGTATAAGATTCGATGAGGCAATAAATGAAAAATTACCTACAGTTATCAAGATGCGCGCATTTCCTAAAGATGTCTAGAAAACTTGTTAACCAATAAGAGGAAGGAAAACTGATATCTCAAATAAGCGGCGCCGTTACGATGATCAATGAATCAATGAATCAAACTATCTAGTCGGCTCGATATCTGGTAACAACCTTTATCCCGCCGTTGCAACTCAATCCGGGTGGACTTGTTCATGCTCAGATTATGCACGCCACAATGCAATATGCATTATCATTGATTAGTTTTTCAATAGAAATTGATTCAAAATGATGGATAGGACATCAAGTCGAATCCAAAGATTCTCAGGCTTGCAAGATATTAGACTCCTTATTCTACAAATTGATATCTATAGATAGTCGCAATCATGATTGGCACCATATTTTAACTCTATTAACATTTGGTAGGTTTGATACATTAAATAATACTGGGTTCTTGTAAAGTCCGGTATAATTATACCGGCGGGAGTCTCATATTAACGATAGGAAACATATTACTTTAAAATGTTAGTGCTGGAAAATTAGCTTTAGTTGTATGCAAGGTTTTACAAAAAGCGGGAACGAGGCTTGAGCTGCAGCCTTGTTCTTCGACTTATCATTAGATAAACTATGTCCTATAAACACAGTTGACATAATATGCCCTCTAGGATCCCTTTTGGGGTCGGAATAGACACCTAAAATACCAATCATCTC